>CALBSZ010000492.1 GCA_937967665.1 uncultured Planctomycetaceae bacterium
TCCGTCACGCCCATCTCAATCTACGCGCAAGCTGCATGGCGACAGTGCCATTCGTGTCAGGAACCTTTACAGGTCTTTGCATCTCGACAGTGCCATTCGTTCCTGACACCTTTTCTTCTCCCCCGTTTCCTCCCCCAGATGCTTACTCGTCGATTCCTTTGGTTCGGCCGCGGATTTCCGTGTTCGGTAACGCGTCCCTCAAACGAATTAAGGCGGCTCGCGTTACGGGCGTTCTTTCAAGCGCAAGGACACGCAAATTCGTAAGCCTGCAAAGTGTATTGACCCCACGCTCACTGACTGATGTTCCAACAAGTAGAACGCGGAGCTGCGAGAATTCTGCTAACCGCTCGAGGTCAGCGTCAGTGATCAAATCTGCGTTATCACTAACGCCGACAACTTCGTGAAATACGAACGGACCGAGTAATTCTCGTAGCCATTGCGGTTCCCACGTATCGCGTACGCCGTCCCGTGACCATGTGAGGTAATCCTCGCTGTACTGGAATTCATACGTTAGGCTTGCCCCCTTTGCTACGAACGGTCCAAACATTCTTCGGTGCCGAATCCTAGTGTTCGTGTATAGTGCAAACGTCACGCAGATCAGGCCGATACAAATCAGGAGCGATCGCATTGAAAAGCGCCGAAATGAACGATGTGCTTTGCGAATTCCAGCCGATGTCTTGGGACCCTGTCGACGAGAAATCGACTTCCTGGGCCGCCGTTTCATTCTTAAACCTCCAACTGACGAAATCGCTGTGGGTCAGTACCGCGGTTTTCCGACATTCTCCTGGCCCGTCAGCGGGCTCTAAACTCTCAAACCATCTGGATCAAGTTTTGGGGAGCACACCACCGTCAACTCAACACGAAGCTTAATCCGCCAGTGCTTCACGGAGATACTGGCCGGTGATGGATTCCTGATGGGTGACTTGCTCGGGTGTCCCGGCCGCCATGACGCGGCCGCCCTGGTCGCCGGCGCCGGGGCCCAGGTCGATAACGTAATCCGCGGCACGAATCAGCTGCAAGTTGTGCTCGACCACGATCAGCGAATGACCGACATTCACCAGCGCGTCGAAACAGTCCAGCAACTGCACGACGTCGGCAAAGTGCAAGCCGGTAGTCGGTTCGTCCATGATGAACAAGGTACGGTTACGTTTGGCGGTCGACAGGTAGGCGGCGAGTTTCAGGCGCTGCGATTCGCCCGACGAGAGGGTATTGGCCGGCTGGCCGAGGCGGAGATAGTCCAGGCCGACGTCGATCAGCCGTTTCAGCTTCGACTGCACCTTGGTCTGCCCGCGAAAGAAAGAAAAAGCCTCGCGGACGGTCATTTCCAGAACGTCGGCGATATTCTTGCCGCGATAGAGGACGTCCAGGATCTCGCGGCGATAGCGTTTACCGTGGCAGTGGCTGCATTTCATATAGACATCCGCCAACAGGTTCATGTCGATCACAATGTAGCCGTCCCCGTCGCAAGCCGTGCAGCGGCCGCCGTCCACATTGAAGCTGAAGTGTCCGGCCGTGTAATTGTGCGTTCGCGCTTCGGTCGTTTCGGCGAAGACGGCGCGGATTTGATCGAAGGCCTTGATATAGGTCACCGGGTTCGACCGCGGCGATCGCCCGATGGGGCTCTGATCGATCAACACAATGTCGTCCACCTGCCCGTCGCCGAAAACGTCGTCGTAGGGATACCCGGTGCCGTTCTCTTTTCGCTTGCGCTGACACAGCGCCGGATACAGCGTCCCTTCCACCAGGGTACTCTTGCCCGCGCCGCTGACGCCGGTGACGACGCAGAGCACGCCTAAGGGGAATTCGACGGTCAGGTTCTGCAGATTGTTGCCGCGTGCCCCGGCCAGACGAATCCAACCGTGATTCGGAGCGCGGCGCGTTTCGGGCAGCGTGGCGCCGCGGCGCCCCGAGAGGAACGCGCCCGTCAGACTTTGCGAGTCCTGTTCCAACTCCGCGGGCGTGCCTTGAAAGACGACTTCACCGCCGCGCTGCCCCGCACCCGGACCGATCTCAATGACTTCATCGGCGGCGCGAATCATGGCGGGTTCATGCTCCACCAGGATCACCGTGTTGGCGCGGTTGCGCAGTCCGGAAATCGTCTTCAAAAGTCGCTCGACGTCGCGCGAATGCAGTCCCACGGAGGGTTCATCCAGCACGTACAGCATGTTCACCAGGCTGGAACCGAGTGCCGTCGTGAGCGAAACGCGCTGCCCCTCGCCGCCGCTCAAGGTCTTCAGCACGCGGTCCAAAGCCAGGTAGCCGACACCCACTTCGTCAAGATACCGCAGCCGCGAGGTAACTTGTTCCAGCATGATGTGCCCCACCTGGCGCTGCCACGGTGTCAGTTCGAGTTGGATGAAGAAGTCAAGCGCATCGCGGATCGTCAAGGCGCACACTTCGGCAATGTTCTTGCCGCCGATGCGTGCCGCCAGCGCTTCGGGACGCAAGCGAGCGCCGTGGCATTGCGGGCACGGCCGATAGCTTCGCCAGCGGCTCAAGAAGACGCGAAGATGCATTTTGTATTTGCGCTTTTCCAGCCAGGCGAAGAAGCCGTTGAGTCCCCCAAAGTCCCGCTCGGGGACGCCTTCGCGGATCAGTCGCAGGTGTTGGTCGGTGAGTTCCGCATACGGTACGTCGGTGGGCAAGTCGTAGTCGTCGGCCAGCGCCAGCAGTTCCTGCAGCTCATGTTCGTAGGCGGGTGTATTCCAAGGCGCGATGGCGCCTTCCCGCAGCGACCTACCGGGATCCGGTACGACGCGATCCATGTCGATCTCGACCACGTTGCCAAAGCCTTCGCAGTGCGAACACGCGCCCAAGGGACTGTTGAAACTGAACAGTCGCGGTTCGGGATCGGGCATTTCCACCTGGCACGCCGTGCAGACCAGCGCGCGACTGAACTCCAGGCGAGACCACTTCTTGCCGTCGACCCATTCGCCCGGATCGTCGGCCCTGCTCGTTTCCACCAGCGCGGCACAGCGCCCGTGGCCGGCCAGGAACGCCGTTTCCAGCGACTCGCGCACCCGCTGTTCCGCCGCATGGCCTGCCGACAAGCGATCCACCACCACCGCGGCTGTCCCGGCAAAGTCCGCGGCCAGGTCGGCCAGCATGGCCGTCTGTTGATTTACGATCACCCGGGCAAATCACTGCTCTTGCAAGTCACCAAATCCCGACTGGCAGTCGAACGCAATCATGAATCGCGTGCCGTCCGGCAGGTCGCGGAGTCGCGCCGCGGCAAGATCCGGAGTATCCTTTTGCAGCGGACGCTGGCAAACCGGGCAGAACACCGACGCGATCTTGGCGTACAGCAGGCGCAGGTAGTCGGTCGTCTCGGTGGCCGTGCCGACGGTCGCGCGGCTGGATTGCGACGGTTGCCGGCGTGTTACCGCCACCGCCGGCGGAATACCATCGATCCGATCGGCATCCGGCTTTTCCATCTTTTCCAGGAACTGCCTCGTGTACGCCGAAAAACTCTCGATGTAACGCCGCTGTCCTTCGGCGTAGAGCGTGTCAAGTGCCAAACTGGTTTTGCCGCTGCCGCTGACACCGCACAACGCCACGAGTTGCCGATGTGGAATGTCGAGGTCGATGTTGCGCAGATTGTGAACGGCAACTCCGCGAAGCTCAATCTGTTTGGACGCCACTGCTTCGTGCTCCATCCCCGTTATTGGTTTCGGCCCGCTACGCCGACGTCACTGTGCCACCGTTGCCTTCAGCGACGCGACCAACAAGATCCCCTTCAGCTGACGCTGGTGAACGCGTTCGACGCGTGTTACGACCGCCGGTGCCGGCCGTCAATCGCTTCTAGTGCTTTGCCCAACTTCAGAGTTGGGATTCATTGCACGCTGGGGGCTCGCTACGCTCGATCCCAGCCACCCCAAAATCGAAACTTGACACAGGCAGTAGTCACTCCCACTCGATGGTCGCCGGCGGCTTGCTGCTGATGTCGTAGACGACGCGGTTGACACCTTTGACTTCGTTGATGATGCGGGTGGACATGCGGGCCAGCAGTTCATAGGGCAGGTGACTCCAATCCGCGGTCATGAAGTCGTCGGTATCGACGGAACGAATGGCGATCGCATTCTCGTACGTTCTAGCGTCGCCCATCACACCGACACTCTGCACGGGCAGCAGCACGGCAAACGCTTGCGACGTCTGGCGATAGAGGCCGGCCGCCTTGATTTCGTTCACGACGATGGCGTCGGCTTCCCGCAGGATATCCAGTTTCTCCTTGGTCACTTCGCCCAGGCAGCGGACGGCCAAGCCGGGTCCTGGGAACGGATGCCGCCAAACCAGCTCTTCGGGAAGCCCCAATTCCAGGCCCAGCCGTCGCACCTCGTCCTTAAACAGGTCGCGAAGGGGTTCCACGAGTTGGAACCCGAGTTCTTCGGGCAACCCCCCAACGTTGTGGTGCAGTTTAATCGTCGCGGCCGGCCCGTCCTTGGCGGCGCCGCTTTCAATCACATCGGGATAGAGGGTTCCCTGGGCCAGGAACCTGGCGTCCTTGATCTTGGCTGCTTCGGTTTTGAAGCACTCGATGAACGCATGCCCGATCCGCCGCCGCTTTTCTTGAGGCTCGGTAACGCCCGCCAGTTCGTTAAGAAAGCGCTGTTCGCCGTCCACGATGTGTAAGTCTGCCTTGAAGTGATCGGTAAACTCGCGGAGCACGGCCGCCTGTTCTTCTTTGCGCAACAAACCGTTGTTGACGAGAATGCACGACAGCTGCGCGCCGATCGCGCGGTACAGCAAGGCCGCCGTCACGGCTGAATCGACTCCTCCGGACAGGCCGCAAATCACACGTGCGTCCCCGACCTCGCCACGGATCCGAGCAATGGTTTCATTGGCAAAGTCTTCCAGCTGCCAGGTTCCCGTACACTGGCAGACGCCGGTAAGGAAATTATGCAGCACCATACCGCCCAACGGCGTATGCGTGACTTCGGGATGGAACTGCAAACCGTAGACGGGCAGGGTGGCGTGCTTCACGGCGGCAAAGGGGCACGTGCCGGTTGCGGCCAGCGGGATGAAGTCGTCGGAAACTCCGGACACTTGATCGCCATGACTCATCCAGACGTCGGTACGGTCTGGAATCCCGGCAAACAGATCATCGTGCGAATTGACGTGCACGGTGGCGCGACCGTATTCGCGGGACGGAGTGCTATCCACTTTGCCGCCCAGCGCGTCGCAAGCCAACTGCATCCCGTAGCAAATGCCCAAGACAGGAATGCCTAAAGCAAAAATGTCCGGATCGCATTTTGGGGCGCCATCCTGGTAAACGCTGGCAGGGCCGCCGGACAGGATCAAACCCTTGGGATTACGCAGCTTGACGTTTTCGGCCGGAATATCGTGACGAACAATCTCGCAATACACACTTTGCTCGCGTACGCGCCGCGCGATGAGTTGGGCGTATTGCGACCCAAAGTCCAACACCAGGACATGTTCGTCTGATACGCGACTGGTGGTCGCTTCCTTCGCTTCCGCGGCGATACCCATCAGCATCCTTTCCAGCAACAAAAAAACCGCCGTCTCAGGCGGAACAGGAAACCTCGTATTATAGGAAGTAGGGAGCGAATACGGGAGTACGCCGGAAACGCGAATTTCCGGCCGCTTCCGCCCCAAAAAAGCTCTCTACGGCTCGACGGAGTCGATGGACCGCGGCATGCAGGCGGGGCGAAAGCCGCCGGCGAATGGCCCACTGCCTGCGTCCGCGGCTTCCGGGAAATTCGTCAAGCGGACGGCGTACCGATGTAATTCGGGCTGGTTTGCAGCAGTACCATCTCGCGGTACTTGCCGTCGTCGGCCATGAGCGATTGGTGGGTTCCGATTTCGCGAAGCCGGCCGTCTTCCAGCACCACGATGCGGTCGGCACTGGTGATCGTGCTCAGCCGGTGGGCGATCACAAAACAGGTGCGGTCCTGGACGAGTTCCCGGATACTCTCTTGAATCAGCCGCTCGCTTTCGGTGTCGAGGTTGCTGGTGGCTTCGTCCAAAATCAGGATCCGCGGGTCGGCCAGGATGGCACGGGCGATCGCAATGCGTTGCCGCTGACCACCGCTCAGCTTCACACCGCGTTCTCCGATGATGGTGTCGTAGCCGCGTTCCATCTGCTCGATAAATTCAGCGGCGTGAGCCATCTCCGCGGCGCGCTGAATGTCCGCGGGGGAGCTCTGCCGCGCGCCGTAGGCAATATTCTGAGCCACGGTTCCATCGAACAAGAAGATATCTTGTTCGACAATCCCGAGCAACTCGCGGTAGTTTTCCACATCGATCTGGCGCAAGTCACGGCCGTCGAGCAACACGCGGCCACGAGTCGGATCGTAGAACCGGGCAACCAGATTGCAGAGCGTGGTCTTGCCCGCGCCGCTGGGCCCTACCAGCGCGATCGTTTCCCCGGCGCGGACCTGCAGCGAGAAGTCCTCCAAGGCAAACGCCTCCGCTTGCGGATAGCGAAAACTGACGTTTTCGAACGTCAATTGCCCTACGAATTCATGCGGCTTGAGCGTGACCGTCGCCGCGGTCGTTTCCATTTCGCGAGGCTCTTGCAGCAGGTCCAATACGCGATCGAATCCCGACAGGCTGTTCTGAAACTGCGCGGCACTCTGCGCCAACACGGCCAGCGGGCCCAGCAGCATCAGCAAGTAGACCAGGAACATCATCAGGTCGCCCAGTGTCAGGGTTCCCTGCAGCACGCACCAGCCGCCGTATAATAACAGCGCGGCGCTGGCCAGGGGCATGAGCAATTCCCAAATGATTTCGATCGTCCGCATCCACCACCAGGCATAGAGTTCCTGACGTCCCATGACGTGATTGCCACGCATGATCCGTGTTGTTTCGGAACGCTGGCGGCTGAACGCGCGGACGACGCGCATACCACTAAACGACTCGGTCGCCAGCGCATCCACTTCTTCGCGCTGCGCACGGATGCGGCGGAACTGCGGTCGAATCCGACTGATCCACGTCCGGTGAGTGATGTAGACGACGGGCACAATGAACACGGCGCCGAGCAGCAACCGCCAGTCGACCCACGCCAGAACCAGCAGGCTGCCCAACAACTGGATCACCGCGCGCCACGGGTTGTACAGCATGCCGAAGATCAATTCCCCCACGCTCCCCGCGTCCTGCCGCAGGATGCTGGCGGCGCCGCCCGCTTTCAGTTCATGAACTCGATGCAGCGGCAGCCGCACCGCATGTTCGAAAACACGTTTGCGAACCAACATCTGGACCAGTTTCGTGACCCGCGTGGCATGCCAGCGTCCCCAGATGTGCAACAGGATTTTGACGAACGAAATGACCACAACCCCCACAACGATGCACACCAACAACGTCCACGGATCACGCGGGATCCAGGAGGGGAGGGCGGGCGGAAGCGGTTTCTCGCCAAGTACGTAGTCGACAATGAACTTGGTGGCCGCGGGGGGAATCAAAGCCAGCAGTGTCGCCAGCGTCAACGTGGATAGCGAAAGGGCGAGTGCACGACGATGGTCGCCAAGCAAACTCAGGAAGCTGCGGATGAGTACCAGCGCGCTGCGTTCGCGTTTCTTCGCTTTTTCGCCATCCGGGGCTTTGGCGCGGTCTCGAAAGTCGGTGCGATACTTCTCGAATTTCTGACGACTGGACGAGTCTCGCGGCACGGTCCTGCCCCTGCAAACCAGTTGCGGTTAACCAAAGTGAAAAAAAAGAAAGCGGGCGAACAAAGGAGCGGTTCCGCAGGCGCGGGCGCCTCGAAGCGCCCGCGGGCGGGGCATTATCGCTCGCCCTCCATCTGAACGCTCGCCTCCTCCATCCTAGACAACCAGCGATCAAAGACAAATGGTCCGAATGGCAGCACGGCGGCGATGATCCCGAACGCCGCCATCCGGGCGGACGGCGGCATCATCTTGATGGCCAGCAGGAACATTCCCACCAGGCAAACGAACAGCAGACCGTGCAATGATCCGACAATCCTTAAGGCCAAAGGCATGCCGGCGGCAAACTGGAGCGGCCTGGCAAAGAAAAACAATATCAAAGTCA
>CALBSZ010000493.1 GCA_937967665.1 uncultured Planctomycetaceae bacterium
CGAGCCACTGATGGGATCCCCGGCAAAGTTTGTCCCTCCGCCGGCAATGAAACCTGTCAAGTACACGTTACCATTACCATCAACAGCAGAATGCCGACTAAAGTCGTGCGCTGTACTACCTGCGACTTGGAAGAAATCCTGGTTGCCGGTCGCATCTAAGCGGGCGACGAACATGTCCAAACTGCCGAATGAGTTGACCGGTCCGCCAGCAAAATCGGTCCCCCCATTGATGCGGCCAGACAGATACGCGCTACCACTGCCGTCGACCGTCAAACCACCGAAGTTTTGTGAACTTATCAAATCAAGTGCTGGGCCACCCGCTACTCTAAAGTATTGTTGCGTGCCAACGCTATTCAGTTTGGCGACAAACATATCATCAGCGTTTGCTGTTACCGTGGCGCCGCTAAAGTCCGTTCCAGTGGAATCAAATTTACCTGTCACGTAGACGTTGTCACTCGCGTCCAAAGTGATAGCGGAAACTTGATTCGCTCCTCCACCGACTCCTGCGAGTTGGAAGTAGACCTGGTTGCCGCTGTTGTCCAACTTGGCCAGGTACAGATCATTGGCGCCGGTTGTGATCGTATTTCCCCCAAAGTCTTCTCCACTGCCGTCTCGGTAACCCGCGACCAACAGATTGCCGCCACTATCGAGTGCAATGAACGCCCCAGCCTTGGTGCCGCGAGAAAGATTGAAGTACTGCTGAGTGCCGCCACTATCCAGTTTCGCTACGAACGTGTCGCTGTTTGCAGACCCTATTGATGTGCCGTCGAACTCTTTTGCCCGGAAGCCGCTGCTAATGCCCGTAATGCATGCCGACCCGCTCGTATCGACAATCAAACGGTGGGCCGGGGGCGTATCTTCGCTCGGTCCGCCGACGACACGAAAGTAAACCTGATTCCCGCTACTATCAAGTTTGGCGGCAAAAATGTCCGCTTCTCCAAAAGCGTCCACCGGCATTCCGGCGAAATCAACGCCGCCTTCCACGTGGCCGGCGATAATGACTTCGCCACTGTTTGTGACGTGCATGTCATTCGCAGCGTCCGAGTCAACTCCGCCTGCCAGCTTGAAGTACTGTTGCGTTCCATTGCTGTCGAGCTTCGCCACAAATAAATCACGATCACCGAATCCGCTGAACGTGTCACCCGCGAAATCGGTTCCTCCACCGAACACAGTTCCCGCCAAGTACAGGTTACCATTGCCATCGACTTCCATAAAATCGACGAAATCAAAAGCGGTCGTGCCGCCAGCCAATTTGAAGTACTGCTGCGTTCCGCTACTATCCAGCTTCGCCACATATACGTCTCTGCCACCCAATCCCGTGACGGTATTCCCCGCGAAGTCCGTTCCGCCGCCATCCAACAATCCTGTCAAGTAGACGTTGCCACTGGAATCCACCGTCATCGTCTTGATGGAGTCTTGCGTTATTCCCCCAGCCAGCGTTGCGAACACTTGCCGGCCGAGCGACGCCGACGTGCCTCCTAGTTCGATCACCGCATCCGCCTCGGCGGGAAGGAACGTAACCGATCCAGCACCAGCGTCGATCGACCCTATCAGTTCCAAGTCGCCGGCGGTGAGCGATACGTCGCCACCACTCGAATCAACAATGCACTGCAGCTCCAGCGTGCCAATGATATCGAACGTGATGTCTCCGCCATTAGTAACGATGTCATTGCGGTAGAGAAGTGAATTGGACGTAAACGACGCGTTGCCGCCGTTCGTGACAATGTCAGCCCCATTAATGGTTTCCGCGCTGGCGGTAAAGCTGCCGTTGAGGCTTAAACTGGTATTGAGACTGAGCGTATCGCTACCCAACTGACCTTCAATACGAATGTTGGCTGGGTAGCTGGAGGCAAGACTGTCGACGTGAATCGTGTCACCACCACTTCCGGCGTTGATCGTCAGTGTCCCGCTGGGGTTGCTAAACGTCGTAGTCTCGGCCGCCGTCGAGTTGACATTGGTTTGTCCGGTGCCTGCGTCACTGACGGTGATCGTTTCGCTAGCAGCGCTGTAATTCAACGTCACGTCGGTGGCGTTAATGGTTGATGTGATCGGCTCCAAGCCGGTGTAGTTGATCAGCTGTGCGTCAGCTGGGTCCCCGCCATTGACGTCGACTCGAATACTGCCATCAGATGCGTTAGTGAAGTCGTAAATGGTATGGGCGAATGTCCCGCCTCCCAGTGTCAGCGAGTCGCCGGTGCCGGTGGCAGGATTGCCGCCGTTGAATGTAATGGCACGCATGTCAAAGTCAGGATCCGGACTGAGTCCGTACCCGATTTCCAGGCTGTCGCTGCCCCCTTCGCCCTGGATGATCACGCCGCCACTAAAGGCACTGTACGGAATACTCATCGCGGAAGTGCCTTCTCCATCGCTTGCCAACCCGCCCGAGTCGATGGAATTGCCACTGTCATCGATGATTCTGAAATGCGTAGCGCTAGAGTAGATTCGGAACTGGTTGTCGACGGTGCCGTCGACATCGGTAACCACAAGATCGTTGCCAACGACACGTACGGAGGTCGTTGCTAACGCTCGTGCTACCAGCGCCACGTCGTTGCCATCTCCACCCGTGTAGGTAATGTCCAGCGCATATCCCAGTCCGTTGACGTCGGCGATAACTTCGTCGCCGTCATTGGTCAAGCCGTCAAAAGTGCCGCTGACCAGGTCAGACAAGTTGTTGGTAATGATGATCCACTCGTCACCATCGGCGATCTCGCCCGCCGTAAGCCCAGTCGTGTCGACCGTTAGCGCGACTGTTGCTCCGATGGAAACCGTGCCATTAACGGATATCTGATCGAAGTCCGTTCCCGCTGTACCGGTAGCCGGACCGAGAATCTCGACCGTGAGTTCGCTGTTATCTTCGATAACGAGATTCGCGTACGAGATAAGTCGTCCCGGCGACTGTCCAGGCGACACGTTACCGTCCAGCGTTACTGTGGGAAGCGTTCCGTCCGTGTTCTGAAGATCAAGTCCCGTGCCGTCGTTGATCGTATTACCGGCGATGGTGACGGGATCGTTGAACGTGACCGTGTCGATATCGACATCCCCTCGTGCTGCAATTGCCGCTGTCGTATCGCCGATGGTGATCGAACTAAAACCGTCTTGCAGGAAACCGAGTTCTGTGTCCTCGAGATTCAGCGTTCCAGTGCCGCCGCCCAGGCCGATCGTCGTGCTGGGCGTGCGGGGTTGGATGGTCAGCATACCGTCCGATTCGACGTGGGTGGTTCCGAGCAGGTCGATGGAGTTGGCGTTGATGGTAATGTTGCCGGTAGCGGGACTGGCTGCGCCAGCATGAGTGGCATCGCCGAGGATGCTGCCCGGGCCGCTGGTGAAATCGGACGTGGCCCCATTGCCAGTCGCTGTAATGACGATCTCGCCTGAGCCTACCGAGACGAGCTGGCCCGCGGTGACGTTTTCAAATCCTAGCGACACGCCCGCCGCGTCACCTCCACCTGCTGTTCCCATGACCGAAAGCGTGCCGCTAGTGACCTGCGTGCGTGAGTCGTCATCAAAGTAGACGCCGTGATTGAAGGGTCCTGCGCCCGTCCCGCCCGTCCCAACGATGGTGACGTCACCAGCCACCGCTGTCACGCCGGTCGTCATACCCTGCAGCGAAACGCCATACAGACCATTGGTGCCGGTCCCCGCCGTTCCGTGAATGGAGATGTCGGCCGCATCAGCGCCGGTTCCGGTTGAATGAATGCCGTCGATGTCGATGATCAGCACACCAACGTTCAGAATGCCTGTTCCCTGTCCACCTGTTCCTACGATCGAGATGTCTCCATCCACCGACGTAATGGAGGTCGTCGTGCCATTGATGAAAATGCCGTCGCCGCCCGCAATCCCATCCATACCCACCCCGTCGATCGAGATCGTGCCGGCAGTCGGACCGGTTGCGGAAGAGCTGATCATAGATCCACTATGCAGGTAGACGCCAAACTTGTTGCTGTCGACGTTTCCGTTCGCAGCGGCGCTGCCATCAATATCGATGTTGCCGCTACCGGTTGTTTGGAGCGACGCGCCGTTCAATTCAACACCGTGAAAGTTGCCGGGCGTTGTTCCGGTTGGATTGGCCGTCAAGGTGATCCCACCATTGCGTGTGCGGATGCTGGACCCGGGACTCAACAAGATACTACGGCTGGCAGTGATATCGACGGAATCGACGTTATCCAGTCCTCCGACGACGGCGTTGATTTCCACATCTTCGCTCGCATCGATCGCAAGGTTCTTCGGTCCTGAAATGGACAACTCGTTGAGACGGTATTGCTCGCTACCCGGTGTGTTGGCGATCCACACGAGGCTGATGGGGGCCGCACGATCTAGCGTGCGCGTATAGGTGTGCGATCCAGACATCGTACCGATCGTACCCAGGACGGAAGTGGTCGCATCCAAAGTGAACGTGGCACTGAACGAGTTGGGTTGTCCGGCTCCGGTGAATAGATTCGGACCGGATGCGTTGACCGTGTTGCCCGTGTCATCCCCTTCGTGAGCAACTCCCTGGCCGCCGTTGTTGTCACCACGCGTAAAGAGCACGACACTGGTGCCATCAGTGAGCCCAATCATGACATCGTTGTCCGCCGTGAGTGGTGTGACATCGGCGACAAAAGAGATTTCGACGGGACGATCGGTCGGTAGTTCGCCCGCGGAATACAACGGGAATTCGGCCAGGCGATCGAACGCGCCACCCGTTCCGAAATCCAGCGAAGTTCCATTGGCGGTCGGTGTCCGTGTCGGGAACGACACGCCAGGCGTGGCGGCGAAATCGGCGGCCGTGCCGTCAAATAAAGACGAATCCACCGTCCCGTGAATGGTCACATCCGCTCCCGACAGCGTCACATTGTCGTTCAACAGTACGGCGCCGTTGTACGTTTGATTACCTCCGCCCGTATCAACCGTTCCACTCGCGATGTTAATCGTATCGGCCGTCACGTCCAGCGACTTATTGGCCGCAAGAGTCAGCGGGCCGTTGATGTTGACGACGTCGTTGCCATCGCCGGGTTGAATGACGAACAGGCGGTGATCGGTGTTGGACTTGGCGGAATTGACATACAGGCGATCGTCGCCGTCTTCCATTTCCAGCCGATGGGGCACGTAGCCGTCCGGCAGTGCAAACGTGTCGAGCAGCACGCCGGTGAAACCGTCAAAGGTTTGAATGCCAGACGACGTGGCGACGTAGATTCGATTCTGGTTCGTATCGACGGCCACATCGCCCGTGCCTGAAAGGCCCGTGATGGTTGTAAAACCGCCGAGCGGTGCGTGAGTCGTGCCGTCAATGGCCGCGATTGTCGAGTTGGGGTTAGTGCCGTCCTGATAGTAGACGACGTTGGTGACGCTATTGGCTGCCTTGACGACGGCGGTCGAGGAAATGGGAACGGTGCCGTTGTCGGATGCAGAGTTCGTTTCGTGGGCGAAAAACGGCGCGGGAGTCCGCATCCGATAGTAGCGGCCCGTGGCCGGATTGTATTCGACGGCCGAGCCGACGTTGGTTCCATCCAGGCCATTAGAAATCGTCATGGACGATTGATTGTAGATAAAGAAGTTGTCCGAACACTGCGTACTGACACCAAACGTACCGCTGCCCGCCGCCACACTGCCGCCGCAACCAGAGATGCTTGCGGTATGAAAGATCGTGGTATCCGGATTGAAGACGCGTAGTTGTCCACCAAAACCGTTGGTCGCTGCGTAACGGCCCGTAACCGGATCCACCGCCACGCCGCTGCCGTAGCCGCCTCCGACATCGCTGAATGGCCCAATGGCCGTGGGGTCGGTAGTATCGAAGCGAATCACCTTTGATCCGCCTCCGTAACCGGCCGACAGGTAGACAAGGTCCCGCACTGGGTCGACATCCAGTTCCGCACCCACCGGATTGCTGCCACTCGGCGACATCGGGTTGTAGCTGATGTCGCCCAGGATGTTCAGACCACTGGTCGGTCCGTTCACACTCGAGATGGTAAGATCGGCGGCGAAGCTACTGTCCAGTCCATCGACGTTGACCGTGTCGTCGCCCGAACCGGGAATGATCTCCAGCGTGTCGGTGGGATTGGTAAACGTAATCGATTCGCCCAGCGTGGAATCGATGAACGATTCGTTGTCACCCGGTTGTCCATCATCCGACAGTGTGATCGTTTCGGTACCGCCCAAGAACGTAAACGTGCGATGGGTCGCGTTCAAGTTGTCGACGACCGGTTCCAATCCGGTATAGGTAATCGTCTGGTTTCCGGTGATATCGACGCTCCCCGAAGCACCATCGACGACCGCGTGACGAACATCCTCGAAGTTGCCGGTCCCGACCATGCGCAAGATATCACCGGGGTCCGTGGAATTGTTGAGCCCACCGTCGTAGGTAATGGACCGTGCAAAGTCGCCACTACTGAAGTCGATGGTCAGGGTGTCGTCGCCACCGAGCGTGTCGACGAGGATATCGCCGGTGAAACTAACTAGCGGGATGGTCAACCGGTGGCTGCCCCCGCCCGCTGCGCCGGCAATGTCCGTGTTGAGAAAACTGATCGGATCGAACACAAAGATATTCGTACCGTCAGTCGATAACTCGATCTGATCGTCCGTATCGCCGCCCACGGTGTCCTGAACCAACAGGTTGCTCGACAGATCGACCGTGACAAACGTGGTGGCCGCGGAAGGCTGGATGTCAACCTGCTGCGTGCCCTGCTGCTGGTTGCCAGCGGGATCGACGATCGACCATTCGAGGACGTGCGTACCGGGATTCCAGCAGGAAGGCGCACCGGGACCGCTGATGCGCGTGCTGGTGATCGTGATCTGTGAAGTGTCGTAACCATTGTCGCTAACCGAGGGTAGCGGCGGCGTAAACACAAAACAATTGGACGCGTCGTGTTCGATCGTCGTCGTCGAGAGGGGCAGATCGAACGTCGGCGGCGTCGTATCGACGACACGGACGTCGCGCGACGCTGTCGATACGTTTCCGGACGCATCCTGGACCGTGAACGTCACGGTGGTGACGCCGAGCGGATACGTTGGCGGGCCGTCATCGGTGACCGTCGGGTTGGGATCGGCAATGTCCGTGACGGATGCCGGCTGCGGTGTGAATGGCGTTCCGGCCGGGCTGGTCGCTTCGATGACCACCTCCCCACCACCCGTAGCGCTGGGTGGTTGTGTGTCTCGGACGCGAACGGTTTGAGGAGCCTGGCTTTCGTTTCCGGCGGTGTCCCGTGCCGTCCATTCCACGATGTTATCACCCAGTGGAAACGAATGGGGAAACGGATCGACATTAGAAAACACAAACGGGTTGGGATCCAAATCGTCGTTGACGTCGGGGATGGGGATCGTCAGGTTGGCGCCCCCGAATTGGTTGGCTTCAAAGTCCAGCAGCGGCAGCGGATCGTCGACAAAGACAGGCGGATCAATGTCGATGATTTCGCAGGCGTCGCCAATGCCATTGCCATTGGAATCTTCCTGTCCGGGATTGGCGTCGTTAGGGCAATTGTCGGAAAAGTCGACGAAACCGTCTCCATCCGCATCCGGCCCGTCGTTAAACGGGTCGTTGTCCGGTAACGGGCCCAAACCGTCGACGCCCACGCTGCAATCGTCGGCGCCGTCGCCATCGATGTCTTCGCAGACGTCGGGGTTGAACCGATCCGCGTCGTTACCGTCGAATACGCCATCGTTGTCGTCGTCGGGGTCGCCCACATCCGCCTGCCCGTCGGCGTCAAAATCAGGCCCGTCGTTGCTCGGATCGGGTGGTCCGCCGGTTTGCGAGCAATCATCCGCTCCATCACCGTCCTGGTCGATGCAGAGAAACGGATCGAACGGATCGCGATCACTCCCATTCTCTACCGTGTCGCCATCGATATCGGCATCACAGGCATCACCTTTACCGTCTCCGTCTCGATTCTCTTGGGCGGGATTCGCATCGTCCGGGCAGTTGTCGTCACGGTCAATCACGCCGTCGCCATCGCGATCTGAAAGCACTTCATAGCGGGCAACAACCGAATTGCGATCATTTCCTTCGGTAACGAAACCGGCCAC
>CALBSZ010000494.1 GCA_937967665.1 uncultured Planctomycetaceae bacterium
GTCGAGGACTCTTTGGGGGCAGGGGGACGAACAGGTGGGTACTGGCGGATAGTTTTTTCGGTCGGCGTCACGATCAAGGCGCTACATCTCACGATCGCGCTGCAGGCAAAGTTCATGCTTGCTGCATCTCCGCAATTTCAAAGAACCGTTTCACTTCCGCGTGAACGGGCGACATAAGAGGCGCCTCTACTTAATATCGCTTCGGAACGCGGCAGTGAAGTGCATAGTTGATTACAAATCCGTAAGGTTGGATGGCGGGCGAAGAAAGATTACAAATCAGTAAGGAACCACCACTCGGATTCAAACGAGGAGTGCGATCTTGGCTCAAACCACAGCAAGTGGAATCGATCGAAGCGGGGATTGTGCCGCGAAAGGGGGACAGGCACCATCGATCCACCGGGGATTCCGGGACAAACCAAACACAACGATGGAGCCAGTCCCCTGGTACCGTCATCCCTGCGCTGTCGTATGGTGTTGCCGTTTTGTCGTACAATAAAGGCTTCCGACAAGGCCCTTTGACAATCGCCGCACTGCACACCATGACGATGAATCTGCTGCTTGTGGAAGACGACTCCCTCCTGGGCAAATCGGTGCAGCGCGGCCTCTCGGATCTCGGGCACGGTTGCACCTGGGTTTCGACAGGCGAAGACGCCCTGGCGGAGGCCACGAATGCGCCATTCGACGTC
The DNA here is from genome assembly GCA_937967665.1 of uncultured Planctomycetaceae bacterium. Lineage (GTDB taxonomy): Bacteria > Planctomycetota > Planctomycetia > Pirellulales > Pirellulaceae > CALBSZ01. The sequence goes on from CALBSZ010000494.1 coordinate 687, forward strand.
ATCGTCCTGGACCTGATGCTGCCCGACGTCTCTGGATTGGATGTCCTGCGGCGACTCCGCCAGGCCGGTCGCGAGACGCCCGTGTTGGTACTCACCGCCCTGGGTTCCGTGGACGAACGCGTCAACGGGCTGCAGGCCGGCGCCGACGATTACCTGATCAAACCGTTTGCTTTCGCCGAACTGGCCGCGCGGCTGGAAGCCCTGGCGAGGCGAGCGGGTAAGGGAGTTAAGACCGAGCTGCGTGACGGTCCGATGGTCCTGGACCTGCGAACGCGTCACGCAACCCGCGAGAACAAGGAAATCGATTTGACGCCTACCGAGTTCAGTTTGCTCGAGTTCCTGATGCGGAATGCGAATCAGACCGTCACTCGCAGGATGCTTTGCGAGCACTTGTGGGAAGCCAACTGGGAAGGCGTCACGAATGTCATCGAAGTGCATATCAACCGGCTGCGAGCGAAAGTCGATCGTGGCTTTGAAGAACGACTCATTCATACCGTGAGAGGAATCGGCTATGCCTTCCGCACCAAGTAGAAGGTCGTTTACGCTTTCCCTGCGATCTCGGCTGAGTCTCTGGAATGCCGCCGTGGTTGTGGTCACCGCCTGCGTGACGCTGGTGGCGCTGCGAGAAGGGGTGCGGATCACGCTGATCCACGAACTGGATCAGTTGCTCAAAGAAGACCTGCAGGAGATCTCGCTGGCATTGAACGAAAATGAAGAGCTGGCAACGCTCTACGATCAGCTCGACCGTAAGGACGCCGGCCACGCGCAGCACAAGTGGTTTGCCGAATTGATCGACGGCGACGGAACGGTTCGCTACCAGTCGCAGCACGCGCCGCCGGCCAGCGTTTGGGACTCGGAAAGCAACAAGCCGGTTCGCACGGTCGGGCAGTGGCGTTTGTCGGTACGGACCAACACGACTGGGAATGGAACAATTCGCGTCGGCGCGTCGCTGGAATCCATTCAGGCCGACATCGCTAGACTCGATCGCTTTGTAGGCTTGGCGGCGTTTGGCGTTCTGCTCGTCGCCCCGCCCTGCGGGTACTGGCTGGCCGGGCGAGCGACGCGGCCGCTGGCAGCGATCATCACCACCACGGCCGGGCTGCGTCCTTCCCAATTGCACGAGCGCTTGGTAATCCGCGGAACGGGGGACGAACTGGACCGGCTGTCGGAAACGCTCAACCGCTTGCTGGATCGAATCGGCAGGTACCTGCAGGAGCGGCGTGACTTCCTGGCCAATTCGGCCCATGAACTACGCACTCCATTGGCTGCCATTCGCAGTAGTATTGAAGTGGCCCTGGCCGGCGGCCGGACCAACGAAGAATACAGGGAGTTGCTGACGGAGGTTATTGAAGAATCTGCCTGCCTGGAACTGCTGGTGAACCAGTTGCTGCTGCTTTCCGAGACGGAAACCGAACGGCTGAAGGTAATCCAACAGCAGGTGCGACTGGATGAACTCATCGAAAAAGCCATGGACATGTTCGGCGGGGTCGCGGAATTCCGGGAGGTGCAGCTGGTATGCCCGGCGCTGCCGGCCGTCGTTGTTAGCGGCAACCAGCAGCATCTGCGGCAAGTCATTTATAACTTGCTGGACAACGCCCTTAAATTCACTCCTGCCGAAGGTCGTGTGCAGGTGAATCTGCGGCTGGATCGCGAACAATCGAGCGTGGTGTTTTCCGTTCACGACACGGGTCCGGGAATCCCCTCTGCAGACTTGCCTCATGTCTTCGAGCGTTTCTTCCAGGGCAAGCGTCCTCGTACCGGTACGGCCGAAAAACGGGGAACGGGATTGGGGCTGAGCATCTGCCAGGCAATCGTGCAGGCGCACGACGGCACGATCGACGTGACGAGTAACACTGGCAGCGGCACCTGCATTACCGTGCGCTTGCCGTTAGGCGACGACAAGGAGACCGTGCCGCCTGCCGGTGATGACCAGAACGCCAGACTTCAGTCGGTATAGCAGGAACGCTATACCGTGGGCGTGTCCCGATCAACGATGATGCAAGATTCCCTTCGGCGGCTGACTGCTCTGCTGCCAAAGGTTGAACAGGAGCACGCAGAGGTACCCGAGGGAATTGAGCTGGGGACTCGGTGCTACGACCTGCCCCAACCGCCTAATCGGAAAACCCGATTGACAGTTACGCCGGGCAAATTATAATCGCATCAAATCAGCACTCTGTGCCCGCTCGCCTTCCCGGTTTGATACTATCGCTGCCAACGGTTTATGACAGACGCTCTTGTTGCCTTGAAGGCGAACGAAAGTAAGCTTCGACGCTCGCAGCGAAACGGCCTCCTCGCGAATGCCCTAAAGGCATCGCAGTTCACCGCAGATCTCTGATTGCGTGCAAACGCCTTTCGATCTCTCTTTTTTCACTCCGTCCGCTGGCGCCGCGTCCTTTGCGCGGATTTCCGGCTGACGTTGCCTCCCTTGTTTCGCACTCAAAAAGGCCTACCGACATGTCTGCTGCGCGCGCAATCCGCACTCCTTTGGCAACCAGCTCCAACCCATCCGTCAAGCGCCGCCTGCAGCGACGAAGCAAACAACGTTCGCTATTGCTTGAAGGGCTCGAACACCGCAATTTGCTCGCGAGTTTCAACGTTACTAGTGTTAGCGACAGCGGGGTCGGCTCCCTGCGTCAAGCAATCCTGGATGCCAATGCCAACGTGGGCCCCGACCTGATCGATTTCAATATTCCCGGCAGCGGCGTGCATACGATCCAGCCGCTGACGGCACTGCCCACGATCACCAGCCCGGTCACGATCGACGGCTACACACAGCCGGGGGCGAGCCGTAATACGCTGGCCACCGATAACAATGCTGTGATCTTAGTTGAGTTGGATGGGAGTCTGGCAGGGAACATCCATGGGCTGACGCTAACCGCCGGTGACAGCACGATTCGCGGCTTGGCGATCGGATCTTTCAAACATACCGGCATTCAAGTGCGGATTGGCGACAACAACCGGATTGAAGGCAACTTTATCGGCACCGACGCTTCGGGTATGCAGATGAAGTCAAACGGCGTCTACGGCCTGTCCGTATTCGAGGGTTCCAGCAGCAACGTGATCGGCACCAATGGGGATGGCGTTGACGACCTGGCCGAGCGGAATCTGATTTCGACAAACCTGTGGTCGAACGTAATCATCACCGGCGCGGGAGCAGACCACAACCGGATCTCCGGTAACTTCATCGGCACCAACGTTCACGGAACGGCAAGTATCGGCAAAGTACCGGCCGGGATCTCCAACACCAACATTGGGGTGATGATCAGCGAAGACGCGACGAACAACTTGATCGGCACGAATGCCGACGGTATTGCTGACGTGAGCGAGCGCAACATCATTTCGGGAGCCTGGCACGATACGGCAGGACGGATCGACGATTTGTATGGCGGACACGGTGTCGTGCTGGCGGCTTCGGGTGGTCGGACATTGACGAACAATGTCGTCGCGGGCAACTACATCGGAACCGATCCGACAGGCACCTTTGCCGTGCCCAACTCGCGCGGCGGCGTCCTTACGTACGGCGTTGGTGCCAATTTGATTGGCACGAATAGTGATGGCGTGCGCGACGATGTGGAACGCAATCTGACTTCCGGGAATATCCTGTCCGGCATCCAGGCGCTAAGCAGCAGCAGCGTGGTCGTTGCGGGCAACTACGTTGGGACCGATGCTACAGGAACGACCGCGATCCCGAACGGCACCTACGGAATCAACTTCAGCCAAGTCACGGGCGGAACGATCGGCGGTCTCGCGCCAACTTCCGGAAATCTCGTCTCAGGAAACATGAACAACGGCATTTATGTGTTTTCCGGAAACGGGAACACCATTCAAGGCAACCTCGTCGGAACGAATGTGAATGGTACTTCGGCATTGCCCAACCTCCGTGGCGTCTTCGTCACCAGTACCGGCACGTTGATCGGCGGCACGCAGGCCGGCGCTCGCAACGTGATCTCGGGCAACTTGCAGGCTGGCGTGAGTCTCTCAGGTGGATCGGGCGGAAACACGGTCCAGGGCAATTTTATCGGAACCGACATTACCGGTTCCCTCGGGCTTGGTAATGGTACACAGGGTATCTTGCTGACCGCTGCCAAGGGAAGTTTGATCGGTGGCACGTCGGCAGCGGCGCGGAATATTATTTCAGGGAACGCAGCCGACGGGATTTACGCAAATGCCATTTCTGCGGGCGCCGAAGCCGGCGCCGACAGTTTCTTTCAAGGAAATTTTGTCGGCACCGATATTACCGGCACGATTGCTCTGCCCAACGCGGGACGTGGCATCGCGCTGGCAAATGTCAATCGAAATACGATCGGTGGAACTGCCACTGGGGCGGGAAATCTGATCGCCTCCAACACAGGCTACGGCATCTCGATTGCCACCGGCATCGACAACGTGATCCAGGGAAACACGATCGGTTTGAACTCCGTGGGCGCGGCCATGGGAAACGGGGCCGGCGGGATTGAAGCGTTTTCGGGCACTCGAATCAACATTGGCGGCATCACGCCCGGCGCCGCAAATACGATTTCGCAAAACGTGGGTGATGGCGTCTACGTACACAACGCACAAGAGGTCACCATTCGCGGAAACCGTATTTACGACAACACGGCGCTCGGCATTGACCTGCGGGACAATGGCGTCACGCCGAACGACATCGGCGACGCGGATGTCGGCGGTAACGGACGCCAGAATTTTCCATTGCTCGTTTCTCCCCTTTCCTCTTCGTCAAACACGGTTATCTCCGGTACCCTGAACAGCACGGCCAATGGCAGCTTTACTCTGGACTTCTATCGTAATGCCGCCGCGGATCCCAGCGGTTACGGGGAAGGTCAAGCCTGGATCGGCACGACGACAGTCGTTACGGACAGCAATGGCAATGCCAGCTTTTTCGTCAACTTACCCTTGTCGACTCCACCGGGCGAATTCATCACGGCCACTGCCACGGATGCGGCGGGCAACACCTCGGAATTTTCTGGCGCCTACGTGCTGAGTGCCTGCTCGGCGTTGGCGTCGCTGGTCGTGACGACGACCGCGGATGTAGTGGCCGACGACTGCGTCACTTCGCTGCGCGAAGCAATCAACTATTCAAACTCCAATCCGGGTCACGATACGATTACGTTCAACATTTCTGGCAGCGGCGTGCAGACGATCCAGCCGCTCTCCGCGCTGCCTACGATCACCGATCCTGTCACGATCGATGGCTACTCGCAACCGGGAACGAACACCAACTCGTCCGCCGGCGCCGGGAACGCAGTGCTCCTGATCGAACTGGATGGCACCGTGGCGGGGGCCGCTGCGAATGGACTCTGGATTACTGCCGGAAACACAACGATTCGCGGACTCACGATCAACCGTTTCGGCTCCGCCGGAATCAAGCTGCAGACAGGGGGCGGCAACGTGATCGAGGGGAACTACATCGGGACCGATGCGACGGGCATGCAGGGTCGACCCAATCAACTGTACGGGATCGAGGTGGTCGGGGGCTCCGGCGGCAATGTGATCGGCACCAACGGCGATGGCGTCAACGACCTGAGCGAACGAAACGTCCTCTCGGCCAATTACACCGCGAACGTTACCGTCTCAGGGACCGGCACCGACGACAATGTCATCGCGGGCAACATCATCGGCCTCAATGCGGCCGGAGTTCAAGGTTCGGGGTTCGCATCGGCCATCGGAGTCCGGATCGAAGCAGGTTCGCAGGGAAATCGCATCGGGACCGATGCCGATGGCAGCGGGGACCTGGAGGAACGCAACATCATTTCCCGCAACTTCGTTAACGTCCCCACACTCCCCGGCAGCGGATCGGGAATCTACATCAGCGGCAACGATACGATCAACAATGTCGTGGCCGGCAACTTTGTCGGTACGGATGTGACCGGCACGGATCGTCTTTCACAAACCCACGGAATCATGATCCAAAACAGCCGCGAAAACCGCATCGGCACGAACGGCGACGGCATCCGGGATGATGTCGAGAGGAACCTGATCTCCGGAAACAGCTTCGGCGTTCAATTGGAAGAATCGACCGATATCCTGATCGCAGGGAATTACATTGGCACGGATGTCACCGCCACTGCGAGTTTGTCGAACGCGGCGACCGGCATCAACCTCGTCGATTCCAGCCGGATCACCATCGGCGGGACGACTCCCGCATTCCGCAATATCATTTCCGGTAACGGTTGGTACGGAATCACGATCAGCGATGCCGTGGCAGGCTCGTTCGATAACGTGATCCAGGGCAACTTCATCGGCACGGACGTTACCGGTACCGTGGCAATTGACAACGGCTTCTCCGGAGAACACGCGGGAATCAGGATCGGCGGTCAACGGACGCTCGTCGGCGGTACGGCACTCGGAGCGCGGAACGTGATTTCGGGCAACCGGGCACACGGTATCATCATCGAGGGCCCGATTGAAAATCAACTGCACGGTTTCAACGTCGTCGAGGGGAACTACATCGGGACCGACGTCACGGGCACGGTGGATTTAGGGAATAACTATAGCGGCATCTTCATTAATCGCTCTGACAACAACCAGATCGGCGGGCGGACGGAGGAGGGCGGGAACGTGCTCTCGGCGAAGCGGCTGGACGGCAGTTATCTGCACGAACACGACAATACCGGCAACACGAATGGCAACGTCATCCAGGGTAACTGGATTGGCCTGGACGCAACCGGCAACGGATTGCTGGGCAACGGTTTTCAAGGCGTCCACCTCGTGCATGCCCTGACGACGCAGGTTGGTGGCACCGCACCCGGTGCTGGCAACTTAATTGCGGATAACGATCAGGAAGGCATCATCGTCAGCACGGGAGCTGATTTCACTGTCATTCAAGGCAATCGCATCGGCCAGACGCTGGATGGCTCGCCGGCAGGCAATCAGTTGGATGGCGTGCGTGTACATCATTCCCAGGGGGTGTTAATCGGCGGCGATGTACCCGGCGCGGGCAACGTGATCACCGATAACTGGCGGGATTTCAACGGGCAAACAGGAAACGGTCGCGGGCCTGGAGGCGTGGCAGTTACGGGAACTGAGTTGCCCACGAGCTGGTGGCGTGCCGAATCCACGGCCAAGAACATTACCGATCCGTCGCACAGCCAGGGCACGCTGCAGGGCGGCGCCGGTTTTGCACCGGGGCGATTTGGTTACGGGTTTCAGTTCGACGGCGTCAATGACCTCGTCCTGGTAAACGATGAACAGATTCTGGAGGCGTACACGACGATGACGTGGGAAGCGTGGATTCGCCCCGACTCGGTCACCCGCACGCAGCAAATTGTCAGCAAGTTCGGCGCGGCCGGACATCGAGCCTATCA
>CALBSZ010000495.1 GCA_937967665.1 uncultured Planctomycetaceae bacterium
GGACGAGACAAGGGCAACGATGTGACCAACCAGAAATCGTTAGTGAAGTGACGCTCGCTACTGCACTCGGACGCGAGTCTGGCGAACCGCTTTACGTGCTTTTGGGTCACGAAGATGCTGCCATGAACGAACCCGAAGAACAACTGATCGCAGCGTTTATAGTGAAGGAAATTCGCGAGCGGTATCGTTTTCTCTTAACCGCCAACTATGCAGGATCGCGAAACCGCTCGTCCAGCGACTCGTTGATTTGCTCGTACTTGTAGTTGTAGTGCTTCTTGTCCATCGTCCCCACGTATCGCAACTTGGGCAGGTCCAGCAGCGGCGACAGATCGCCGTCTTCGACGTTCGTATTCGTGAAAGGTTTTGTCGGCAACTGGCTGTTTATTGGTGTGAGCGAAAATCAAGCATGACAACTCCAGTCCCTGATACGCGAAACAGCCTAATTGCCCGGTTGCCCGATAAGCAGGACGCCGAGGCTTGGGAGCAGTTCGTGTCGATTTACGAGCCGCTGGTGTACCGGCTGGCTCGGTCGAAGGGATTTCAGGGCGCCGAGGCCCGGGAGATCGTTCAAGAAGTGCTTGTGGCGGTTGCCGGGGCTGTACAGCGATGGGAGCCGGACCCTGCGAAGGGACGATTTCAGCAACGAGGTTGTCATCCGAGATGTTACAATGAACAACTGGATCATGGAAAAGTCGATATCGGAGTCGAGATGAACGTGCAACCGTCGCCTGTCACCCGCTGCACAGTATTCCTGACTGCGTTCTTTGCCGCTCAGCTTGACGCCGCGCCGCCGCGAAGGCCAGGCGATGTCGAAACCGCGAACCGGAAATACAAAACGGCATCCGGCGAAACTCTCGACTACGACCTTGGGACGCTGTTCGTCCCGGAGAATCGCAGCGATCCCACAAGCCGAATCATTGGCGTAGGATTCGTTCGTTTCCGCAGCTTCGAGCAGCCGGCGAAGTCGCCCCCGTTGTTTCATCTGCCAGGCGGTCCGGGCATGTCGTTCGTGGGCAGGATCAAATCGGCTGGGCCGGGGAAATTGGATCGAATATTTCCAGAACTAGGCGACTTTCTCCGCCATGGAGACGTTGTGTACGTCGATCAACGCGGCTTCAGCGAAGGCGGCGACGTTTTTCGTGAGGCCGTGAGTCACTCGCCTCGCAAACCGCGCGAGCTGCCAACAGCGGAAGATGAAGTTGCGGACTTCAAAACCTTTGCCCGCGAGACTGTCGAGAAGTATTCGAACACACACGTCGATTTGCGCGCCTACACGGTCAAGGAGTGCGCAGCCGACGTCGATCAGCTCCGCCAAGCGTTGGGTTACGAACAGATCACGCTCATGGGCACAAGCTTCGGATCGCAATGGAGCTTCGCCGTCATGAGGCAGCACCCCGGGATCGTCGCGCGGGCGCTGCTGTCCGGTGTCGAGCCGCTCGATCACACGTACGATATGCCGTCGCATGTCTTCGCGGCTGTCCAGCGGATGTGGCTGACGATCGATCAGGACGAACGCTTCAAGCCGTACCTGCCGGACGGCGGCATGGCCGAGGCCGCTCGCGTTGTTATCGATCGGCTTGAGCGGGAATCAATCAAGCTGGAGATTTCTGACCTTGAAAGCGGCAAACGGAAGGTTGTCGGCCACATCACCGCGACAGACTTTCCCTGGAATGATCCAATTGCGATTCTCGAACTGTACCATCGTCGAATTGAACGGTGGGCGCAGAGGGCTGCACGCACCACGTCAGCGCCGCGGGAAAGACAGATTAACCTCATCTTCCCGCTGATCGACACGAGCCTCGGCGTGACGCCCGAGCGCCGTTACCGGCTCTGGAATGACCCGGCAACGCGCTACCTCGGACGCGGCGGATTCGCTCCGTTCCTGGTGACCACCGGCATCTGGCCGAGCCCCGACGTGGGCGACGGTTTTCGTACACCCGAGCGGAGCGACATTCCCGTCGTCTTTGCCCAGGGAGATTGGGACACGCAGACACCGATCGAGAACACGCTGGAGATTGCACCGTTTTTCACGAACAGCCGGGTGTTATTTGCCCAACGCGGCGGTCACGGCGTGTTAGACAATATCGCCAGAGAACATCCGACGACGTGGGCGGAACTGGTGGAATTCCTGCGAAACGGCGACATGGAAGGCATTCCGGCTCGCGTGACGATGTCCCCATCGCGCCGCTTCAGCCCGCCGTCGTTTGGTGTGCCGTTGAAATAGCCAGGATGCAGGCTGTAGACGCAAATTCCCAGTTTCGATAGCAGCAACTGCCGCAATCAACGAACACGAAGAACAACTGATTACCGCGTTTATCGTGAAGGAGATGCGCGAGGGGTATCGTTTTCTGTTAAACGCAGAATCAAACTGTCTCTCGTTTCCGGCAAGTTCATGCGTGCTTCGATCGATCAAAGGTTGGCTATAGATTAACACACAGCCCAACCGCCGATCTTTCACGGCCGCGAAAAGATTCGGTCTTGGCGTCACGTCATTAGTCCATTAGTTGCGGGGAGCGTCTCAGCGAAATGTGGCAAGTAGACCCGGCTGCAAATGGCTCACGACTGATCCAGTGTCGTGCCGAGTCCTGCACCGAGCCACGACTTGCGATATTCGGAGAACCAATTTAGCGAGAAGCGCTAAGCTTCCTGAATGCGCTAGCCCGCCGCGCTGGAAGCTGTTCGAAAGGGCATGGCAAAAGAGTTCGGCGAAGTGACTTTGAAAGAGGACCGCCGGTCAAGACAGACGCACCTGAATCCCATCTCTTTCGATACCGACATAACGACGGCCGGCTTGATATCCACCTTTTGTGTTACAACACGCCGCGTGAAGCAGGTGAAGCCCTTCGTGTCGTCAAAGCAAGTAAAGTTCTGGCGGTTCTCCTGAGATTTTCGATGTAGAATGGTGGCATGCCGGAGCGCCCCCGTTTAATTCGATCTGACAACGCACGTTTCCACAGCACTCGATGGAGTATCGTGCTGGCGGCCGGAGTGCGTTCGTCACCGGAAGCAGTACTCGCACTCGAAACTTTGTGCGAATCGTACTGGCATCCGATTTACGCCTTCATTCGCCGCCAAGGTATGCAACAAGCGGAAGCTCAAGATTTAACTCAGGGTTTCTTTACATTGCTTTTGGAACGGGACGACCTGGGAAACGTAAGCCCACGCAAGGGCCGCTTTCGTTCGTTTTTGCTTACGGCATTAAAGCATTTCTTGATCAACGAACGACAAAAGGCTCGTGCCCAGAAACGTGGCGGCGGACGGCCCGTGTTGTCGTTTGACTTCGATTTGGCGGAGTCAGAATTCGACCTCCAACCTGCTGAATTGACGACTCCCGAATCGGTCTTCAATCGGCAATGGGCTCTGACTCTGCTTGCAAACGTGCAGGCGAGCCTTGAACAGGAAATGCTCGATAATGGCCGGGGTGAGTTGTACGCGGCATTGAAACCGCATCTGGTCGGCGACCCCGATGCCGGAAAATATCTCGTTGTGGCCGAGCGGCTGGGGATGACCCAGGCGGCGGGCAAAATGGCGATGTAGCGATTGAGTAAGCGGGTTCGCGAGTTGTCGGGATATTGCGCAAACCGTCGCCAGCGATGAGGAAATCGACGACGAGATTCACGAGTTGTTCGATGCCCTTCGAAGGCCCGATTTATGACCCTATGACAATTCCAAGAATTCTTGGAATTCCTTGTTACCTTTTGGCGATTCCGCTGCAGAAAGAAACAGGTCACAATGTTTCTGAGGAAGCGGATGCATGAGCGAATTCGAAAAGCAACTTGAAGACAGCATTCCGACGTGTCCGGAATGCGGAACGGAACTTGACCCTTCGGCTCCCGATCAACCGTGTCCGGCATGCTTGATGAAGCTTGGGCTGGCGAGTTGGCAGTCGCAGAGCGATTCGCCGGCGGTGACTCAGGATTCAAATCCGCAGCCGTTCCAGCCACCGACTCCAGACGAGCTTTCGGGAAGGCTGCCGAATCTCGAAGCACTCGAATTGCTGGGACAGGGCGGTATGGGAGCGGTCTACAAGGCCCGGCAGACGAGCCTGGACCGGCTGGTCGCCATCAAACTGATCCGGCCTGATGCGGTGGAAGCGGCAGGATTTGCCGAACGGTTCACGCGCGAGGCGCGAGCCCTGGCGAAACTCAACCATCCGAACATCGTCACGGTTCACGACTTTGGCAGAACCGACGATGAAACGCCGCTGTTTTACCTCGTGATGGAATACGTCGAGGGGACGGATCTGCGGCGATTGATCGCAGGCGGCGAGCTGACGCCGGAGCAGGCGTTGGCCATCGTGCCGCCGATCTGCGACGCGCTGCAGTATGCGCACGACGCGGGAATCGTGCATCGTGACATTAAACCGGAGAACATACTGCTGGACGCGACCGGCCGAGTGAAGATCGCCGACTTCGGCCTGGCTCGGTTGACCGGCGGCGAAGCGTCGGCCGTTACGCTGACGGGCACGCAGCAGATCATGGGTACGCTGCGATACATGGCTCCCGAGCAGATGGAAGCCTCGCACGCGGTCGATCATCGCGCCGAC
>CALBSZ010000496.1 GCA_937967665.1 uncultured Planctomycetaceae bacterium
CCGCGCACTACTGCCGTCCAACGTGTGATGCACCTTGGCGCTGAGTTGCATGACTGCGTTGTTCAACTCAATCGGAGTAACTCCTTGCAATGGCGAATCGTTGAGGGCATCGATCATACTGGCGACGATTTGAGCCGGCGTATCGGTGGCCGCGATCGATACCGCGTAGTTGCCCGGTAGGATCCGCCCGTCCAGATCCATTTCGAACACGATCGGATCGTTGACGCCGTCACTGATGGTGAACGATTGTCCGTCGGTGACACCTCCACCAACACCCGCCTGCGTCATCGCCGTATTGCTGGTATTGATGACGTGATTCGGCTGGCCGCCGACTTGGATGTTGCCGTTGCCGTAGGCAAAACCAGCCAGGCCCAATCCAGCGGAATTGATGGCCGAATTGACCGCCGCGGCGATTTCGTTGTTCGTCAGGCTGGGACCGATGACGATGCGCGTGTTGGGCGTCGTCAAGGAGTTGTTGCTGTCGAATTCGAACGTCACCGTTGTCGTGCCGTCGCTGACCGTAAACGTCTCCTCGTCGGAAAGACCGACGGCCTGGCCAGAGACGCCGATCGACGGTGCTGCCGTGGCACTGACGAAGTGGCCGGCAACCGAACCGAGATGAATCACGCCGTTGCCCAGGTTGCGCGGAGATAATCCCAGATTGCTGTTGGTCAGCACGTTGACCACTTCGTTGGCCAGAATATCGATGCCCACATTCGGCTGGAAGCGGATCGGTGTGTTGCCGGGTCGAGTGATCGTGTTCGTGTCAAATTCGAACTTGATGGTGGAGAAACCGTTGCCGATGACCAGGATCTCGCCATCCGTGACGGTGGGGAAGCCATTCACGGCCGGCAGTGTCAAAGTCAATGTCTGGGGAACCTGCAGGCCCAGCGCGGCGGGTTGGGTCTTCAAGGCCAGACCGGTTTGAGGAACGTTCAAGAAGAAGACGGGCGCGCCTTCGGAAACCACACCGCTGGCGGAAGTATCGATGCGATGCGTCATGGCGCCGCCGATCTGCACGCGGCCCTGACCCAGGTTGGCGGGCAGCAGGTCTTCCAGATCGCCGGCCTGCAAAGCGGCTTGAATGGCGTCGACCGTGCGCTGCGCGATTTCGGTATGCGTGTTGTTCGGTGTGAACGCAATACGGTAAGGATTCGACCAGGCGTTGTTCGAATCATATTCGAAGGTGACGCCGTTGATCGAAAAGACATCCATATCGGTCGTGCCCTGGGCCACACCTGACTGCGTGATGCTTGGACTGAGGCTGGTGTCCAGCGAATGCATGGCCGTGCTTCCCAGGTGAACGCGGCCGCTGCCCAGATTGCGCGGTGACAGACCCAGTGCCGGAGCTCCCAATGCCGCGACGATGCTTTGCGCTACGTCGTTGTCGCTTACCAGGCCGAACAAATCAATCTGCGTATGATTGACCATGTCGAACATGCCGTTCTTGTCGAATTCGAACGTAGTCGAAGTCGCGCCGTTGGTTACGGTGAATGTTTCGCCGTCGGCGGTTTCAGCGGCGCCGGCGGAGGGCACCTGGATGGCCACCGTTTCGGCGCCTGGCCCCGCAAGCGGCGGCAAACCCGTTTGCACCAGCGAACTTCCCGCGGTGATCAGCACCTGATCGCGGTCGTCGCCGTCAGCCGTTCGCGTCGCCTGCCCTTCGGCTTCCAGATCATGCGTGGCGCCCAGGAACAGGGGTTCCGAATCGACGACGTGCACGGCGCCATCGTTGCTGAGGATCGTCGGGTAGCTCGGATCACCGGCATCGCCGTAGTCCAGGGGGACGCTGCCCATGACGATAGTCATTTTCGTATCGCCCGACAACAGATTTGGCTTCAGCGTATTGCCAGCCAGGTCGCGGATTGCCGGTACGGGCTCGATCATTCCCCCACTGGGCAACAGTGCTGTGGGGGGGCCGGTGACCAGTGTTGTGTTGACGCTGGCCGCGCCCGTGACCGCCACCTCCGCGCCGCCGTTGGGCGCCGCGTGAACGTCCGTCAAGACCGTGCTGCTTTCGATGGCAGCGATGAGGGAAACGGCCAGTTGGGTCGGATCGACATCCGGGTTCGGAACAAAGTGGATCGGCACGGCCGGCAGGACTCCAGACTGCCCGGTCCGTGTAATGGCGCTGACATTGGTGTCCAGCACCAGGTTGTAGCGGCTGTCTTCGAACAGGCGAACGAAACCGTCACCGGCGTGATTTGGAGCCAGCGACAGCGGTGCGGATTCGATGATCGGCACCAGGGATTCGCCGATGTCCGCGGCCGAATCGGTGGCGCTGAAGCGGACCAGCACGTTGCTGGCGGGCGAATTCGGATTCCGCGGCAGCGCACAGAGGCTATTCGTCGGCAGCGGCAGGCCCGTTTCCTTGAACTCGAACGTCACGCAGATCGGCGGCGTCGCCGGGTTCGAGTCGTCGTCGAATTCAATGGCAAATCTATCCTGGTCACGAACACCACCCGGTTCGCCCGTCTGCGTCAGGACACTGCCGCGCAGGTCGAACAGGTGATCCGTGGGCGCGCCCGGATCGATCACGCCGTTACCCAGGTAAGCGGGATTCAACTGCAACATCGGCGTCTGCAGAGCCAGGACGATGGCCTGAGCGATCGTGTCCTGGTCGTCGGCCGGGTCGCGGGAGTATGTAATCAGGACGTTGTCCGCCAGCATGTCGCCGTCGTCGTCGATGAACACCCCGTCGCTATCGAATTCGAAACGTACCTTGTTGCCCGCGACGTCTTCGACGGTAAACGTTTCGCCTTCCGTGATTCCCAGCGCGCCAGTGGCCGGGACCTGGACGCGCAAGTCCGCCGCCAGCGTGCGCAGCCCGAACGTTTCCCGCACGCCCGGCGTGCCGGTTTGCGTCAAGTTGGCTCGGAAGGTATTCAGGAAGTGGCTGGTCGTGCCGCCAACATGCACCAGGCCATTGCCGACGTGCTCGGGAGAAAGACCGACGCTGGCACCGCGGATCGCCGCCGCCAGCGACTCGCCGATCTCTTCGTGAGTCTGGCCGTCGTGGAACAGAATCGGCACGTTGTCGTGTTCCACATTGCCATCGCGCGTGAATTCGAAATAGGTTACGCCCGTGCCGTCGTCGATATAGAACGTTTCTCCATCTTCGACGTTTCCGGCCACGCCGGACGGAGTCAGGCTGCTATTGGGAGGTACGGTCAGTACGTGAGACGCATTGCTGCCCAGGTGGATGCGGCCATCGCCCAGATTCTTGGGACTCAAACCAAGATTGGCGTTCTTGATTGCCGCAATAATCGCACCGGCAATCGCGTTCTGGTCGAACGTCTGGTCGTACGGGATGACCGTCCGCCCCAAAGTGGAACTGTTGTTCTTGTCGAACTCGAACGTCTCCGTTCGAGTCCCCGACGTGATCATGAACGTTTCGCTGTCGACAATGCCCGTGGGCCGACCGGTCGCGGGATCGATCAACCCGAGTGAACCGCCATTGATCGGCGCTTGCAGCTGATACGTCTGCGCCAGCTGCAGGCTGTAACCCCGCTCGAATTCGTAGCGTTCCGTCGCTCCCGTCAGGTCGGTGACGTCAAAGGACTGTCCGTCCGGAATAGCGCTGGCCGTGGGAGTCGTCAGCACAAAGGTATCGGCGTTATTCAATTCGACGGTGTAAATACGATTGGGAGTCCAGACCCCGGAAAGGGGCGTCAGGCGGATGGAATTGCTGGTGCTGTCGTACGCGTACGTGTAATCGATGCCGTCCACCAGCAAGTCGCCGTTCATCGTCACGGTAACGGCATTGGTCGTGACCGTCCTGTCGTCCACACCGACACCCCGGGCGGGATCGGCCGGCGGGACACCATCGTCCAGGTTGATGCGGAAGCTGGAAACGACTTGTGATGCCGCCAGGCGGATCACGGAGAAGCCGGGGTCCAGGTCGAGTCCGTTGGAATCGTTGTCACGCGGGCCCACGAACGTAGCAGTGGGACCGATGAGGTCCGAGCGATCGATGGCACCACGGTCGATAAAGATATCGGTACCGAAACCGAACGGCGGTTCAACCGTCGGATCGTCCCTCCGCTGCTGGCCCGTCACGTCGTTCTCAGGCGCCAGGATGGGCGACGGCGCGATGCCCATCGCGTCCTTGACTCGACGGAAGTCGTCCCGGTCCTGCAGCGCCTGGATCGCGCTGTCGATCGCCACGGAACCCGTGGCCAGGTAGAAGTTGCGATTCGCCGGATCACGGAACAACGCTTTGTTGAGTTCCGTCGGCGAATCCAGATTGCGATCGAAATCGCCGAACCCGGACGGGGTATTGATGCCGCTGGCGGCGACCGTGTTCTGCGAATACAGATTGGCGCCGAAGATCGAGGTCCCGGACAGGGCGTCGACATCGATGCCGGTACCCAGATTGGCGACGATGTTGTTGAGCACTGTCGGCGTGACGTTCTCGTCCAATTGAATACCGACGTCGCCACCGCCATTTCCAAAAACGGTGTTGTTCACGATGCGGCCGAACGGCAAGGCAGCCTGCTGTTCATTGAACGCGTTCGTTTCGCCGCTATAGCGGATACCGCCCGCGGCGTTGCCGACCAGCAGGTTGTTGGCCAGCACCACGCCGATACCCGTGTCGCGGACATTCAATTCCCGCAAGTTGCGGACCGCCCCGATGTGCGGGCTGGTATCGTTGGGATCGCCCGCAGGATCGCGCACGTTGCCGCGTGGTCCCGAGTCGACGAGGATGCCGAAGTTGGCTGAATCGGTAATGCTGTTCGAATGGATGATCACTTGGCCCTGATCCCGGAAGTGATTGCCATCCCCAAACTCGTTGAACAACATGACGTCGGTTTCCGTTGCCGAACCAAACGTGATTTCCAACTGGTAGAACCCCAGATTGCCGCGCTGACGCCCTTCCGTGCCGCTGAACGGTACCGTGGGATCATAGGCCACGTTCGTGAACCCGCTGACGCCGACGTAGTAAGTGCCGTCGGCGGGCGCCGTGAATTGCAGGAATGGATCCAGCCGCTGGAATTCGTCGGGAGGACGAATGCCCAGGTCCATGTTGTCGTCGAACGCCAGTTGCGTGCCGGTGGAATCAAATACCCGCAACACGCTGTCCAAGGTCGAACTGATTTCCGAGGCGTCGATGTCGATCATCACCGTCTCGCCCGCGATCAGGTTCAGCCGGAAAAGATCCACGTCCAATTCGGGATCCAGGGGCACGAGGCGGTTGTCGCCGATGTAGCCGGAGGCCACGAACGGCGGTGTGTTGACGCCGTCGATGCGCGTGTCGATCGCTTCCAGCAAGGAATCGTTCGATTCATCGGCGTCCACCGAGTGGACTTCCAGATGTGCCGGTCCGTACAGGTTCACCCGATTGGCCGTGCTCAACGTCGGCGCGCCGGCGCCGGTTATCGTCCCATCGCCGATCCCCGCCACGACACTCAACAACGCTTGCACGTCCAGGTCGTTAATTGAATCCCGCACGCGTTGCGCGACAACGAAATCGGTATCAGAGGGATCGACGCGCACTTCTTCATGGCCCGAAGCAACTCCATTGCCAAGTGTCACGTCTTCGTATTCGAACGTCACG
Source organism: uncultured Planctomycetaceae bacterium (assembly GCA_937967665.1). Lineage (GTDB taxonomy): Bacteria > Planctomycetota > Planctomycetia > Pirellulales > Pirellulaceae > CALBSZ01. The sequence continues at coordinate 5,558 of CALBSZ010000496.1, forward strand.
TGGTTGATGCCGTCGCTAATGGTGAAGAGCTGGCCGTCCGCGATCTCCGCACCCGGTTGGATCAACATCGTGACCGCCTGGTCGAAGCGATCGTTGGTGTCCCAACTGCGTGCCAGCGGCAAGCCGTAGTCTTCCGAACGCCGAATCTCCAGCTGGTATTCGCCCGCGGTGATGCCGGGTGAAGCGAGCGGGTTGCCGGAATATGTCGAATCCGTCGTTGCAAAGAACGCCTGTTCGCCGCGTTCGGCAAAGCCGATCACGATATCGTCGATATACAGTCCTTCTTCGCCGGCGTTGTTCTGGCCGCGGCGATTCGAATTGAACGCGCCAAACTCGTCGCCAGGCAGGTTGAACAATGGATTCGTCGGCAGCGGCGCCTCGTAACCGATCGGGCCGGCGTCGATCACCACATGCCCGATGATCCGCAGCAGGTCTTCATCCTGCTTCGAGATATTTTGCGGTGCCTCCAAGGCCAGCGGCGTGCCGCCCTGCTGGAACAACACAAACGAAGCATACTCGGCCGGGTTATAACGCAGCAGCACGTCGGCCGGGAAGACTTGCGTATGCTGCAATTCGACGCGGCGCAAATCGGCGGGATCGATGACGGCATCGATCGCCAGCGGCACCTGCAGCTGGGTCGTCGTCACGTCGATCGCCGTATCGAGCGCCGCCGCCATGTTCCGCGGCGCGAAACTTGTACTCGGAGCGAACTCGACCGGAATATTGAACGCCGCCCCGCCGCGGATGCCGGTTGTGGTCAGCACGGTCGTCGGCAGCGTGATCACCTCGGTCGTGGCCAGGCCCAGTTCATCCAGGGTGACGAGCCCGTTGCCCAGGTTGCGGGGACGCAGGTTGGGAAGCAGCGGCAAGGCGGATTCGACCGCTGCAACCAGGGCGTCGGCAATGTCGTTCTGGTTATCGCCGAACGAGAACATGACTGGGATGTTTGCCCCCGAAACGCCGTCCGCCACATCGATGTTTTCGAATTCAAACACGACGGGAGGATTGACGCCGTCGGAAACCGTAAACGTTTCCTTGTCGGCCACGCCACCGCTGCCGCCGCCGGCCAGCGGTGCCTGCAGCATCAGCGGTCCGGGAATCGTCAGTGTGGACGTCAGTGTCACGACGTTGCTCGGTCCACCGCCCAAATCCATCCGCTGTCCGTCCAGGTTCGTCGGCGTCACGCCCAGGCCGGACACCTGCAGGACGGCCGCCATGTTGTCGATGATTTGACTGGTCGAATCGTTGTCGCTGATGAAGATCGGCGTGTTGCGCGGGTCGAAGGTAGCATCCCGGGTGAATTCAAATTTCACGCTCTGCGCGCCGTCCGTCACGATGAACGTCTCCCCTTCCGGAATCGGTCCGCCGCTGCCCACGGTCGTGATATTGCTCATCGACGAATCGAAGAAATGCGCGGTTGTGCCGCCCAGATGGATGCGGCCGCCGACGATCGCCGTGCCGGTTAAGTTCTGCGGCATGATGCCCAGTCCCATGCCGTCCAGGGTGCCATCGGTAAGATCGATGGCGTCGACGATCGCCTGGGCATTCTGTGAACTGGTGAAGTCGATCGTGAAATCAATCGCGCGATAGGTTGGCGTTTCGATGACCGAGTTGTCCTCGTCAAACTCAAACGTGTAGACTCCCATCGGAGATCCGATCACGATGATATCGCCGTCCGCGATGGCGCCCGCGGAAGCGTTGCCGGAATCGGTGAGGTGCGTGTTGAACGTATTCACCGCGAAGTTCGGCGAACCGCCCAGATGGATCGCCGAACCAACGGTCGGATCGACGATGGTCGGCATGAGTCCCAAGCCGGCCAGTTCAATCGCGTCGCGAATGAGCGTGGCCATTTCCAACTGCGTATTCGTCTGCGAGAACGGGATGGAAATCGAGCCGGTGCCGACGCCGTCGCCGATCGCAATATCTTCGAACTCGAACGTCGCCCCGGGCAGGATGTCGGTATTGTCCGGATCGATGACAAACGTTTCACCGTCCTTGATGCCCGCCCCCGGAACGAACAGCGTCAACTGGTCGGGCAGGTTGAAGGCAAACGTCTGCGGCAGGCCAATCGTGACCGCCGAATCGACGCCCGGTCGCGAGGGCTCCAGCGTCAGCACGCCGCCGCGCCCCAACTGAATCTCGAACACGTCGGCCGGAGGGCCCGAGGCGGGTTGATTGATGAACCCGCCAAGGATCTGGACCCGCCCGCCGCTCAACACGTTGGCACGCAGGTTCAACTGCGGGGGAATGTTGATGCCCGAGTTGACGGCTTGTTCCAGGGAACGCTGCACGTCCGACACGCTGCTGGTATCGGAAATCAACACACTTGCGTTGCCTGGTACCGTAGTGCCGTCCTTGTCGAACTCGAACGTGGCCGAGAAATTGCCCGCCGAGACGGTAAAGGTTTCGCCGTCGCGGATTCCGCCGGCCACGGCGTTACCGCCGGCACTGGGGATCTGCAGGATGTAGTGGCTGTCAAATTCGAACGTGACCGGCGGGTTCACGCCGTCGTCCAGGATAAAGCGGTCGCCATCCGTGAAACTCGTGGTAAAGTCCGGAATCAGCGTCGGGTTGTAGAACTGCGACTCGAGCAATCCGTCGATGACGTTGGCCACGTCGATACGCGACATGTCCGTGTGGATCGGCACCGGCACGTTTAGCGGAGCGTTGAGCGGATCATTGAGGCCCACCGTTCCTTCCAGTGCCACACCCAATCGATTCGCCGTGGGAGACATGGTCTGGGTAACCAGCGCGGCACCTTCGATGTTGACGCGATTGCCGTCGATGTTGCGGTTGGCGGCAAAGTGCGTCACGATGGAGGGCAACAGCCGGCCGGTCAGGATCGCTTGCGTGATCGCCTGATCGATGCGATTGGCGATATCGGACGCGGTTTGCGAATTGACAATGCCGCCCAGCCCGTCGGGACGGTTGTCCAGGAAGATCGGCACGAAGTTTTCCGGCTCCAGCGGCGACGCCACCGTTTCGGCGAAGGTGATCGCCGTGTTACCGCCGACGAATTGGACGACGTTTTCATGCGGCGCTGGCTTGGTCGCGGCCGGCACGAAGGGATTGATCGTCGCGGCCAAGGTCGCCGCGATGTCTGCCGCGGTGTCGGTCGGACTGAAAGGAACGCGTGTCGCCGAGGTGTCGTTCAGGCCGGGCTGGCCGCTCTGCCGCAAGGTCGGTGCCTGCGAGGCGTCCAGCGTATGCGTCACCGCGCCCGTGGAGTCAAAGATCTGCACGTACCCGCCGCCGACATTGCTGGCGGTCAATGTGCCGCCGGAGTACTGGTTCTGGATGGCCGACACAATGCGATCCGCCATCTCGTCCTGCGACTTGGGGGTCACGTCTCCCTGCAACGCCAGCGAACCGGTCCGCGTCAGCGTATGTTGCGGCGTGGTGCCTTCAAACACGATGCGGCCGTTGCCATGGTCCACCGGCGTGACACCGACGCCCGGCGTGGCGGAGACCACCTCCACGATCAATTCCGAGATCTGCTGCTGCGTGCGCGGACGGAACGTATTGGTCAACGCCGCCGATCCCGAGGTGTTGACAACCATGCCCGGCGTCGTGCGATCCAGCATCAGCGTGCCGCCGCCCAGGTTGACCGGAACCACGTTGAAACCGCGCGCGATGATGGCCGTGGCAATTCGATCCGCCAGGACGTCCGGCGTCGTGAAATGGTTAAAGTCGATGCGTTCCGCGCTGCCGTTCAAAAGGGCGCCGTCATTGTCGAATTCAAACTGCACCGACAGCGCGCCCTGCGTCAACGTAAAGGTGTCGGTATCCTGGATGCCGCCGAACCCGCCGCCAGCCGCCGGCACCTGGATGATAATGTTGTCGGCGATATTGATCACGTTGCTCGTCCCAACAGGCATGCCCGTCTTGCGGAATTCGAACACGTGGTCCGTACCGGCGTTGTTGATTACGAAACGGTCGCCGTTGGCGATGCCGCCGAGCGCCCCGTTCACCGGAACGATTACCGTCATGTCGTCCTTGACATTGATTACTTGCGAGGCACCGCCCGAAACCGTGCCGTTGTCGTCGAATTCGAAGATCACATCGCCCGTGCCGTCGTTGAGCGTAAACTGTTCCATATCCGCGATGCGGGTCTGGCCGATCGCCACATTCGGCGTTTGCAGGACGTACCCGCTGTCGAATTCGAACGCATACACCTGCGCCGGGACAACAGAATTATCCGTAACGGTGAACGCGTCCCCGTCATCGAAACGGTCGCCGCCGAAGGCAACCAGGATATTGTCCTGCATCTGCAGGTTGTCGGTGAACGTGAAGGTGGTCGGGACATTCACGCCGTCGTCGATCGTAAACGATTCACCCGGCGGGATGGCCGCACCGGACGGCGGGATCAAGGTATGTCCGGCTTCGATTTCGAAGACGACGTCGTCAATTTGGAACGTTTGGCCGTCACGGAGGAACACACCGGCCACGGCCCGTAGCTCATCGCCGGTAGTGAACGTGTCACCAACATTCATCGATCCGGCGGTACTGAAGTCGAAACGCAAGCGCAGATGGTCCCGCCCCGCGTAGGGATCCAGGGCGACACGCAGCTGCCGCCAGGCAGTGGGAGCGCCCTGGTCGCCGACGTCAAACGCCAACTGCACGTTGAACGGCGGCGTGGCCAGGTCGGTCGAGGGGTCGCGGTCGTTCGTGCCGAGAAGCTGCCAGTCGCCGTCGTTGTCGGCAATGAAGACGCGGAACGAATCGAACATCGGATCGAGGTCCGTCGGCGCCCCGACTTCGTTTTCCGTATCCAGGAAGTAGTTGAAGTACAACACCGGACGATCGGCCGCGGAATAGCCCTTCAAGCTGAATTCGTTGGATACGATGGAGCCATGAGCGCCGCCCGGGAAATCGATATCGCCGAGTTCGCCGGTGCCGAAATGATAACTCGCCTGTCCAGGTCCCGGCTGTGCCACCGGGGATCCGTGATCCGTATCGCATTCGCGTTGGGGAGGAACTGAAGGGCAAGCGTTTGTAATATGGAAGAGGTTGCTGTCGAGCGTCGAGAAATCAATACCGGTCACTTCGAGCCCCGGACTATTGCCCGGATTCAGCCCTGTATCAATACTCGTCGCACCATCCACGAAGATCGGCTGCAGTTGCCCTTGGGTATTGAACGCATAGATGCGGCCCCGCGTGTCATTCGCAAAGAGCGTGTTGCTAAAGCGTCCATTTTCGACGGACGGTGGTCCCGAAGTCAGGCCGCCGAACTCGATGCCCAGCAGGTCGGCCGCCGAAGTACGCACGTAGTTGGTGCTGGCGTTACTGGTGAGTGGATTCGTGACCACGAACAGACCACCGGCGTCGCTCACGGCGTAGACGGTCCCGTTCATGATCGTAATGCCGTTGATGATACCGCCCGGTCCTTCGCCGTCGGAACCGATTGGCTGTTCGTTCATGTCACCCGGACGGTTGGGCTGGACGATCGTCACCGAACCCTGGTTCAACCGGACTTCGCCATTGGTGCAGTTGATGTTGAATCCGAGAATACATTGCGCGAACAGACCCGGAATCACCTGATCCGCGCCCGGCGTATTGATCGCACTGCGGCTGAAGATCGTCGCTGGCGGATCGGGTCGATTCACGGCATTGACGAGGCGCGAGCCGATGCCGGGCACGTTTTCGACGAAAGTGTCCAAATCGATATCTTCACGGCGGTCTTCCGCGTAGTCCCAAGCACGGAACGGGACTCGTTCCGCACCCGGCGTGACTCCAAAACTGCTCGTGTTCACCGTCGCCCAAACGGGCACGCCGGCGAAGTCCGCGGTTTCCGACCCGGCAAAGTTGATGCGTCCCCAGGCTCCACCCGCGTCAAACGTCGGGTTGACCTGGTTCACCACCGTGGCGATCCGCCGTGCGTTGATATGATCGGTGATATTGCGGCCGTTGGGAATCGGTACGGGAACGTCGCGAGCCGGGTCGATGCCGTATTGCGCCGCTGCCGCGTCCTGCGCTTCGATATTCCAATCCTCTTCGACATCCGTAACCTGGAAGACTTGCTGTCCCGTCGCCGGACCAACTTGTTGTACTCCCGGGGAACCGAGCACGCCAGGGACGCTCGCTGTAAACCTGACCTGGAAGCCGTTCGCCACAACTCGATCCCCGACCAATTGTGTCCGTCCTACAAACGAGAACGGGTCCACCTGGACGACGCGGTCCCCGGACGCAATTTCCACGCGGACGTCATTCGTCGCGCCACTGATCGCGGCCGAGATACGCTGAGCCATGGCGGCGAGCGACGTTCCCGGTGTCAGGAGTGTCGAGGGACTGAACGGGATCGCCACGTCCGAAGTCGGCGCGATGCCCGCCGGACCAAACAACGAATCCTCGAATTCAAAGACGACGTTGACGCCGTTGTCATTGATCGTAAACGTCTGCCCGTCGAAGCACGTGTCCCCATCACAGACAGGAATGATCTGCCCGGGGTTGGCCGCCAGTTGAATGGCTTGATCAATGTTCGCCGCAACCTGCGCCGACGTGAAGTTCGCGGAGGGAATGAACGGAATCGGGACGCTGGCCGGATTGGCGGGATTCAGGTTGTTCGGACCGACCATCGGATCGCCGAAGGCGATCACATTAGGAGCATCTGCCGCGGTCACGGTCAGGAAGTGATCGGGCAACGTCGGTTCCAGCGGATTGGATTGACCGCCAAGGTTGACACCGCCGCCGTTGCCGAGCGGTGTTGGAGTCAACCCGAACGGCGCGGCCGGCGCGCCGATGGGTGATGTTAAAATCACATTGGCGATCGTCTGTGCAATCTCTTCCGCTGTATCGCCATGCGAGAAGGGAATCGCGGTCCTCATCCCCATCACGCCGTTGCCGGTATCAAATTCAAATGTGACCGTCGGGTCCAACCCGTTGTTATCGCCAATCGTAAAGAACTCGCCGTCGGTCACGCCTCCCGACTGGCCAGTACTCGAGAACCCGTTCGGCAACGGCGCGGCGAACGAATGGTTGAACTGGCTGCCCAGATGCACTTGTCCGCCGCCGATATTCTTGGAGTCCAGACCGAGTCCCGAGGCGTTGAATGCGGAGACCACCAGGTTGGCAATGTCGTTGGGCGTATGGACGGCTGTGTAGGGCAGCCGTGTGAAGTTCATCGGATCGAATGGATCGCTGGAACGTTCGAAACGGAAGTCAACAGTCGTCACACCGTCGGTAACCGAAATTACGCTGCCGTCGACAATGCCGCGACCGCCCGCGGTCGGTACGGAAAGCCGCAGCGTGGTCGGGATGGAAATGTTGTATCCCGAGTTGAATTCAAAGCGCGTTTGACCGCCATTCGTTCCCGCATTCTGCAGGAAGAACGAATCACCATCCGCAATCAAGTCACCTTGAATCGCTTGTATAATGGGAGCCGCGCCGTGGTCACCGGTAATCTCAACTCCCAGTGCGCGATTCGTCGTATTGATCTGAATCGTGGGACCGCCGACCGTCGCACGATCGTCAATCAGCGAAATTCGTCCGGCGTTGTTGAAAGCTTGCACGATAATCTGGCCGGAGGCATTGATGGCCGATGTCAGACGACCTGCCAAGTTCACCGCATTATCCGTTCTGGCGTCGTACTGGATTCCAGTAACTCCAGGACTCGGCATCAACATCGAACTCGCTTCGATGAACTGGAACGAGTCGGTTTGGCCGAGGCGATCGTTCACGGTGATCAGAGTACCATTCGGGAAAAACCCGAAACCGGCAGTGATCTCGATGACGGAGCCGACGTCCATTTGGAAAAATGTGTCGTCTTCCAGGACAAAGAAGTTTCCGTCGCGAATGGTCTGATCCGCGATAACGTCGATGTTCTGGCGGACTTCGGGACCCGAGTCGAACTCGAAAGTCGTCGGATTGCCGCCACCATCGTCAATGATGACCTGGTCACCATCCTGAAGATTGAATACCGTTCCTTGACCAACACGCGTCGGGAAGGTCGCATCGGAAGGCGTGATCTTCGGACTCGTCAACAGTTCGCCTCGTTCCACGATATTTGTGCCGGCGCCGTCGGCCCGCGTTTGTCCCGTGAGCGGGTTATCGACGCGATCCAGTTGCGGGCCGCTGAAGGCCTGACCATCGAACGGATTGAACTGATACAGGATATTCTCGACGATGCTTGGGCCCGCCGGGAACTGCAGCGGGTTGTTGTTGGTTTCTTGAACGAAGCCGCGCTGGCCCACGCCAAGTCCGCGAGTGCCGTTCAACTGCCCGATATCCAAGGCGTTAAATTGAATGCCGTCTCCCAAGCCGCTGTTGGAACGGGTCGACGACTGCAATGTCGGATCGGCGGGGTCGAGTTCGTACGTCTCAATGCCGTCGTCGCCGATCAACGTGGCCTGGCCATTCCCCGTACTGATCTGGTAGTAGTTTCCAGAGCTCGCGTCCGTCGGTTCCTGCGGTGCCGGTAATTCCTCGGCAACGGTCATGGCGTACAACGTGCCGTCCGGCCGCATGGCGATGTCATGGAAGTCAAAACAGTGATTGCCGACCACCGTTTCGGGAACACCCGTAAACGGATCGACCGTGTTCAAGCGGGACTGCGGAATGGCTCCGCACGAACCGAATTCCTGTTCCACGAACAGGACCACGTCACCCAGGTTAAAGGGAACGACACTGTTGGTATCCAGCAGCACGGGAACCTGCGGCGGGTCGACGGTCGAGAAGATCGGGAACGGTTCCAGCCGCTCTTCCGCGATCCGGCGGAACGTGCTGATCGGTTCCAATCGCAGGGCCGCATTGAGCGGATTGTGCAGGAAGAACTGCTCCATTTGCCGCGGCATCTGTTGATCCGAGGAAACCGCCGCCAGGTACGTTCCTTGCGGCAAATCCACTCGACCAATAAACGAATCGGCGGCGCCCACGGTACCGCGGGTGAGATCCTGCACGTCGTCGGCGTGGAGCGGTCGAGGCCGGTCTTCGCCGACGTTGGAATCCCGCGCCGTAAACATCAACTGCCCGGCGGCATTGAACACGGCGATCTGGGTGTTCGGCCGGGACATGCCGTCGGCGTAGTCGATATCAAAGATCGCCCCGACGGTGGCTGCCGCGGTGACCGGCGAATTGATCTGGAAGGAATAGAAGTCCACGTCGGCGGCACCGGTCAGGTCGCCCGCGGTGGTAATGGAACTGCGATCGACGGCAACCAGGTTCCCAATCGGCTGGGCACCCGCGGACGTGTCGTTATTGACGCCCGTAATTTCACCGGATTCGCCGAGTAGCGGCGAGTGGACGGGCTGGCCGAGTATCTGAATGCCGTTGTTGGCGTAGCGAATATCCGCGAACTGGACGTTGGAACCACCGAACTCGTCCACTTCACGCAAGCGGAGCTGCAATTGATAGCCGCCGCTGGTCAAGCCGCCTGCCAGGTTGTCGAGGTTGGGGCCGTTGCTGCGGACGCGCACATGGTAGACATTCGTGGTATCCAAACCGCCCGGCAACACGATGCGCAAGCCGGGATCGCGCGGGTTGGTGGTCCAGAAGTCCTGACCCTGGAAAGGTGGTTGCTTCTGCTGCACGAAGGTTTCGACATCGCCTTCGCTGACCAGCGTATCGAAATCAGGCGACGGTTCGGCCGGGCCGCCGAACAGGTTGTCGGCGAACGTCGCCTCGTTGGTGGAATTCTCGCTCCGCGCCAGCACGTTCCCTTCGCCGTCCAGCAGTTCGATGATGGGATCGAAGGCATGCCGTGACCGATCGATGTCGATCCAGACTTCCGTTCCTTGATCGCCCAGGAAGCTGTAAACGTCCACATCGTCCGGTTCGTTGATGAAGCCGTGCACGGTGAATCCGAAACGGCGATTTTCATCGCCATCATATTCGGCCGGAGCCAGCTGGCCCAGGAACTGAGCATTCAACGGCGTGGCGTTGATGCCCGGAGAATCGATGTCGCGGGGTTCTCCTTCCACCACGACTGCGACATTGCGATCGTGACTGTACTGGTTCAGGATAATGCCGTTCCAGTCGCCCGCGTTCGGCACGGCAGTCAGATCGTTCGACGTGATTGTCTGGGGACGCCCGAATTGATCGAAGCCCGTTCCCGCTGTATTGTCGGACAAGGAAGTGAGCACCACCGGTTGTCCAGGCTGCCCGATGACATGAATCGCGCCGCCGACCCGATCGACAATATCCGTCGGCCGGCCGAAGGCTTCCAGGCCCGCGGGAGTCACGACGCCTAGCGCATCGACCTGGTTTGCAAACTTGACCACCAGGCTTTCGGTCGGGCTGCTTTCCAGGCGCAGGCCGCCGTAAGTATGCATGTCGGGCACGTAGACGGTTTCGCGCAGGACATGCGCGATATCGGTATCATCCCAGACACCTTCGGTCGTCAGCGTCTGGCCGCGGATCACCAGACCGTTGATATCGTTGCCGCCCATCCGGTTGTCGGCGATCAACGGTCCCTGGTTATCGCGATAGCCTGCTTTCACATCGACGTTGCTTGTCTGGCGTCCGATATCGGCTTGCAGCACCGCATTCAGCGAATTCGCGTTCATGCTGATGGCGGGACCGACATTGTTGCGGACGATGTTGTCCACGATGATCGGCTGGGCCCCCCGGACAAAGATCGTCGCCTGTTCGTTGAAACCGCGGCCGAAGCGCGCGTCCTCGCCTTGCTGGGACGCCTGTCCACCCAGCCCCACTTCGTTGAATTCCAGCACGGAGTTCGCCAGACGGGTCTTGGCCTGGTGCACTTCCAGCACGTTGAATCCGGTAAACGTTCCTTCGACGCGCGTGATACCGCCGCCATAGGCGAACGTGGCGTGGTCGATGCTCGCCGATCCGAACTGCCCAACGTACACGCCGCCCCAGTCGCCGGCCATCGCCGCATCCGGTGTGTTCGTGGTTTCGAAAGTGCCGCCGCGGCCATAGCGGTCGTCCCGCAGCGAGGTGAATGTGACTTCCAAACCGTCGTGTCCTTCGGCCAGTACTTGAGAGCTGATTCCCGCCTGGATGTAGGATCCTTCCGCTTTAACAACTTGCGCCGGATCGACCGCCAGCCGCCCGTCTTGCCGCGGCAGCAGGAGCCCTTCCATCAGCGGTCCGGTTCCATACGTGGCGCCATTGTCAATAAACGTGGTTGCGGTTGGATCGGTAATGACACCGGCCAGCTCGTACGGACCGTCGTCGGTCGGGCTGCTGCGGTAAACGCGCCGTTCGACCGTTTCCGGGCCAGCCAGTGGCAGTCGGGAGAGGACGATCGTGCCATTCCCCGGCGTGTTCTGATTGGTTGGGTTGCCCGTGATCGTCAGCTGTCGAGTGGCCTCGGAGGACAGGCCTTCATTGTTGAACATGTCCACGAAGACAATGCGGTAACGGAATTGCCCGGCCGGGAGCGCGCCGCCCGCCTGGGCCGTCAAATCAACATCCGCCACCGGCGGCGTATCAAGCGTGACCGGGTCTCCGCCGATGCCGCCGCGTCGTTGTCCCGTATCGACGTAGGTCTTGTCCAGCGCGTTCAGCTGCGCGACCAGTTCGTAACGCCCGCCGTTGGTGCTGCGGTACAGCCGCCGCGCCACGTATTCGCCCGTGGCCCGCGGCAGGTCGCCGATAATGGAATTCGGTTGCCGCCCCAAACGGACCGCGTTCTGACCAGGTTCGACAATCACGTTTTCGATGGCGTCCGACAACGGTGTTTCATAACCGGCCTTGTTCACCAGCGACATGCGATAACGGTAGATCCCCGGCTCCAGAATACCGCCCGGATCTGCTGGCGTGGCCGGCACGTTGATGGCCATCTTCGTCACCAGATCGACTTCCGGCCCTTCAATCCGCTTCAGCGGTCCACCGGGAGTACCCTGAATGTGCAGGTTTTCCCCGAGGACATGGACGATGTCGGTATCGTCCCAACGCCCCGACACGGTCAGGCGGTGTAGTTCCTGGCCCGCTGGCGTTTCCGTGCGGACGAAGACGCCGTTCACGGTGTTTTCCAGCAACGTGTTGCCGTGCATGTCCGGCCCGACGCGATCGTAGTCCGACGTAAACAGATTGTGCTGGTGTCGGGGAGCATGAAAATTAGTTTCTTCAAAGCTGTTGGGGGTCGCCGAAATCGCGGCGTCGGCGTTCAACGTCAGGTTGTTGAACGAAATCGTGGGGCGCGTGTCGATGATCTGAATCGGGTTGACGACCTGGAACTTCGACGCGATCGACACCTGGCCACCGCCATAACGAATATCGGCGTGGTTGATATAGTTCAGGAAGATCCCCTCTTCGTCGTACACGAAGTTGCCATCGGCGCGATCGATGTCGTCACGCAGCAGGATGCCGCCCCAATCCGCCTTCTGCGGGATGGTCGTGAATGAAAACGTATCCAGGCCGATTGTTTGATCGTGGTACGATGTGAAGTAGACCTGGTTCTCGGGGGTCCCGAGCACCTGGATCGCGGCCTTGCTGCGGTCAACCTGCGGCAGGAAACTGCCCACGGCGATACGGCCGCGCCGCAGCTGGAAGATGGCGCCTTCGTCCACCATCATGGTCACGCCTTTGGGCACTTCGATATTGATGCCGTCGTCCAGCGGTTGACCCAACAGGTCGAAACCGACCTCGTAGGCAAAGTTGTCGCTCAGTGTGGCCAGATCGCCGTCGAGTCCGCCGTTGCCGACAATCCGCACGATGTCGCCGGGATTCGCCGCTTCCGCGTTGTTGGGGTCGAAAGCGTTCAGGTCGAAAGCGTGACTGATCACGTTAAACGGATTGGATGGCGTTCCCTGCGGTCGAGAAAAATCGGGGACGTGCGACTTGTCCACGAAAATGGTGCGTGGAGTTCCAGGAACTTCTTGACCCGCAGGAGGCGCGACGTTGAACCAGAAATTATAAACACCGCCGGGATCGCCATCGGCGTCGCCGTCCAGCGGCGTGTGACGCGTGGTCTCCGAAGCTCCCGCGTTGTCCGCATTGTCGGCGTCAAGAATGCTCTGTTCGGCGGCAGGCCTGAAATCGAGACGCAGATCGTAAATGCCCTGCGAGACGCCGTAGAAGCCGCTGTCTTCAATCGTCGGGTCGTAGTCCGTATTGCCGCTGGCCGTCACGCCAATGTAATACTTGCCCGAACCGAGCGGCATCGAAAGGAACGAGTCCTCGCTGTAGTAGTCGTCGTTGCGGGCAATCAGGCGGCGCAAAGGCGTGCCATTGGAATCCAGGACCGGCGATCCATCTTCGTTCTGCACCTCTTCGTACAACGACAGGACGGTATCCAGCAAGCTACCATCCTCTTTCCGTTCCGCAATCGTTTCGGCCGTGAAGAGCCCTTGTTTTTTGAATTCCTGCGGCAGCAAGCGATCCCCCAGATCAATCTCGAACTGGTATAGGTCGATATCCTTGCTCTCCGGTCGATAGAGATGCTGCAGGTGAACGATATCCCCGTCACCAGGGAAGACCGGTTCGATCCGGTTGTTACTCTGCGGCAACGTCGGATCGACCGCGGGCGGATTGGTTAGTGCTGGATCGTCGCCGCGCACTTGCTGTTGCGGCAGGTCGCTGGTCGTGCCGAGTCCCAGGAAGCCGCCGATCTGAGCGATCATGGTTTCAAACCAACCGGTGCCGATTGTGTTCCCGCCGACGCCGACGTTGTCGCCGAAGTTGTCGTCCCACGTCTGGGCCGCGTTGGCAATGACCATCGGCTGGCCCGCGGGACCGGTGGCTCGCGGGTCGCCGGTCGCCACGATCAAGCCTTCACTTTCGGTTTCGAAGAATTGCACGCCGGCGACCCCGGCGTAGATTTCGAAGATTTCGCGAGCCCGTTCTTTCTGCCGCTCCGTGATCAGATTGAAAGCAGGTTGCGGCAGGCCCTGGGCGTCCGGGATCGTGCCGATATCAGTCCGGAAGTTATAGAAGAACGTCGTAATCCCTTCGTCACGGTCGAAGCTGTCGTTCGGGATGTGCTCGGCGATAATGTCCCGATGTCCAGGCTCGTTGTTGGCCCCCGGCATGTTCAACGTGAACACCTGGGCCTCGATCTCGGACGTAATGATGACGCTCTGTAGTTGCTCGCGAGCAATATTCGTGACGTTGGAGAAATCGGTTTGCGCCGCACCGACCAGCAGCAGCCGGTTCCCTTTCGCTTCCGCACGCACTTCAAACGCCTGAGCGTTCACGGCGTCGGCGATGATGCCGGCCATTTCGTCTGCGGTCTTCGGCGTCGTGGAGGTGGCCAGCGGAGCGACCGGAGTCACATCGTGCTGGGGAGTGGAGCCTTGCAGGAGCAGCGCGCCGCCACCCTGGTAGACCGGTGTCAACTCGGGAAACGCGTCGCCAATGGCATCCGCGATCACGGCAGACACTTCGTCCTGCGTGCGGGGCCGGACGGTTTGCGAGGCCGAAGGAGTACCGGTAGTGCTTAGCGTATGTGTTGGCGTCGTTCCGCCAAGCACTACCGCGCCGCCGACCTGGATCGGCGTTACTCCGATACGCGCATCACGAATCGCGTTCATCACGCGAAAAGCGAGCTGCGATTGTGTGGTAGTGGAATTGAAACGGATCACGACCCGTCCGTCCGTGGTGCGCCCTTCGTTGTCGAATTCAAAGACCTGCGTCCTGACACCGTCGCTGATCGAAAACGTATTCTTGTCCTGGACGCCTCCGGCTCCACCACCTTGCGACGGCAGCTGAATGACGAGGTTGTCGGTGATGTTGACGCCCGTTCCGGCCGTCACCATATCGTCGTTGTCGAATTCAAACGTTTGCGTGCCCGCAGCACTGCTGACCGTGAATTGCTGTCCATTCGTGACACCCCCCGGGCCGGCGCCGGCCGCCGGGACGTTGACCACAATGTTGTCCGCGGCGTTGATCACCACATTCGTCGTTGGGCTGCCGTCCTTGTCGACTTCGAACGTCAGCGTCTGCGTCGCCCGTCCGGGACGAGCGTCGTTCGAGATGGTAAACAGGTCGCCTTCCACCAGCCCAACGCTGTCCGAACCGATGATCACGCCGTTGCCCAGCGACAACGCGGTATTGAAACTAGTGCCGGCATCAAAGCCGACATCCAGATTGCCCACCAGACTGCTGGTCAGCGGCGGCAACGGCGCAGGCTCCGCTGTGCCAATCCGCAAGCGAAACGTCGCGGCGCCAACCGGACCACCCGTGACCGGATCGATCAGATCGTACAGGTCGTCCGCGAAGGTCAAGATCGCCTTGTTCTCCCCAGGCAAGTACTGCACGCTGGTCGGATGATACGGCACGTCGTCCGTGTTCTCAACCGTTTCACGCGTCAGAATGAGTTCATAAAAAGAGGGATTGTCGGCGGAACGCGCGGTTGGGTTGCCCCCCGCATCGTGCTCGATGAACAAGTCGTCGTCGTTAAAGTAGACCTCGATCTGATTGCCCAACTGGTCGAGCCCGCTGCCCGACCGCTCGACGGGCTGCGGTACCACGGCGATGATCTGCGTGCCGAGATCAAGTTCAAAGTCGCGAGTATGATCGACGCCGGGACTGTTCTCGTCAGGCGCTCCGAACCGAGCGCCCAGCGTTCCCGCCGGCGAGCCCGGCGCCGGGTTGCTCCGCAAGGCCAGCAAAGGGTGCTCGCCGAAGATCTGAATGCGGTAAAGGTCGTCAGGCAACGTGTCGGCAAAGCGCGCGATCACGCTGTTGGCACAAATCGTGTCGATGCCTTCCACCGTACAAGCGGAAAGGTCGCCAGCGCCAATGAAGCCCGGGTCAACTACGATGTCGTTCGCGCCGGCCAGGAAGATCGGCGGCGCCGGATTCGGAATCGTTGTGATATCGGTTTGCGCGTCCGCCGGATCAATCAGCTCGGCACGAATCAAGGCGGTCGCCTCGACGTCCGAGTTGATCGCATTCACCAGGTCCTGAGCACGCGTTTCGTTCGTCGGGTTGACGTTCAGGTTGACCGTAATATTCCGCCCTAACACCGTCACCGACGGGGGACTCGGCGTTCCGTGGTCGCTCTTCACAAGCGTAATGCGGATGCCGTTCTGGTCTTCGCCCAAACGCACCGCGTTGAAACGAATCAGGTCCCGGCCGCTGACCTCGAGCGTTGCGGTCGCGGGCGAAAAGTCGTGGTCCAGGTTTGAACGCGTAATCTGGATACCGCTCAGCGTGTCCAGGTCGATGTCCTGGTTCTCGTCGAAACGGAACGTCAGGTCCAACGGAGCGACATTGCGGATGTCGGTGCTGTCGACGGATAGCAGTTCCTGGTCGTTCGGCTGAATGCCGATCAACGTGGGACCGACGGCTAACAACCGCCGATCTTCGAAACGCTCGAGTTGAGACGTTCTGCCCGCTTCGAATTTCTTTCGCAGTAATTGTTTACGACGATTGCGTTTAGCGCGTGATGACATTGAGCGTCGCTCAGACATGGACCAACACCTTTGATTAGTTCCACAAAGTTGCGAATCATGACGGGCGTTCAAGCCCGTTGGAATCGATCTAACTCCTTGCAAGGCAATAAATAACGCGAACGTGCGCCAACGCCTTTTGCCGAGAAGAGAGAGAGTGCGTGTGGATAAAAATGGGGGAAATGCAATCTATGTGCAGACAGTGCAACACATTAGTTGGATTATAATTGCAGGTCTCTCTCTTGCAATGAATTCGCGACTTAACGCCAAATAGGCAAAATAGGTTAGACAGATTCGCGGAGCTTTAGACGCGGGCTGGAACGAGCAAGTTCCATCGGTTGTAACAGTCGTATGTTCCCTGTGAGCGACTTTCACGAACAATCGGCCCGGAGGCTGTTCAAACTCCTTTACACGAGTTGCTTTTATCCGCTTTAACCCTTTGTTCGGATCGATCGCTACGGGTCCTACAAAGTGTGCCATCGTTCCAGAAAAGTGTGCGGCGGCAGCCAGAAGATTTGTTCGGCAGCGCGCGCATCGTTTCAACAGGCAGCGATGGCGAGCGGAAGATGAGGATTGACTTGCTGTTTGTAGTCCTGCGACTCCGTTCGCAGGTCCCCGCGGGCGGAGCCGCGGGACTACGGGTAGTTTGCAGGTCCCCGCGGGCGGAGCCGCGGGACTACGGGC
>CALBSZ010000497.1 GCA_937967665.1 uncultured Planctomycetaceae bacterium
GCCAAAAGCCAACGAGCCAATTTCCACGACGTCGTCACAATCATGACGCGGCCGGCCGGGCGACTTTGCAAGAAGTCATAACCGGCCTGCAAGGCGTACAGGTAGCCGGAACAGGCGGCGTTGATGTCGTAGGCCTGCACCAGCGATTCCGATTTGCCGTTCCGAATCTGGCTCACGATCTGGCACGCCATGGAGGGCGTCACCACGGTCGGACTGGTCGTGCTGCAGATTACCAGGTCCAGATCGTCCAGCAGCAGGTCTTCCTGATCGAACAGTTTCCAACAGGCTCGCACGGCCATGTTGACCGCGTTTTCCCCCTCTCCGGCCCAGAAGCGTGATTCGATGCCGGTCCGTTTGAAAACGTCCGCCGGCGAAAACCTGGAGGCTTTCGTCCGCTCGGCAAACAGCTGCTGATTGGAAACCAGGCGGCTTCCGGTGACCGTAGCGACGGACGACAAGCCGACTTCAAAGTGGCGAATGTCGCCGCGGCGCCGCGGCAAATCGATCGTCTGCGTCTTCTTTTTACGTGTGAATACGGGAGTACCGGGATTCTCCTGAGTTACCGGGCGGCGACGCTTGCTGCCGTCACCTGTTTCCAACGTCATCAGGGTCGCACCGACATCCACGGTCGCACCTTCGTTGGCGATAATCTCACGCACGGTACCCGACACGGGGGACGTGATATCAAAAACACTCTTCGTCGCTTCCACCGACGCCACAGCGTCGCCACGCTGGATGGTATCTCCGGGCGACACCAGAAATTCCACAATTTGAACCGTTTCGTCCGCGGGTCCCGAACCGATGGCTTCCAGTCGGAACACGTCGTCGACGGCCGGCGGCGGTGCCTGCCAGGTGAGTTCCAGGTTCAACAGCTCCGCTGCGGTGGTCAAAACACGTTTCAAGGAAGGCAGCACTTCCAGCTGGTTACCGAAATTGCAGGGGATGTGCGTGTCCATGCGGGTGACACGCCGCGCGGCCACGGGCAGACGCGACTTTTCCGCGACCGTGGCGATTACTTCCGCCCCGAAGCCGGCCGTATGGTTGTCTTCGTGAACGACGATCAGGCGCGCTGTCTTTTCCGCCGATGAAATGACCGCGTGCTGGTCCCACGGCGAGATGCTGCGGAGATCGATGATTTCCGATTCCACTCCAGCACGTTCCAGCGCCCGCGCGGCCTTCTGGCAGAGTCGCACGGTGTTGCCCCAGCCGACAAAGGTGATGTCGCGGCCCATTTGCGTCTTCCGCGAAACCCCGATCGGCACGAACTGGTCGGACACGTCAGCGGACGTGGCCAGCGCCGGATCGTTCAACAGGCTTTTCGGATAGAGAAACACGGTCGGCCGTTGCGACTTGAAGGCCGCGTTCAGCAAGCCGGCCGCGTCCGTGGCCGTGGAGGGCATGAACACGTCGACGCCGGGAAGATGGGCCATCAGGGTATCCATCGTCTGCGCGTGATACGGTCCCAGTCCCGGTCGATAGGCGCCGCAGGCCACCATCAGGATGACCGGCGCCTGCGAACGACCCGCCGTTCGCCAGTAGATGGTGGCCAGTTCGCTGGCTATCTGATTATAGGCCAACGGCAGGAAATCGGCGAATTGGATGAAGGCCACCGGGCGCTGGCCCGCCAGCGCGCGGCCGATCGAGGTGCCCACAATGGTCGATTCGCTCAGCGGCGAGTTGCAGACGCGGCCCGGAAACGCGGTACTCAAACCCTTGGTGACACCGAAGACGTCGCCTTTCGGATCTTCAATGTCTTCGCCGAACAGGACAACGCCCGGATCGCTGCTCAACTTGTCTCGCAGCACTTCGCGCATCGCATCGCGCATTGTCAAGGTCGGCCGGCCCTCGTTGCCACGCTGCTCGCTGGACGGATGCTTTAATTCAATGTGGATCGGACGAATGTCGTCGACCGCGAACGGCGGCTCATCTGTATCGGCCGCTTGCGATTCGGCCTGTTCGATTTCCGCAACGACCTGCTGCTGGAGCGCGTGCAGTTCTTCAGAAGAAACTCCCAGTTCCAAGAGTCGCTGCTCGGTCTTATGCAACGGATCCCGCGAGTTCGCCAATTCCTCGGGACTGCGGTACAGCGTCTGGTCGTCCGCGTTGGTGTGGCTGCACAGTCGCTCCACTTCCAACACCACGCAGGCGGGCGCGCGTGACTGCCGCTGTTGGCCGATGACGTATTGGAAGGTTTCGTGAGCCACCTCGATATCGCAACCGTCGACGTGGTGAATCGGCAGGCCGCAGAACTCCTTGGCCGGTCCGCCAGGCAGGGAGTAGAACGTTTGCGCATTCGTCCGCGTGGAAATGGCCCATTTGTTGTCCTGGATGACAAACAAGACGGGCAACTGACGCCGTACGGCTTCTCCTATCGCTTCCAGGAATTCTCCCTGTTGCGTCGTGCCGTCGCCAACGCCGCAGTAAACGATCGGAGAATCTGGCTGGTCCCTGACCGCCGCCGCGACGCCGACAGCCTGCAGCGCGTTGTTGCCGGTCGGCGTGACCATACTCAGAATATTGAGCTTCCTGTCGTTGAAGAAGGCGCTCATGCGGCGACCAAGTGACGGCGACTTCGCATTGCAAAACAGGCTGTCGAAGAAGGTCCGCGGCTTGAGTCCGCGGGCCAACAATAAAGCCTTGTCGCGATAGTGGCAGTGCAGCCAGTCGGATTCGGTCAGATGCGGCGCGATGGCCGCGGGGGCGTCGGGGCTGGAACTGCAAAGGTGAAAGAGCGCTTCGCCGGGGCTCGTCAGTTCTTGTTCCAGTCGGTCAATCTGCCGCGCGGCATACATCCAGCGGTAATGCGCGAGCAGTTGTGTGCGTTCCATCTGGGCCGTCCTTGGCGCAATGACAATGATTCCATTCGCGCGGTCGCACGATCTCCAAACGAACGACCGCCGGGCGAACAGCACCTTACGGGATTTTTCAAAACACGTAAGTAACTAACAAATGCCGACTTGGCAATGGTGAATTCCGCAAGAATGGATGATAGCGGCGGAAAAATCGACAAACTACTCGCCATGCTGCTATCTGGAATATCGGGATCGCAAGTAAACCGCAATCAATGCCCTGAACGCGATTGATTCAATCTACCCGTCTTTCTCAGCCTGACAGGTGCTCCGAATTCCCGCAGCCTTCCCAGCGTAATGACGGCGATGCTAGCGTCGGCAGCGTGCCCGCACCGCGGTTAGAGCGCGTTTGGCGTAAGTGTAGCGGTTTTTTCGCCGATTGACACCGTGATTTGCAGCGCCCGAGACGCTACACGTCCGTGCGACTCGCACTAGTTCTAGCGGTTCGGGACGTTGCGTGCCAAGTGGTGTCGACGCGATCGCCGTCGCCCATCGCAGCCGATTTCTTATTTGCAGTCCGTACTGCCAGTTTTAATTCGACAGCGCCAGGTTTGCGGAGATCCGCGAGAATACAAGCTCGCAGCGCGAGCAAGTGTGTTTGGACGTAAGTGACACACTCGCTTGCGCTTCGTGCTCGTATGATGGCGGAACTTGGCGCTGTCCACCTAATCGGCGATGGCGTTCAGCCGCGAATTCAACGCGTTGCGCATCGTCGCGAGCTGTTCGGCATGCTGCGGGTCAGACGTGAGGTTGTGAAACTGACCGGGATCGCGAATCATGTCATAAAGTTCCTCGGTCTTGTCCCGATAACGCATGTACGCCCAGTCTTTGCTGCGGAGGGCATGTCCCTTATTAAACGAAAGGGCCGCGTCTTTGACTTCAGCCTGGTGATCCCTCAGGACCGGCAGCAAACTGCTGCCGTGCAAACCTTCCGGCGTTGGCAGCCCCACCAGATCGCACAGCGTGGGATAGAGATCGACGAGCTCGGCGATGGATCCCGTCTGGCCTGGTTTCCATCCGGGCACGGAGATGATCAGCGGAACGCGGGTGACTTCTTCGTGCAGATTCGATTTCTGCCAGAAGGTATGTTCGCCCAGGTGATAGCCGTGGTCGCTGGTAAAGACGACGGCCGTACTGTCGCGCAATCCCAGCCGATCCAATTCGTTCAAGATGCGTCCGACCTGCTCGTCCATGAACGTCACCGCCGCGTAGTAGGCTGCCCACATCCGCTTCTGGTTGTCGGGATACTTGCCGATGGAGTTCGTTCCCGAACGCGTGCCCGCGAGTCCCAGTTTGGGAATGTCGCGCAGGTCGTCCGCGGGCGTTTCAGGCAATTGCATCTGCTGCCAGGGATAGGGCTCGAAATAAGATTCGGGAGCCACCATCGGATAGTGGGGGCGGACCAGTCCGGCGGCGATGAAGAAGGGCTTGTCTTTATGTTCGCGCAGCAGCGCGATCATTTGCGCCGCCGTCTTGGCGTCCGGCTGATCCGAACCGTCGCCCGGAGAACGGACCGAAACGAACATGCGATGCGGCATGCGCGTCGATTGGCGTCCCTCGAGTTCCGTTGTGAAAATGTTCAAATTCAAACACGCGTAATCGCCCGGCGTATGCGCTTCCCGTCCTGGCGAATTGAATCGCTCAGTCCACGAAGATGCGATATCCTGACCGTCCGTCCCGGCGATGATGTCTCCCGGCACGCGCATGTGATAAATCTTGCCGACGCGGGCGGTATACCAACCGTGCTCACGGAAATGTTGCCCCAGGTTGATCGCTCCCTGCCCCTGGTACCGGCTGAACATGAACGAGGTTCGCGAAGGCGCGCACCACGTGCCCTGGCAATAGGCCCGCTGGAACAGCAGTCCCCGTTGGGCCAGCGCATCGATATGCGGCGTCTGGCAGCGGGGATCACCGTAGCAGCCCAGGACGCTGGCTTTAAGGTCGTCGGAAATCAGGAACAGCACGTTCTTGACGCGTTTCACCGGCGGTTCCGCGCCGGCACAGGTGCCAGAACAAACAAGACCTGCCAATACGCCGAGACAGCACAGGGTCTTCCGAATCATGTCTTCGTTTCCGTGATGTAAAAAAGCCTTTGCCGCTGCTCACGGCCAGTGGTACGTTTGCAGGATCTCCGTTGTTCCCGCGGTAATGGGAACCAGCAGCTGGTTGTTGTGAATCACCGCTGGGGCACCTGTTATGGTACTTCGGATCTCGCCGATCTGGAATTCGTTGTCGCCGATTTTCGAAATGGCTCCGGTGCCCGCACGGTAGTAGAGTGTCTTCGACTTGTCGCCGCCGCGGATGGTCAGGCGGCGCGACAGGAAGACGTGGATTCCTTCTTCGACGGGATTGGGGAAATCTTCGATTCTGAAACCGTCGACTTCGTACAGGAACGTGGGACGCTGGTCGTCGGTCAGGCGGTAGCCGCGAAAGCGGTAGCCGGGCAGTTGCCGCGCGGATTCGTTGGGCCAGGCGGAGGGCATCCGCGTGCCCGGACGATAGGCTTGGGGATTCATGGCGTAGGTGCGAAACCAGTCTTCGCGTAAACGCCTGGTCATGATCTGCAGGTCGATCGATTGCACGCCGGTGGCCTGGAAGCGGCCGAAGGTGTGGCACTTGATGCAGGAAAATCCCTGTGCCCCCACCATTTTCCAGCCGTCGGATTTCACGTCGCGCGTGGCGGGCAAGTTCAAATCGGGAAGCGGCCGTTGCGCGTCGGCGCTTTCGAGCAGGGGGGCGAGGTGCCCGACATTCGCAGTGCCGAACTTGGGCATGCGGGTATGCATGTACGGCCGGTCCTTGGCCCCTTCGGCCAGGATCCGTTCCAGCCAGGCAAGAGTGAGTTTGGTCCTGGGGTGAAATTAACGCTCTGGAATCCCCCGGGCTTGTCCCGTGGATCGTTAGGCTTAGTGCTACGATCGGCAACTTCGGAATCGTCAATGCCACAGGCTTGTCCTGTGGATGGTTACGTTCTGTGCAGGAACGCAACGACCGTGATGCTCCACGGTGCAAGACCGTGGCATCCAGCGGATTACGGGCATGTCGTGTTTTGTAGCTTCCGGCGTGAACCTCCCTGGCACAAGGCCAGGGCATCAACACGAGTATTCACGTGGCGCCATGACGTTGGCTTCGAGTGGTCTCTGGCGTCGAGATCGCCATGCTGTCGAAAGCCCATGCTGACGATATCGTCTTCGTGTTCTCGACGTTCCCCGAGTTTCGAAAATGCTTGCCGCTTGATTCGGTCCGTGCTATCTTGCGGCTCGTCGTGGGTGGCGAATCGCGTCGCCCTTCAAACGCCCGTGAACCATCGATGGAACCGAAGCCGACAGTGGCCTCCAGCTGAATGGTAGGTCAAACTCGTCGGCTCGGTTAATCGTTCGTACCCGACTAAAAGATTCGGAAGTCCGTTACCTCAACGACCATCGTATCAACGTCGATCAGATAGAACGCACGCAATGGTTCCTCGTCTATGTAATACAGACCTTCAGATAAGCACTCGCCTTTCTCGGCTGGATCGTTTTCCAATTGGCGTCTGATGGCGTCCGCTGCTTGCAAAACCGGCATCGCTGATCCAACGACTTCCGTGATGCGAACTAGCTCCGCAGCGGCATCCAGCGAAAACTCAACATCGTAAATCACTCGTGCACGCCTTCCTTGACCTTCGCGACCAACTGCGCCCAAGAAAGGCGTTTTCCATCTTGACTCGCTCGGCTACGTGCTCGCGCAATTTCTGACTCAGTGGGTGGTCGGCGGACGACACCAATCGTTTGTCCTTTTGCATCGACCAACACAATTGGGCCTTCACTGTTTCGGATTTGTTCCGCAACTTCTTCTGCGATCGCTACTTTTGTCATCATTGGGTCCTCTCCTTTACGTATGATATCATCGAACCCTGTGCTAAGCGATCTCGCTTGGTGGTTCGGTTCGCCGAATCCACGAAAGCGGCGGGTAACCACAAGAAACGAAAGAAACGAAAAAGGACAGGCATTTGGGTGGACCTCCGGATACTTTGCCGAACTCTGTCAGATGGTCGAAGAGACCATTCAGTTGTACGAAGCTGAGAACAAGCCGCTTCCACCCGTGACTTCCGGATATGATTGGGCCAATACGATTGCGAATGCATCGCGTTGACACGCTCTGGGACGTTGCTCCCCCAAGCTCTGATGAAAGCGGGCCTTTGGCAGAAAAATCGCCTTCGTGCCCAACGTCAAGACTCGTCCTGCCGGTTGCGGTGACGACCCGACTTGCCGCTGCCGGGCTAAACGGCTGGTGAGCGGACGTTGTTGTCGTCGACGCGGTCGCGAGGCTGGCCGTACTTCGAAAGCCGAATGACTTTGGCGCCAAAGCCCTGGCCGATGATGACGCTCTTCCAGTTGACCGTGACTTGCTCGTCACCCTGAGCGAACTCGCGAATGTAGTGCCCGCGTGTCGTGGCGGGCGTGTTCGCGGGCGCCGAGCGCATGGCACGCTCGATCTCCTCGTCGTCCACCACGACGGTGGCGACACCCGTGCGGGCCAACCTGTTGTAGTAGCCGTCCGAGGAGAGTTCGTGATAGCGCAGATCGATCTTCTTGCGTTCCGACCAGGTCGCGCTGTCGCCGGCGTTGTCCACCAGGTACTTCTTGCTCACCCAGTCGACGCCCCCGACCAGCGACATGGGAATGACTTGCATTTCCTGCATGTCTTCCAATTGCTCCAGCGTTTCGTCCCACAGTCGCAGCACGCCGTAGACTTCCGCCGGCGGGTCGTCGGCTTGCTGCACGAACTGGTAGCAGGCGTCCAGGTAGATTCGCTGGATCTGCAGGGCGGTCATCCGCCGCCCGTCTTTCAATTCCACTTCGGTCCGCAAGGTTGGGTCCGCGCAGATGGCGTGCAAGGCAGCGATCGGCTTGCGGACTCGCGGCAAGTCGTTCAACTGGCCGGCTTCGATTCCGTCCAGGATCAACAGGGTGGTGGCGATCCGCAGGTATTCGCCGGATTGAGTCATGTTGGAATCGCCGAGGCCGATTTGCAGGCGGCCCGTGTTGGACATCAAGTCGAGGTAGTCGCGGGGCGAAAAAAACGACTCCACGCAAATCGCCTTGAAGAAATGACCGAGCGTAAAGATCGGACGATCGCCCAGGAATCCGCCGTAGCCCAGGACGCAATTGATGGCCGCGGCCTTGTCCGCCAGGTGAAAAGCGCCGTCGCTGTCGATCATGCCGCTGCCGGTCATGACGGCGCGGCTGACCAGGAAGGCGAGCATCTTCTGGCGAACGTCGTGGAACAACGTCAGCCACGACAAGACCATCAGCGCGCCGGCTAGCGGCGCGGACAGCACTCGCGTGGCGGCCAGTACCAGGGATTCCAGCCAGGCCGGCGCCGGGCTGCCGGTTTCTTTTCCTTCCACCAGGTCGCCACCGAACATCATCAGTGCCAGCGGCTTTGAATTCCGAGTGAACAGTTGCAGCGGGACGAAAACAACCGCCGCCACGGCCAGGTATAAAAGCGTGCCGCAGATCAGCAGGAAGAAGCCCAGCCAGGTGAGCAACACCAAAGGCAACAGGGCGATCAGCCCGAGCCGCCACATTCCCAATCGCCAGCCTCGCGCCGTCACCGCTTCGTAATTCTCTTGCGCGCCGTAGACGTTACCAAATCCATCGCGATCGTTCTTGACGAGTTGAAAGAGGCCTTCGGTGCCGGCGGAAGTGGCGGCTTCGGACAGGAGGCGATCCTGAGCGCGCTGGTAGGTCAGCAGCTGGCGAGGACCACGACATTCAGGCGTGGCGCCTTCGACCAGGCCCCCGCCGCCGGACGGCTTTTCCGCCTCGAACCACACCGCGCCGCCGCTGGCCGTAAAAATGCCTTCTTTGAAGTGCTTGGCTTCGACGGCCAGAATGCGATTGCGCAGCGACGAAACCAGCGCACTATAAAGCTGGAATTTCGAAAGCTGCGAATCACACGGATCGTTGGGACGAAAGCGGACGGCGTACTCGGTTTCCAGGCCAATCAGACGTTGGAAGATGGAAGCCAAGAGGTTCACTCTCCGCCGTGTCGGACTTCAGTCTCTTCAAGATACGCAGCGGCTTCCTTGCGACAATCAGTGCGGACAAAACTGACCGTTTCTTCAACGTTCGGCAACACCGGAACGGCGCTGTCTGTCAATTTGTCTTCAGGTCGTGTTTCAGTTTCTTCTCGTCGTTTCGTCTCGGTAAACATACAAAAACCCTTTGGCATCCTATTCACAAAAGTTGACCTAAGTCACGTGACGACGGTTATCCTAGCTACTCGGGATTAGCGCGGCAAGTAAATTCTCTGAACATTCTATAACGCTATTTTTGCGGCGCTTTTCGATTGATTGGCAATTCGTTCAGAAGCGGCGGGCAGCGCTAACTCAGATTTCCAGATGTGCGCGTAAATCTCGAAACAACCAATGTTTACGAGATGACGCATGAACCAGGGGGGAAGCCGTGGTCGCGGGAGCCGGATGCTCGGAGAAATTAACAGTTCACGACACCATGACGTCAAGAAACCGAAATGGTACGTTGCGCGACGCGGAGTCGCGGATTGGGGGGGCGCGATCGCAATGCCACAGGCGTTCCCCGTCACGATTCCGTCGCCGTTCTCGCTACAGCGAGCTATCGGCCGCGCCCTGGCTGTTTGACTTGCCGTCGACGATGAGATCCAGGACCGTCCATTCGTTGCGTTCCGCGTCGAAATGGAACGTGCACTCCCATTGATGCGATTCCCCTTCCAGCGTGAAGCTGCCGGTCGCTTGAGGCTGGTCGCTCTCTAAATCGGTGAACCGGGCTTCCGACCAGGCCGCGTCCGTCTGACGGAAATCGAGCAGCGCCGCGACTTCACCCGTGGCGGTTGCTTTCAAAACGTCCGGGTTGGCTGTCGGTGGCGCCTCCGGGACGACCGGTTGTGATTCGATCGACGAGGGTTGCATCACCGGCGACTTGGCAACCGTCATGGGAGGCGAAACAGGGTCTATCTCGGGACTGGCACGGAGTGTAAACATTAACAGCGCACCAACTCCGATGAGTCCCAAGACTGCGAGCAAGAACACGGTCAGGCAAATGACGATAACGGTTGCCGTTGTCGACTGCTTATTCATCGCTACCTATCCGAAAACCGGCTACTTCTGAGGTCAGCTGACGGTTTCCATTATATCCATATCCGCGTGAACTTGCTTGTCACTTTCCACTGCGGCATTTTGCGTACGAATGCTAACCGCTTCGTGCCAAACCGCGTCCGAAGCCGGAGGGACCAGCTTTCCCCAACGTCGCAGTCGATAGGTGCGAATTCCGTAATACACAGTCAAATAAGACGGAATCGCCATTGCCAGGGCGACGATCAGTGATCCCAACCAGAGCGGTTCAGCGATTTCGAGGACCTTGGTCCAGTAGAAAGCGACACCTTTCCAACCGCCGGGGGGCGCTGCCAGTTCGTTCCACCAGAGCTGGTTGATGGTCGGTTGGCTCCAAATACTCTGCCCGACGTGATAGCACCAGTAGAAAATCGGCACGACGGTAGCGGGGTTCGAGATCCAGACGAGTGGAACTCCCACCGCTTTGTTGGCGCGAAATAGCCATGCCAGAAAGACAACCAGCAGCATCTGGACGCCAATAGTGGGCGTAAACGCGACGAACACACCGATGGCAATTCCCAACGCCAGGCGATGTGGCGGATCATCCGTGTGGAGGATCTTTCGCATGACAAAGCGGTGGAGGCGTTTCATGGTGATTCAGCCAGTTCGGGATAACTCGGGTTGCTCACCAGTCGCCTGGATAGAGAACGGCAAACGAGCTCACCGGGACAAGCAAGGCAAGGAATGGATCATAACAAACATACCATACCCTTTCAGAACTCTTTTCGACACAAAGACGCATCCGAAAGCAAGAAACTGCTTCTGGAGAGGGAACTGTGCGGGCACGGGCGGTACGCAGCTGTTAGAATGCGGAAAAATGTAACCCGTTTGTGTTCGAGTTGGACTGCGAACGCGTTTTCCATTCCTTGCAATCGGAATCATCGTCATGAGCATGTTATCATCGAAGGATGCGTTGAATTCTCCGGCCTGCTGCCGCGATTCTCCGGCCTGCTGCCGCGCGATCCGGTCTCGGTGCGTGTCGGTCGCGGTCCTGGCAACGTTTCTGTGCGCGACTTCGGCGGTGGCGCAGTTGCCGATCGTGGACGAGTGGCGTTTCACTGTTCGCCCGCCCGCGGAAGGCTGGCGAGAGCCCGATTTCGATGATGGCCATTGGGAGAAGGGTGCCGGTGGCTTTGGGACTACGCCCTCACGCCGCACGACGACACGATGATTCCGCCCAAATGGGACGGCAAGATCCTGGTCAGGTAGACGTGGTGATCGTAACGTACGGGGACGATACAATCGTGTTTTGCGCTACGGACTGTGCTCGACCAAACCAATCCCGGAGCCTACACTTACAGAGGAACCCGGTTCACCGCGCGACCGGGAAAGCATTGCAACCGCAAAGTGACTGAAGGTCAAATTTGTACCAGGAGCTGGCCATGAATTATCCTCAAACGAATCCGTATTCTCCTCCACATGCCGCCAACATCGCGGCCCGCGCGGAAGAATGGGAACGTGCCGCGTTCATTCGCCGCACCTATTCGCACCTGGCTCTGGCCGTGGGGATGTTTGTCCTGATCGAACTGGCCGTCTTCACGTTCCTGCCGCAAACCACGTTGCAGGCG
Organism: uncultured Planctomycetaceae bacterium; assembly: GCA_937967665.1. Lineage (GTDB taxonomy): Bacteria > Planctomycetota > Planctomycetia > Pirellulales > Pirellulaceae > CALBSZ01. The sequence continues at coordinate 11,550 of CALBSZ010000497.1, forward strand.
AGTCTGGGGCTGTTCGGACGCTGGACGTGGCTGCTGGCTCTAGGCGGGTTCATGTTCGTGAGTTTCCTGGCGGAACGTTGGGCTCGTTCCGATACCTCGACTTCCTTGCAGTACCTTGGCCTTGGTCTGTACGTCGCCGCCGAATCGGTCCTGTTCATTCCGCTGCTTTACCTGGCGCAGCTGCGCGGGACACCGGATTTCAACCCAATCGCCATGGCGGCGACGATCTCGGGCATTATTTTCGGCGGGCTAACCCTGTTCGTATTTATTACCAAGACGGACTTCTCGGGACTGGGAAAGTATCTGATGTGGGCGGGACTTGCCGCCATGGGACTGATCGTCTGCGGGATCGTCTTTGGTTTCCACTTGGGGATGTTCTTCATCTACGGCATGATTGCCTTGATGAGCGGTTACATCCTGTACGAAACCTCCAACGTCATGCTGCATTATCGGACCGACCAGCACGTCGCCGCCGCGCTCGGCCTGTTCGCTTCCGTCGCCACGCTTTTCTGGTACGTCCTGCTGCTGGTCATGAACCGGGATTAGGTTTACAGCGTGGGGCCGACGGTCCAGGGGACAAATTCTTCTTCGCCGATGCCGTGCGTTTCGCTTTTGGTAAGCTTGCCGCTGGCCACGGCCAGGATCTCTTCAAAAATCTGTTCGCCGACTTGCTGCACCGTCTGCCCGCTGAGGATCTCGCCCGCGTTGATGTCCATGTCGTCGCCGAGTCGCTGGAACATGGGTGTGTTCGACGCGACCTTGATGCAGGGAGTCGGCTTGCAGCCATAACAGCTGCCGCGGCCGGTCGTGAAGACGACCACGTTCGCTCCGCCTGCCACCTTTCCGGTTACGCTCATGGGATCGAAGCCGGGCGTGTCCATCACCACGAACCCTTTCGCCGTGACCGGTTCGGCGTATTCGTAGACCGCTTCCAGCGCCGTGGTGCCTCCCTTGGTGACGGCGCCTAGCGACTTTTCGGCGATCGTCGTCAGCCCTCCTTCCTTGTTGCCCACGGAGGGGTTGCTGTCGAATTCTTCCTGAAACAGTTCCGAATACCAGCGCCACCAGCGAATGCGTTCGAGCAGTTTGTCGGCGACCGCGGGCGTTCGGGAACGGCGCGTGAGCAGGTGTTCCGCGCCGGTGATCTCGGGCGTTTCGGAAAGGATCGAGGTGCCTCCGCAGGCCACTAGCAAATCGCTGGCCACGCCAACCGCCGGGTTGGCGGTGATGCCTGAATTGCCGTCCGAGCCGCCGCATTCCATGCCGACAATCAATTCACTGGCCGAAATCGGCTCGCGCCGCACCTTGTTCACCCGCGGCAGCATTTCGATCAGGCGCTGAATGCCGGCTTCCACGGTCTTTCGCGTACCGCCTTGGTCCTGCATCGACATGACCAGCGGCGCTTTCTTTTCGTTGCCGTGATCAATTTGTACCAGGTGCTGGTCTTCAATCAGGTATCCGAGCGCCGCCTGTTCGCAACCCAGGCCGATCATCAGGTAGCCGCCGATGTTCGGATGCCGGGCGATGCCGCCGAGCACCCGGTTCAGCATCTGGTGTTTCAAGCCGCCGTAGCGCATGGCGCAACCTTCGCCGTGCGTGAACGCGACGATGCCGTCGACGTTGGGGAAGTCTTTCAAAATTGACTGGTCGAAATGCCGCGCAATGTGTTTGCTCACCGATGCCGAGCAGTTCACATTGGAAATGATCGCCAGGTAGTTGCGCGTTCCCGCCTTTCCGTCCGCGCGGCGATAGCCCATGAAGTTCCGTTCGAGTTTCGTTGGCGCCGCCGGGATTTCGCTGCAATACGCATAATCGTTGGCGATGTCCCCCGTCTCCAGATTATGCGAATGAACCCAGTCGCCGGCGGCAATGGATTCGGTTGCGGTACCGATGACCTGGCCATACTTGAAAATCGCCGCGCCTTTGGCGATCGGTGCAAGGGCGATCTTGTGCGCCATCTTGACGGGAGCAGCGACCTGGATCGTGAGATCACCAATGCCAACAGGGCTGCCGGCGCCCAAAGCTCGCGCAGCCACGACGACATTATCGCGAGGGTGGAGATGAATTACGTCTGCCATGGTGCCCTGTCTTCTGGCGTGAGGTTAATCCGCGGCCGAATCGCAGCGGCCGCCGTTTTTGGCCAGCCAGGCGGCGGATCGCTTGCGGAGTTGTCAACGCAACTGAGATAATCCTGACTGCCGGTCGCCGAAACGCCTGAATTCTATGTGGATCGGCATCTTAACACCCGGTAAAGTCGTCTATAATGTTAGAGAACGCCTCTGGTCATCGCAACGGTATTCCTTTCTCAGAGACGTCTTACATCCATCCAGAAACAGCTCAATCGCAAAAGACACCATGGCAGTTGGCACCGCACCGACAGATCCTAGCTCGCAGGAAAGCTACATCGAACAGCAGCTCTTGCGCACCCAGCGGCAAGTCAAGATTAACGACCTGCTAAGCGGTTTGCTGACGTTGGCGATCGGTTCACTTAGCTGGTTGTTGCTGGTGGCGCTGGTGGACCACTGGATGTTCGATCTGGGATTCGCCGGCCGCCTGGTCGCGCTGCTGGTGCTGGTCGTGGCGATCGGGCTCTTCATGGTTCGTCAGTTGATGCCGCTGATCATGAGAAAGATCAATCCGGCTTTTGCCGCGCGGATGATCGAGCAGGGCCAACCGGCGTTGAAGAACAGTCTGTTGAACTTCCTGTTCTTGCGCGGCGACCAGCATGCCGTCCACGGGGCCGTGATGGCGCAAGTGCGGCAGCAAGCGGCGGTCGGTTTAACGCACGTCCCGCCCGAATCGCTGGTCGATCGCGATAAGCTGATCCGAACCGGCTACGCGTTTGCGGCCGTCTTCGCCGTATTTGCCTTGTACGTCATGGTGTCGCCGAAGAGTACCGCGCAAACCGTTTCGCGCATTGCCGTGCCCTGGTCCGATGTGGCTCGGCCCGCGCGCGTCGAAATTCGGGAGATTGATCCCGGTGACCTCGAGGTCTTCTTCGGTTCGCGGCAACTCGTGCGAGCGCTGATTGGAAACAGCGACGATGACGACGCGGTCACGATTGTCTTTTCCACCGACGACCAGCAGATCGTGAACCAGGTTGTCGAAATGGAAGAGCAGGTGGGTGGATGGTTTGCGACCAGTTTGCCGCCAGGGGATGAGGGCTTTCAGCAGAGCCTCACTTATCACATTGAAGCGGGGGACGCCGTGTCGCGCGAATATCGCTTGGAAGTCATTCCGGCGCCCACGATCATTGTGCAGCGAGTCGATTACGCGTTTCCTCGTTACACGCGGCGGGCCCCGCAGTCCGTTGCGGACCAGGGCGACATTCGTGCGCTCGAAGGCACTCGAGTCACCATCCACGCCAGGTCGAATGTGCCCATGCAGTCGGCCTATATCGAGTTTGATCCGGAGGTGGAGCAGCCGACGGAGCCTTCGCGAGCGAGGTTGGCATCCGTGCCGATGTCGGTTGACGGGCTTGACGCCACCGGCAGCTTTGTCCTGCAGTTGGACGCGGATCGCAAGTCGCCGGCACACAACGCATACCAGGTTCGATTGGTCGTCGACGGTGATGGTCGGAAGAATATCCATCCGATTGTTCATCGCATCGAAGTGATTCCGGACCTCCAACCCGAAGTGGAAATCCTGGCGCCTGTCGAGTCCCGCTTGCAGGTACCGGTCGACAGCCGTTTACCGTTTGCGTTGCGTGCCGTCGATCCCGACTACGGACTCACCGACGTCACGGTCAAAGCCGCTCAAGGCGGCAACGCACTGATCGATCGCCATCTGTTTCAGGACCCCCTGGGCCAACCTGGTCAGGCAACGGTCAAGTACACGTTTGTGCCGCGCGATCTGAAGCTTTCCCCAGGTGACGAAGTTTTGCTATGGGCCGAGGCCGCCGACAATCGCACCAGCCCTCAAACCGCGCAGCCGGAACCGAATCGAGGGCGGACGCCGAATTATCGAATCACGATCACACCCGCCTCCGATCCCGAGAACACTCGTTCCGATCCTTCCCAGCCGGACGAGTCCGCAACGGAGGATGGTGAAAACGGCGAGAACGGCGCCGGCGAGAATGCGCAGGGCGCGGAGGGATCAGGGGAGGGGAGCCCGCAGCGCGAAGGCGATGATGGCGGCGGCGAGAGTTCGAACGAAGCGGCGGGGAATGCCGATGACGGCAGTAGCGGCGCGGAAGGTTCTGCGAGCGAAGGACAGGAAGGGGGCGAAGGCAGCCAGCAGTCCAGTGGAGAGGAGAACGGCGAAGGGACGCCCAGCGATCCCAGCGGTGTCGGATCCCCCGACGGAACGCAGCGCGGGGACGGCAGCCCGAGCGGTCAGCCGGGAGACGGTGACGGCGAGTTCTCGGAGGAGGAACGAACTGAACCCTTGCACGACGGAGAAGTGATCGAGCGTACCTTGGAGCACCTTCAGAATCATCCCACCGCGACGACCGATCAGGAAGGCGTGGGGCAGTCGATACCGGATTCAGACCAGCGTGATGCTGCCAGCGGGAACGACGAAGGCGACGCGTCCGCAGCTGGCGGCGAGTCGTCATCGGAAACCGGGTCGGAACCGCGTCCCGACGCGGAGGGCAATCTGAATGGCGAGCCGACCGATCAGCGCGGCCAGCCGCAAAAGAACGAGCCCAATCCGCCGAACGAAACGGAAACAGGTGACGACGCCAACGCGGGTGCTGGCAAACAATCCGAAGCCGGCGCCGGAAAACAGGGGGATCAGCCGGAGAGTCCGCCACCGGCGGAAGGTCAAAACCGCGACAAGCCCAAGAATAGCGATCCCGGTCCGAACGATCAGAGCGGAGAACCGAACGAGCCGCAGACGCCCAGCTACGCGCCGCGCCAATCGGATTCGAATAACGGAAACGATGGCGATCGCAGTGGTGGCGGCGAACGTGGCGGCGGTCAGAACGCCAACCAGCCCGGCACCGATAGCGCCGGCAGCAACACATCCGCGGATGAAGGTGCGGGACAATCGAACGAACGTGGCGAAGGTGATAGCGGCGGCGCGGGCGATCAGCAGCAATCCGACGGCCGCGGCGGCACAACCGGTTCCGAAGCGGGAGCCGGTTCGGGGCAGGCGGAAAATCCGCAAGGCGCCGAGTCGGGTGGATCGCCTTCCAGCGACGGTGCGGCGGGAGGACCGCAGCCACGGACCACGCCCCATTCAAATCCCCGAAAGCAATCCACCACAGGCAGCGGGCAAGTGGTGGGCGGCGGCAGTCCTGGTGCCGGGAATTCAGCAACCGGTGACGGCCAGCCCACAAGCGACATACCGGACGCCGAGAAAGAACGACTGGAGTATAGTCGCCAGGCGACCAGTCTGGTGCTGGAATACCTCAAAGACCAGCAAGACAAGCCCGACCCGGAACTGCTCAAGAAACTAGACTGGTCCGCGGAAGACATGCGGGAGTTCTTGAAGAAGTGGGAACAATTGGAACGCGACGCCGAGAACGATCCGGCCAGCCGGCGGCGCCTGGACAACGCGTTGCGCGGCCTGGGGCTTTCCCCAGGACGCGGGGGTACCCGGCAAACCGACGTCACACAGGACCGACGCGGCGGCTTGCGGACCCGCGGTTACAAGAGCGAACCGCCTGCTGAATACGCCGAACAGTTCGACGCGTTCAAGAAGGGGACGTCGCGCTCGCGACCGTAACGACAGCCATGTCCAACACCCTTCCGCCACGTTACCTGGTGCCGTTCCAGCCGAAACGCGTGCCCCATTTCTATACGGATGTGCTGATTGTCGGCGCCGGACTGGCCGGCCTTCGCGCGGCCAATGCGGTCGGCGGCGATCTGCAGGTCCTGGTCATTACGAAAGACGCGATCGAACAGTCCAACAGCAACTACGCGCAGGGCGGAATCGCCGGTGTGTTGGATCCGGAAGACTGCTTCGAGGACCATGTTGCCGATACGCTGGATGCCGGCGGCTCGCTGTGTGACCCAGAGATCGTCGAGTTGGTTGTCCGTGAGGCGCCGCGGCGCATTGACGAGCTGATGCGATTCGGCGCCCAGTTTGATCGAGATCACGGCGAATTGATTCTCGGTCGCGAAGGGGGACACAGTCATCATCGGATTGTTCACGCGCTGGGAGATGCGACCGGCAAGGAAGTCATGCGGGCCATGATCCAGTCGACGCTGCAGCTGCCCAACGTACAAACCTGGTCGAATACATTCACGCTGGATCTGTTGACGCACGAAGGTGCTTGCCGCGGAGCCCTGGTCTGGCATCAAGATCGCGGCATGATGCTGGTCTGGGCCAAGCAGACGATCCTTTGCACCGGGGGCGCGGGACAGCTGTATCGGGAATCAACGAATCCCCCCGTTGCGACTGCCGACGGCAATGCGCTGGCCTATCGTGCCGGGGCCGAACTGCGGGACATGGAATTCATGCAATTCCATCCCACCGTCCTGTACATTGCCGGTAGCAGCCGTAGTTTGATTACCGAGGCCATTCGCGGAGAAGGCGGCCAGCTGGTCGATCGAAATGGCGAACGGTTCATGTTCGACTACGACGAACGGGGTGAGCTGGCGCCGCGGGATATCGTTTCCAAGGCGATCGTCAGTCAGATGGAGAAAACACGGCATCCCAACGTCTACCTCGATCTCAGCCATTTGGATGCGAAGCACGTGCGGAGTCGCTTCCCCGGCATTGCGAAAACGCTGGCTAAATTCGAACTGGATATCACGACGGACCGCATCCCCGTGCGTCCTGGTGCCCATTACATGATTGGCGGCGTGTCCATCGATGCCCACGGTCGCACCACGCTGCCCGGTTTGTGGGCGGCCGGCGAAGTGACGTCCAGCGGCCTGCACGGCGCCAATCGCCTGGCCTCGAACAGCTTGTTGGAAGGCCTGGTCTTCGGCCTGCGTGCCGGCGAAGGGGCGTCGCGGGCTGCCGCGGACATGCGCGACACGTTTCAAGCACTCCCGCTGGAAGCCGGTGCACTGCCCGATCCCGATGAGCCGTTGGATGTAGGGGACATTCGCAATTCGCTGCGCAGCTTGATGTGGCGATCCGTGGGAGTCCGCCGGATGGGGAGTGAATTGGAAGACGCGCTGACAACAGTCGAGAACTGGCAGCAGTACGTGTTGCGGCGCCAGTTCAGCGATGTCCGCGGCTGGGAACTCCAGAACATGTTGACCGCTGCCGATATCATTATTCGCGCCGCGCTCGCGCGGCAGGAATCCCGCGGTGTCCATTTCCGGACCGACTTTCCCGATACGGATCCCGCCTGGGATCGCCGACTCACTTTCCGGCGTGCGTAGGACGCTGTCAACGTGGGATTCGAATCCGACAGCGTCACACTGGTTCGACCTGGGCTGTTTAACCCCGAGCCGTAGGCGCAGGATCGATTCGCACACCGGCGCCTGCGGCTTTGGGGTAAACGATGTGCGCACATGCACTTGACGCTTCGTACCACAAACCGAACGTGGCGCTGCCGCACGCTGCCGCCTCAAAAGCTGACCGTGACGGCACAAGAGAAACCATGCAAGTCACAGACGCGACTCAATCGCCTTGAGTACTTCGTCGTCGCTGGGCAGGTCACTGGCCAGGAAGGGGCGCAGCGGGATCGGCGTTTCGTCCATGCGATAGGCCGTGCCGCGACGGTGGACTCCGTAGATCGCCGTGGTAAAGTGAACCTGGGCATCGATGGGGCAGGCGACGTCCGGCGCGTCGAGGACGATATTCGGAACCTGTTCCAGATGCCGCCGAGCGGCGGAGGATAATTGGGTGACGCCGCTGCTCCCGACCATCACCGCCGCGTCGACCTCGCCGCGTTCCAGCAGGTTATTCGCGGTGTATTCGCCCGGATTGTATCGTGGGTAGCCTCGCGCCAGGTTGACGCTGAAGGGAAAGCCGGTCTGCCAGCACAAGACGCTGTCCGCGCCGGCAACATCTCCGGGGATGCGCATGCGGCGCACGACGAAACGCGTCTGTTGATTCAGGTCGGTAACCAGTCGCAGCAGCGCTTCGACCGTGGCGTGAGGAGCGGTCGTGCGGGTCAGGCCGAGTCCAAAAAAAACGGCTCCGTACCGGCACGAGGCGAGCTGGTCGGCGAACTGCGGCAGTTGCTTTAGCGCGAAGCCTCCCACGGATGGGATGGGGGGTTCCTTTCCGGCCAGCAGCATCCGCAGGGCCGCGATCATCTCGAAATCGGTTCCTGGCATGACTTGCAGGAAGGTATCGGCGAGTTCGGCGGTTTCCGTTCGTACGGGATCCACAACGACGAGCTGCCGATCGGCTCGACCACGCGGGACAAACATCCCTTTCGATTCAACAAACCGTTCAATGTGCCGCGGATGGCTATCCATGGGGTTGCTGCCCCAATAGATCACCAGGTCCGCGCGGTTCTTCGCTTCGCCCAGCGAGGACGTGCTTTCGCCGACCACTTGCAGCGCCATGATGGACGGCGCGTGGCAGGTCGACGCCGTCGTGTCGATGCAGGCTCCCAACGCATCGGCCAAACGCACCGCCGCCCGCTGTCCCGGCGTGCTGCTGGCGGAGAGGCCGTAGATCAACGGCGCGCGTGCGCCGCGTAAAATGCGGGCGGCGACGTCCACGCCTTCATCCAATGCCGCTGGTTGCCCATGAATGTGGACCGGTTCCGCAGGTTGTCCGCTGCTCAAGCGTGAAAACCATGGTTCGGCCAGCTCGCACGCGCCGTCGGCCGCCTGAATGGATTGGCCGTCGGTGACGATGCGCAGGTCGTCGCATACACAACCGCAGATCGTGCACGCCACATCGCAAATCTCCTCGCCTTGTCCCGTCACCGGCTTCTCGATCCCCTTCGTGGTCCTGTCATCGAAAAATGGAAGTGGGGGACGTCGGTGCCGCCATGGGCCGAATGCCCGCCGCTCCAACGCAACATTAGATCGCGATCTGGATCAAAACGTGCGCAACCCCAGTCGCGGTTCAGACGCGGGCGGTAGGGCGGATCGGTAGTGACCCATTCGTTGACCGGCAGTTGTTCCAGCCAGTCGGAGAACCTGGCGGCATCCGGCTTGTCCCCCTGCAAATAGTAATTCGGGTGAAACGGTCCGGATCGGTAGACGCGGGGGTTGGCCGGTGTCAATTCGCCCCCGGTCCAGCGGTTCGCCGCAACGTCGTAGGTCCAGGTGCCGTCGTTCCAGTCGGCATGCTGGCCGCCGAGGTAATCCGTGTTCGACGTGTAGGTATACCCGCCGGTCAACGTGACCAGCCCGTCACCCGTGGCCGTCAAACGGTGATTGGCGCGGGGAGGTGGCGCGCCGTCCGGATGACGCATCGTCCATTGGCGCTGTTTCGAATCGAAGACCCAGGTGTCGTTGGTCAGGTAATCCAAGTGATCGCCCCCGAACAGCACGTAAAGTCCGGACTTGGGTTCGTAGACCAGACCGGGAAAACCGGGACCGCTCGATTCTTCCTTGCGCCGAGTGCCGCAGTCCACGGCTCGTGCCGCCGGTTCCGCATCCAGCGACTCCGCCGCCAGTTCGCACTCGATCTGCGCCTCGTGCATCGCTTGAAGCATGCTGGACGTCACCGAGGCACTGACGGTGGGCCACCGTTCGAAGGCGCTGGTCAGCCGCGCCCGGGCGAACGGCACATCGGCCAGTTGTCGGGTCAGGTCTTGCAGCTGCTGTCGCACGGCGGTTTGGCGCGGGTGGACCCGGCTGGTCAGCCGCGCTCGTTCTTCGTCTGGTGTCAGGCCCTTGAAATAGATTTGCCGAGCCAGGGCCAGGACCTCCTTGATCTCGGCGCGCAGCCACCAGGTTTGATCGTGGAAAACCTGTTGCGGATTGTTGTCCCGCAGGGAAGCGTCGATAGCCAACCATTGACCGTCGACCAGCACACGTGTGTGGGGTCGACCGTCGTCGGCGACCTGGTCCTGACCGCCAAACGCCAGTCCTCCTCCCGCTCCGTCCAGGCACTCGACACCCCAAATCACGCGTCGTTTCAAATTAACGCTATCTAAACGATAGGAACCGCCGGTCTGAGCACGCAGCGGCGATGCTACAAGTAGCGCCAATACCAGAGTGAACCGCATCTGAACCTCCCGCTGGTGGAACTCCCCCGCCCGACTGTCGACAGATACCAGGCTTTCCGCGATTCCTATTGTCCGCGTCGTCGATCACCGCCGCAATACGCGGCCACAGGATCGTTCCTGGCTTGGCAAGTGTCAACAGAATTTCGGATTTCCAAGCAACATTCGCCGCGCTGGCTACGACAACAGGCGTATCATGCGGAACACAGACAATGCCACCTATTGGAATGGCCTGAGCGAAGAGGAGATCATCGATCGGGTCCTGGCGGGGAATGCAAAAGCATTCGGACCGCTCGTACAGGCGTACCAGGATCGCCTGTTTTCGACGATCGTGCACCTGGTTGGTTGCCCCCACGAGGCCCACGATATCTTGCAGGATGCCTTTGTCAAAGCGTTGACGAACCTGTCCAAGTTCAATCGCCGGAGTACTTTCTATACCTGGATTTTTCGCATCGCGATGAACCTTACTTTCACGCGGCAGCGGCGGCCGAAGCGGTTCGCGACCCTGGAGAAAATAGCGGACGAATCGATCGATACCGGACAACGGCCCGAAAGCCGACTAGCACGCGAAGAAACGGTCGCGCTCGTCCGCAGTGCCCTCCGCGAATTGCCCGACGCGTATCGTCGGGTACTGGTCTTGCGTGAGATCGAGGAACTGGATTACGAAACGATTGCCGAAATGCTGCAGATCCGGGTGGGTACCGTGCGCAGCCGCTTGCATCGTGCCCGGGTCAAAATGCGGGATCAAATCATCGCTCACGATCGCGAAGTACCGGAACACGCCGCCATCCCCGCGCCGCACGCGCGTTTTCCTGGTATCACAAGACTTGGCACGATTGGCCCACCCTCTCTGCGCGATTCGCCAGTCTAGCTGGACAGCGCTCGCGCCACGAATGGTGGCAAAGACCAATTGTCGCCAATG
>CALBSZ010000498.1 GCA_937967665.1 uncultured Planctomycetaceae bacterium
TGCCATTCATTCTTGACACCGCACTCGAAAGACGAATCGCTGATGATTCCGCCTGGCGTGAGGGCGCTGACTGGTGCCGACCGCGCCATGGTCACCCGGAAGGCACGATCAAGGCGCACGTCGCCGCTGTGCTGGACAACGTGGAGCGTTTCTATGGTGACGATCCGTTGCGTGAGAAGCTGCGTCTGATCGCCCTTGTCCACGACACGTTCAAGTACCAGGTCGATATGGACCGCCCACGTGCCGGGGAAAACCATCACGCGATGCGGGCGCGAAGGTTCGCCGAGCGGTTTGTCGACGACCAGGCGGTCCTCAAAGTGATCGAACTGCACGACGAGGCGTTCAACGCCTGGCAACTCGGCAACCGCGACGGCAAATGGGAAAAAGCCCGGACCAGGGCGGATAGGCTGATTGACCGCTTAGGCGACACGATCCCGCTCTACCTTGCCTTCTATCGCTGCGACAACACGACGAAGGGCAAACAACCTGATTGTTTCACCTGGTTTCGCGGTCTGGCGGAGTGAGCCTGAACCTTGCCATGTGGCGAGTGTCGTTATCGCCAGATGCATCCGAAACGAGACGCTACCTCTGCCACGTGGATTTCTAGCCTGAACATAGAATTCACCTTCGCTTCCCATTTCCGCAACGGAGATAGAATTCCCGTTCGCACGATCACGCGGAGGCCGAAACACCATTGGTTTGGCTACTACGACAAACGCGAATTCGATCCTACGAACCGGTTCGTGTTGTCGAATCAGGTGTCGTTTGAACATCGCACTTGTATCACGTTCCGTCGCGCCGCAGAGTAGAACTTGGTCGCTTCCACTCACCGCCGCAATATAACCGACAAGACCATTGTGATCTTTGCCAGCGACAACGGCCCCGACCCTTTGACCGGCGAGCGATTCAATCACAGACTGCGAGGCACGAAGTACCAAGTCTACGAAGGCGGCATCCGCGTGCCGTTCCTCGTCCGCTGGCCGGGAACTCTCAAACATGGCGACCGAAAGCAACTCGTTCACTTCGTTGATGTATTGCCTACCGATTACTGATCGTCGAACGTGACGACGCGGCAACCGCGCGAAAATCGTTGGCGGAGCTGACTTCGCGAATCCAGAGGCTGGGTGAGAAAACAGTGTTACTAAAAGGCCAGGATTAGACGAAATCCGGAATCTCTACCCGATGAATCGCTTTCCCGAGCCTTCAACGCAAGTGGATTCATGGACTCATGTCAACAACTCAGAGAAATGGCCCGTGCTATCGGCGAACACCACCTCTCGCAGACCGAGTGGTTGGAGCATCGTGGTGAGTAGGTTCGACATCGGCATTTCTTCCGCGTACTGGATGTCGCTTCCGTGCTTCAGCCCCAGGCGTCTGCCGCCGGCAAGGATTGTGGGGTAGTTTTTGGCCAGGTGCAGACTGCTGGTGGCGCTGCCGTATAGGCACAAACTGTGGTCCAGCAGGTTGCCGTCGCCTTCTTCGATGCTCTTCAAGCGAGCGAGGAAGTAGGCGAACTGTTCGGTCAAGAACCGATCGTACTGGCCCCACTTCTGCATGCCGTCGCCCTTGCCGCCGCCGTGGGAGAGGCCATGGTGTCCGCCCAGCCCTAAAGCAATTTGCGGGAAGCCGTCGGAAATGCCTCGGCCGTCTTCCTGCGAAGTCTGAAACGTGGCCACCCGCGTCGTGTCGGTTCGGAATGAGAGCACGATCAGATCGAAGATCGTCCGCAGGTACTCCTGCGGCATCTCTTGCGTCGCTTCTAGATTCAGTGACTTGGGATCGACATTCGGTCGCGGGCGGCCGAGCCAAGCTTCGGCGCGGTCTATGCGGCGTTCCATTTCGTGTACCGATTCGGTGTATTCGTCCAGCTTGCGCTGATCGCGTGTGCTGAGGCGGTTCCGTAAACTGCGCGCGTCTTCCAGCACGATGTCCATCAGGCGTCGCTCGCTGGTGAGTGCTTTGCGCTGCTGGGCAATCGAATTCTGTGAAACGGGTGCGAACAGCCGCTCGAAAATCTGCCGCGGCATCGACTCGGCGGCGATGGGTTCGCCCCGGCGGTCGTACGAAATAGTCGACGTGCGGGTTTTCGTTCCCACGCCGCCGTTGCTGGAAAGCACCAGTGACTGGATGCGCGTCGCTTCGCCGATCGCAGCGGCAACGTGCTGGTCGAGCGAGATGCGGTTCTGATACCTTCCGCCGCGGAGATCACCGCCCGTCAGCCAGACGTCCGCGGTGCTGTGTCCGACGATATCGCGGCTGGTTGGATGCGACAAACCGCCGATGATCGTCATATCATCGCGAAATCCCTCCAGCGGATCGAGCGACTTCGTGAGCCTGTAATCTCTTCCTTCTCCAAGCGGGAACCAATGCCAGTCCTTACGATCGGGGTGGCCTTCCTTGGGCAACGCGGCACCGTTGGCGAAGAACGTACAGCACAAGCGGCGCGGACGTGTTTCCGCGGGTTTACCGGCCCAACTCATGCTCTCCAGCAATGGCAACGCGAGCGCGACTCCGCTACCACGCAAAAATGTTCGTCGGTCCAATTGCCATGATTTCTGACTCATATTCTTTTCCCTATTGCTAATCGCGCTCAGTGTAGGGACAAGCTCGCGCAGCGAGCGTCGACCCACCAATATATTTCATAATTGAATAAATCGGTTTGGTGGGCCGGCGCTTCGCTTGTCCCACCCTACAATCCTCAAATCGTGACGGGCTCCGCGACATCGCCCCAGTGTTCGAGGTGATCGAACCCGAGCATATGCAAGACACCGAAATTGGCGTGGCTGATCGGATGGCCGCCGCCATCGATAGTCCGGGCGCCCTTCATCCGACCGCAGGCGCCGCCAATCAGCAAGAGCGGCAGGTCAGCGCCGCTGTGGCCGCCGTTTTGCATATCGCTTCCGTAATGCAGGCAGAGGTGATCGAAGAGCGTGCCGTCGCCTTCATCAACCTTCCGGCACTTATGGAGGAATTCGGCCAGCATTCCGTTCTGGTACTGCGTGACCTTGGCGAACGCTTCAGGCCCGCCTGTACCGTGCGAGATCCCATGGTGCCCGGCATTCAGGCCAAGGTGCGGATAGGTCCGCTCGCTCGATTCGTTGTTGAACATGAACGTAATGACGCGGGTCTTGTCCATTCGGAAGGCGAGCAATGCGATATCCAGCATCAGCCGCTGATACTCCGGCATCGTTGGCAGCTCGCCCGTGGGACGTTTCATGTCGGGCTCGGTCAGCGATGGCTGCCAGGCGCCCGCGGGTCGGTCGCGCTCGGCGATCTCGAGCTTTCGCTCGATGTCGCGAATCGCGTTTTGGTATTCATCAAGCCGCTGACGATCGAGATGGCTGGCTTTGCTTTCCAAGCTGCGAGTTTGCTCGCGCACCAGATCGAGAATGCTGCGAGTCTGGGCGCGGCGGCTTGGTCCGTCGAACAGACTGTCAAAGGCTTCGCCCGGATTGACCAAACGTGGCACGGCCGCACCTGCACGCCAGGAGATGGCCGTCTGGTCGACTTGCGGTTTGACGGCGTTGTCCGTTCCCAGGGCCAGGCAATGGAGCTCGGTCGATCCCATCCAGGCATCGGCGATCACCTGGTCGATCGTATAAGGTCCGCCAGGGGCAATCTTGTTGCGTGCCTCGCCTTGTCCATTGGCCTGGTAAGGAGACAGGTATTGAGGGAGTCCACGATGAGCACCCGGTCGGAAAAACGTGTTGCGTATCTCGACAATCTGGTCTTTGAAAGGTTCCAAGCTCTTCAACCACGTGCCGAGCTTGAAACTATCGCCGCGGCCCGAGGCGTTCCAGCCTGTCTCACGGTGTTTGCCAATGCCGCTGGCGAAGAACACGTTCATGTAACGTAGCGGCGCGGGAGCGCCGGAGTTCCCGGCAACGACGGAGTCGTCGGCCAGCAGGGGCACGGATTCGAGATAGGGAAGCGCCAGCGTCATTCCCGCAGCACCTTTGATGAAACCGCGACGTGATAAGGTCATGGGGTGTGTTTTCCTTGTTGTTTGTTGTTGTTCATTGGTAGGGTGTTCATTGGTAGGGTGGGACAAGCGGCTCTCAGGCCGCGCCGGCCCACCAATATTAACTCCGTCAATACGTCACCATGTTCTTGCGTTGGTGGGCCGGCGTCGCTGCGCTCCTGGTCCCACCCTACGCCTACGCCAATTCTCCCCATTCGGGGTCTTCCCATCCGGGTACGGGATCGGTCCCGCCCCAATTCAGATCGTAATGACCTTCCTTCACGAACCGATGAAACGACGACCACTCCCAATCCCGTACGCGGCGAACCAAACCATGTTTGCGGGGATTCCAATGCAGGTAGTCGACGCAGCGTTCCAAATCGTTCTCGTCACGGACCGTGTGCTCCCAATAACGCTTGTGCCAAATGCCGCGCTGACGATGCTTTTCTCGGGATTCTGATTGCTGCAACTCAGTTCCGCCTGCTTCCAGCCACGCCTTGCTAAACTCCTCCTTGATCCGCATCCAACGCAACGGATAGCGGTCGTCACCACGCGGCAACGTCCAAACGGTATGCCAATGTTCGGGCAGCAAGACAATCGCCACCATCGTAAACGGGTGGTCGTTCTTGATCTTCTCGATCGATTCGCGCAGGCATTTCCGACCGAGATCGGTTGTCAGGATCGGTCGGCGTTTGTAAGTCACACACGTGAAAACATACGTGCCGCCGGGAAGGTAGTTTCGACGGTAATCTGGCATCAGTCGTTATCAAACAATCGTTTTGTGGTTTGTAGGGTGGGACAAGCGCAGCGCCGGCCCACCAATATAATTCATTCAACCAATCTGGTGGGCCGGCGCTGCGCTTGTCCCACCCTACCGTCTTTCCCGTG
>CALBSZ010000499.1 GCA_937967665.1 uncultured Planctomycetaceae bacterium
GTTTCCTTGCAAATTACGTCGTCGATCGAAATGTTCTCGAACAATCAATCTGCGGTGTCTGCGGCCTGCTTCCGCATGTCGGCATTCTCCTTCCGCCATTGAGCGCGCAACTTACGTTTCGTGATCAGGACCAGAATGCGCCAGAAATTGTGCCGATCGTGAAGTTGGGGAACCGTTCCGCCTGCATGCCGCGAAACACGCTGTGCTGGGCACCGACGGCGGAATCTTCTTCGTCGTAAACGGTGCCTTAGAGTGTGAACATACGGGTCCGAGCCAGGCGGATGACTCGCTGGAAGCCGCATTCCGGTGGGCCGCCGCTCTTCTTTTCGCCTGCCATATCAACTCCATTTGACAATCGTTCGGCTGATCGACGTCTTCACCACGTCCCCGCTCCGGCCCAGCTTCGCAGACCGCCAAAAAAATCCTCCAGTCTGCTTGTAACATTTCGCCTTTTCTTTGATTAGCTACTCTTGGAGCGCGAATGTGCGTTTGCATCGGCCAGCATTGATGTCAGGACGATGGCTGACGGATCGCCGGCGTTTCAGGTTCTTTACGAACCGGTTGCGTTGCTGTCGCTAGTTGCGTTGCCACGACGGCGATCCGTCGGCCACCGTTCAAACTTTGAAACAATTCCTTGACTTATCCAACGTTCCGATTAACTTCAATGTTAACTAGCGACACAACCATACTGCTACGGGATGGCATCACCCGTGCTGCCATCCCGCCCATCGTAAAGAACCGTTTGCGCACGCCTTCGTGCGTAAACGGTTTTTTTATTGCGCCATTCCGAAGTGTTTTGTAATATGAATGATCCCTACCCAGCCTCCGCCGATAACATTACCGGCCGGGTCACCGATGGCTTTGCCCAATGGCTGGCCGAATGTGGCGGCTCGTTGGCCGTGGCGACCTACCAGGCTGGCAAGGTCGCCTTGATCGGCTGGGATGGACGGCAGCCGGCGATCATGTTGCGGCATTTCGATAAGCCCATGGGCATCGCCGTCGATCAGGACAGGCCAGATGACAAGCCCCATGGTTTGGGACTCGTCACGCGGCAGTCGGTGATGGTGCTGGCCAACTCGCCATCGCAAGCGGCCGAATACCCGCGCGAATGCCCGGCCGGACACGACGCCCTGTTCCTGCCGCGAACCTGCTATTGGACTAGCGATCTACTGATCCACGACATCGCCTTCGCTGGAGACGAACTGTGGATCGTCAATACCCGCTTCTCCTGTTTGGCGACGCTCAGTCATCGGCATAGCTTCGTCCCCCGCTGGCAGCCGCCGTTCATCAGTGCCCTGACACCCGAAGACCGATGCCACTTGAACGGCCTGGCATTGGACGGCGGGCGTGCCAGGTTCGTCACGGCGTTGGGCCGCAGCGATACGGCGGAGGGCTGGCGGCCTACGCGGACCAGCGGCGGCGTGGTGATCGACGTGGAAAGCGGACAGATCGTCCTGGATGGTCTCTGCATGCCGCATTCGCCGCGCTGGCACGATGGCATGTTGTGGTATCTCGATTCGGGGCGTGGTCACTTGTGCGTGGTTCAGCCGGGCGAGACGCGGCCGACGGTCGTTTGCGGCGTCCTCGGTTATCTACGGGGCCTGAGTTTCGTCGGGATGCATGCGGTGATCGGGCTGAGCCTGATCCGCGAAAGCCGGACGTTCGGCGGATTGCCAATCGGCGAATCCGGCGAGGAACTGCATTGCGGTGTGGCGGTGGTCGATCTGCGGACCGGACGCTTAACTGGCATCTTTGATTTCACGGGTGGCTGCGAAGAGATTTACGACGTGCGATTTTTACCGGGTATCCGCCATCCAGCGATCTTGAACGCGAACGACCCGTTATGCTCCCAAGCGATTACCACCCCGGATTTTGCCTATTGGATGCATTCCCGGACAACCGCGGAGATGGAATGAACCCGTCGCTAAAGTCGTGAGCCTTCCGACTCCGAAGCCTCCCGACTTCTGCGACGATCCACTTTTAGACTCACAGGAGAAAACCATGTTCCACCGTCCATTGCATCCAATCCGCCGTGACCGTCGACGTGCCGCCAAACCCAAGCGCCAACGTCGCCACTGCCGATTGTCGTGTGAATCGCTCGAAGATCGGCGTCTGTTGGCCATCACGGGCCCCGAGGTCGCCAAGCTGCTCGCTTCCGACGCCGAGGCGTCCGACTATTTCGGCTATTCCGTCTCGGTCGACGGCGACACGGCGGTGGTCGGCGCGCATAACGACAACGGTACCGGTTCGGCCTACGTCTTTACCCGCAGCGGCACGACCTGGACCGAGCAGGCCAGGCTGGTCGCCTCTGACCCCAGAAATGGCAAAGCGTTCGGCATTTCCGTCGCGATCAGCGGCGACACCGCGGTGATCGGCGCGCGAGGGAGAAACAGCCGCCGAGTCAGTAGTCCTGGTTCGGCCTACGTCTTTACCCGCAGCGGCACGACCTGGACCGAGCAGGCCAAGCTGGTCGCCTCCGATACCGCGGCGGGCGACTGGTTCGGCATTTCCGTCTCGGTCAGCGGCGACACCGCGGCGATCGGCGCGGTGGCGAACGACGTTGGTGGCAAAAGTTCCGGTTCGGCCTACGTCTTTACCCGCAGCGGCACGACCTGGACCGAGCAGGCAAGACTGCTCGCTTCCGACGCCGCGGCGGGCGACAGGTTCGGCTGGTCCGTCTCGATCAGCGGCGACGATACGGCGGTGATCGGCGCGTATGGGAACGACGATGACGGTGCCGGTTCCGGTTCGGCCTACGTCTTTACCCGCAGCGGCACGGACTGGACCGAGCAGACCAAACTGCTCGCCTCCGACGCCGCAGCCGGCGACGCTTTCGGCTGGTCCGTATCGGTGAGCGACGACACGGCGGTGGTCGTTTACTTTTTCCCTACACGCCACTCTTCTGATCTCTACGTCTTTACCCGCAGCGGCACGACCTGGACCGAGCAGGCAAAACTGCTCGCCTCCGACGCCGCGGCGGGCGACACTTTCGGCTGGTCCGTCTCGGTGAGCGGCGACAAGGTGGCGGTCGGCGCGCATCGTAACGACGATGACGGTTCGGCCTATGTCTTTGCCCGCAGCGG
The DNA here is from genome assembly GCA_937967665.1 of uncultured Planctomycetaceae bacterium. GTDB lineage: Bacteria > Planctomycetota > Planctomycetia > Pirellulales > Pirellulaceae > CALBSZ01. The sequence continues at coordinate 3,084 of CALBSZ010000499.1, forward strand.
CACGACCTGGAGCCAGGAGGCCAAACTGCTCGCCTCCGACGCCGCGGCGGACGACAGATTCGGCCATTCCGTCGTGGTCCGAGGTGACACGGCGGTGGTCGGCGCGTATCGCAACGACGACGGCGCCCGCGATTCCGGTTCGGCCTATATCTTTGACGGATCGATTTCGATCACGCCCATTACGCCCAATCCTCGCAAGACGGTTGTTGACACGGTGGAAGTGGAATTCGGCGAGGCTATCGATCCGGCAACGTTTGATTACAACGACATCACGCTCACGCGTGACGGAGGCGGAAACGTCATCACGGCGTCCGTCTCGACGAATCACGTAACCGGAAATGTGTATGAGATCACTGGTTTGGCGAGTCTGACAGGTGCGGACGGTGATTACACAATCACAATCGATGGTGCCGCGATTGATCTTGCGGCTGGCGGCGAGATTGAAAAATCGAAAGCCGCGACGTGGACCATGGACGTGACTGCTCCCACGCCAACGGTTACAGGCCCCGCCAGTCCGGCTTATACCACATTTGACGTTGACGTCGATTTCGGTGAAGCGGTAAACAATTTCACGTCTAGCGACCTGACAATCGGAAATGGCTCGGTTAATAGCTTCAGCGATCTAGGCGGTGGATTGTTTCGGGCGACCATTGTCGCGACGAGCCCAGGATTGGTAACCATTGATATCAATAGCGCCGTGGCTCAGGATTTGGGCGGCAATGACAACTTTGGGGCAGTCCAATTCTCCGTAACGACCGATCCGAGTGCTCTTCCGCTGTTGGAACTGCGTGTCGATTTCAGCTCTTTCTACGGTACACCGGCCGGGAATTGGAACGGTATTTCCAGTGTCAACACAACAACCACAGGGTTGACCGACTTCGCTACCGGCAACGATTCGGGTGTGTCCGTATCGACAAGCGGTTTTCTCAGCAGTTACTTCGATTTCACTTCGCCTTGGCCAACTCGTGACTGGGTAGCGAGTGAAGCGGGTGCGGATTGGTTTTACACATCTTACGGTACCGGGACGGTGACCTTTTCGAATTTGGTCGGCGATGCATTCAATGTCGAGGTTGTTTCCGCTGACACCACCTTCGCGAATAGCGGAAGTATTTCGATCGATGGAGCGTTTGCCGACGCCAATTTTAACAACACGCCTGGGGTCAACGGCCAGAACTTTCACACAGGAAATGACGGTCGCACGCCCCAAAACTGGTTGATTTGGGAATCCGTCACGCCTACTGGTAGACAGATTTCAATTACCTTTGACGGCAGCTCTTCCAATCTCTACGAAGTTAACGCAATTCGGATAACCACCGCCGCGCCGGCGAACAGCCCGCCAACCATCACCTCCGGCACGACGGCCAGCACGGCCGAAAACACCACGTCGGTGATGACCGTTACGGCGGACGATCCGGATACCGACGTGCTGACGTATGGCATTACAGGCAGTGGCGCGGACGATGCGTTGTTCTCGATCAACGCATCGACGGGCGAATTGGCTTTCGTGACCGCGCCAGACTTCGAAAATCCCCAGGACGCGGACACCAACAACGTTTACGAAGTGGAAGTCTCTGTCGATGACGGCAACAACCCCGTGGTCACGCAAACCGTCCAGGCGACAGTCGCCGATGTGGATTTCGAGTGTACGATGAGCGGTTCGGACCTGATATGTTTTGCCGGTGACACGAACGGAGACCTGATCATTGCATCCACATCATCGAACGGCCGGTTCCGCATCACGATGAATGGCGGTTTTGGCGACTTTGCGATACCGTCCGATGGCACGATCAACATTATGGGCACGAACGGCGACGACCATATCGTGATCGCTGGCAATGTGAACCGGGCCGCCGTGATCGACGCGGGTGACGGCGACGATTACATCGCCGGCGGCACCATGGCTGACACGCTTAACGGCGGTGCCGGCAACGATACGATTCTTGGCGGCATTGGAGACGATGTGATCGACGGCGGCGATGGCGAAGACCAAATCACCGGCGACGATGGTAACGATACAATCGACGGCGGTAGTGGGCCGGATTCGATGCAAGGCAATGCGGGTAATGACACGATCAACGGCGGAGCGGGTAACGATGTGATCGCCGGCGGTACAGGCGACGACCTGATCAACAGCGGCGACGGGGACGACACGCTGCAAGGAGGCGGCGGGAATGACGTGATCGCAGGAGGCGCCGGGAATGATCGGATTTTTGGAGCTCCGGGCGATGTTGCCGTGGACGGCGACCGGGACATTTTGATCGGAGGACAAGGTTCCGACAGTATTCAGTCGCGGGGTGACGACGACATTTTGATTGGGAACGCCACGATCTACGATGACGACATGACCGCACTGGGGGAACTGCTGACAGCCTGGTCGAATTCGTCGGATAACTTTACGACGCGGATGGGTATCCTGGTCGGTGGCGTGGGCGGGACGTCGAATGCGGCGCTGGTTCCCGGCAACATCCATCCCGACAGTGCCCCCGACGGACTCACCGGCGGCCTGGAAACGAACTGGTACCTGGCGTCTGGTGAAGACCAGATCACGCGTGTCAGGGGCGACGACCAGGCCACGTTCCTGTAATCGCTGCGGCAGGATGCCAGATTGCTTATACCGCGGCAGTTTTATGCGGTGCACGAGGCCGGGCCGGGCCTGCTAAACTTGGGTTCTACGGGTCGATCACGATCGGAAGTACCGGCTGCGCTACCCTCTGGCGGCGGCGGGTGGTATACTGGGCGTGCCACACTCCACTCCTGCCTTGTGAGGTCCCGCCATGCTCTCCGACCATCGCTACCTTGGCATATTCGCTGTGTTGATCGCTGGGACGGCGTTCGCGGAGGAACCGACTGCCGAGGGCATCGCTTTCTTCGAAAACAAGATCCGGCCGGTACTGGTCGAACGCTGTTACCAGTGCCATTCAAACGCCGCCGCCGAAGCCGACAAGCTGCAAGCGGGTTTGCGTCTGGATAGCCGCGCCGCGGCGCGCGAAGGAGGCGAGTCGGGGCCTGCGGTAATTCCCGGGAACGTCAACGATAGCCTGCTGGTGAAAGCGATTCGCCACCAGGATTTCGAGATGCCGCCGAAGAGCAAACTTCCGGACGAAGTGATTGCGGATTTCGTGAAGTGGGTGGAGATGGGGGCGCCGGATCCGCGCGACGCGGCGGCCGCAACTCCCGCCGCCGATACCGGCATTGATATTGAAGCCGGGAAGCAGTTCTGGGCGTTTCAGCCTTTGCAGCAGGTAACACCTCCCCAGGTCAAGAACACCGCTTGGGTAGCAACCGATGTCGATCGTTTCATCCTCGCCGCTCTGGAAGCGAAAGGACTGTCGCCGAATCCGATCGCCGCGAAGGAAACACTCGTTCGGCGAGTTTACTTTGACCTGTGGGGCTTGCCGCCGGCGCCGGAAGATGTTGACGCGTTTGTCAACGACAACGACGACGGGGCCTTCGAACGCCTGGTTACCCGCCTGCTGGCCAGCGATCACTACGGCGAACGCTGGGCTCGTCATTGGCTGGATCTGGCGAGGTTTGCCGAAAGCAACGGCTACGCGTTCGACAAAGATCGGCCGGGTGCCTACCACTACCGGGATTTTGTCATCCGTGCGCTCAATGATGACATGCCGTACGATCAGTTCATCCGCTGGCAAATCGCCGGCGACCAGCTTGAACCGAACAATCCCCTGGCACAGGCCGCCACCGGGTTCCTGGCCGCGGGTCCGTTCACGTCGCAGCAAACGCAGAAGGAACGGGAGCGCAGCCGCTACGAACAGCTGGATGACATCATTCACACGATGGGCACGGCCACACTGGGGATGACCCTGGGCTGTGCTCGCTGCCACGACCACAAGTTTGATCCGTTGCCGAGTCACGACTATTACCGGGTCCTGGCCGCGTTTGCGGAAACCGGTTTTCAGGATTTCAACTACGATCCTGACCCCGACGGAACCAAGCGGGCGCAGGCGGCGTTCGATGCGAAACACAAACCGCTGGTCGAGGCTCGCGTGAATTACGAAAGGGACGTGTTGCCCCAGCGACTGGCGGAATGGAGTCGCCAGCGGACCGGCGATTCGCAGGAAGTCCAGTTGAGTGATTGGAGCACGATCGGGCCGTTTGCCGCCGCCGACTTCTCAGCGGCGTTCGCCACGGCATTCCCACCCGAAGAGGAGATCGACCTGGCAAAGTCTTACGATCAATTGAAATGGACGCCACAACCGTCCTGGAAGGATGGAGTGGTCCACAATACGCTGACCGGCGACAACAGCGCCAACTACCTGTTTCGCACGCTCGAGGCCGCCGAGTCCGGACTGGTTGAGGTTTCACTCGGTCGCGACGACGCCATCAAACTATGGCTGAACGGTAAGGAACTGCTGGCCAAAGAAGTAAGTGGAGCGGCCGCCGCCGACCAGGATATCGTCAAGCTGCCGCTGAAAAAGGGAAAGAACGATCTGCTGATTAAGATTGTCAATGGCACGGGGCCGTCGGGGTTTTACTTCCAGCAGAAAGGGAGCGACGTTCCCGGGAACATTCAAGCCATCTTGGACCTGGCAGCCGATGAGCGCAACGCGAAGCAGACCGCGGCCCTGTTGAAGTGGTTCGCTCCACGCGATCCGGAATGGGTCAAGTTGAACCAGGCCGAACAGGAACATAAGAAGAAGCAGCCCAAGCCGAAGATTACCAAGATTTTTGCGGCGCGCAAGGGCGGTGCAACTTATAACTTTGGCAGCGACACGCGCAAAGTCTACTTTCTGGCTCGCGGCAATTCGAATGCCAAGCAGGGACTTGCGTCGCCGGGCTTCTTGCAGGTCTTGACCGACGCAGACGAGCAGCACTGGCTGGGGGAGGCGGAGAACCCAGCGCGCCCACCGCGTGTTGCCTTGGCGGACTGGCTGACGGATGACCATTACGGCGCCGGGCAATTGCTGGCGCGTGTAATTGTGAATCGGCTGTGGCAGCATCATCTGGGACGGGGACTCGTGGCGACCCCCAGCGATTTCGGCCATCAAGGCGCTCGGCCAACGCATCCCGAACTGCTCGACTACCTGGCCGGAGAACTCATCCGCGGTGGCTGGAACCTGAAGCCGATCCATCAATTGATCATGACCAGCAGCGTCTATCGCCAGACGGGAAGTACCCATGAAGTCGCCGCGAAGGTCGATCCTTATAATCAACTCTGGTGGCATCGTCCCGCCCAGCGACTGGAAGCGGAAGTCATTCGGGATGCTCTCTTGGCAGTCAGCGGCACGCTGGACCAGCGGATGTACGGCCCGGGATCGCTGAACGAAGCCGATCCGCGGCGCAGCGTCTACTTGACAGTGAAGCGCAGTTCGCTGATTCCCTTCCTGCAGTTGTTTGACGCTCCGGATGCAATCCTGGGGGTTGGAAATCGCAACGTGACGACCGTTCCACCCCAGGCCTTGGCGATGATGAATTCGCCGTTCGTACGCGGGCTGGCGGAAAAGTTCGCTAAACGCGTCCGACCGAATAACACGAAACCGCTGGCGGCTGTCATTCGCGATACGTACCGCATCGCGCTCGGCCGCGCGCCGACGGACGCCGAGTCAGCGCGGATGGTCGCATTTGTAGAAAATCAATCTGCTTCGTACGGCGGCGGCGCCAGGTCTCTGGATCTGGCCGTGGCCGATTTATGCCAAATGGTAGTTTGCTTGAATGAATTTGTATTCATCGATTAGCGCACGTAGTCCACGAACATTTTTGTTTAACCCTTAGCCGCAGGCGCCGGCTCGTGGCATACGATCCGTCAGTCTGTTTAACCCTTAGCCGCAGGCGCCGGCTCGTGGCATACGATCCGTCAATCTGTTTAACCCTTAGCCGCAGTCGCCGGCTCGTGGCGTACGAT
>CALBSZ010000500.1 GCA_937967665.1 uncultured Planctomycetaceae bacterium
CCGCGAACGGAGTCGCAGGACTACTTTAGTTGCATTTCGCGTTTCGGATGAATTCAAGTGCAACTATTTTGAATTTCCGGTTTTGAATTTGTTTCGTATTTCGTACTTCGGATTTCGAAGTTTTTTGCCACTGTCGGATTCAAACTTCGCTTGTTTCGGGACCTAGCGATAGGGGCGCCATTCGGGTCGGTTTGCCGCGGAGGCATCGTTGTTGCCGGAGGGCAGGGGCGCGGCAATGCGGAGGGTCTGCGAGTTGGTCTGGTCCGCGCGCTGCCAGTTCGGTTCGTCGGCAAAGACTTCGAACGTCTTCCAACGGTCGGGGCGGGAATCGGCCGGGTTCGGTTTATGAACCGGAGTTTCCGCAACCTGCCCGCTGGGACGCAACTCCTTGCGGCGCGGCGTCCAGCGCGCCGAGAGCTCGCTGTGCAATTGGACCTGAATCTCCTGTTCCGCTTCAATGCGGCGTCCGTCGATCGACTCGTAGCGCACAAACAGATGCAATCGCGAATGCCGCGGTTTCTGGTTCGGCCACTTGACAGCTAGATGAATGCCGCGTTCGCGTGACGAGTTGCGGATCGCGACATTGGCTTGCACCGCGTCGAAATCCCAGCGCGCCACGCGGGCCGCCGAACCTTTTTCTTGCGGATCCAGAACGACGATGGCCACCGGTCCTGTGACGGGGACGAATTCGCCGTCGATATTGCGAGGCTCGATGACCACTTCAATGCCTTCGTCTCCCGGCCGGCCATCAAAATCCTTTCCGCCGGTCCGCTCAGGATCCAGGTGGATTTGCGTGACGCGACGATCGCTGGAACGCGATGACGATTTGGATTGCGGGGCATTCAAGGGATTCTCCCCACCAGTGTCCGGACTGGCGTCCTTCTTGGGGCTTTCCGGCAAGTCGGAGGGGAAGAGTGGACTTTGAGTTCGCGGCGCGGGCAGGATGCCCGTGCCGGGACCTGTTTCCTGGGCACCGGCCGCTTCCGGTTCGGCCTCAATTTCGGGTGGGGACAGGTCCAGGCCCTCCAAGATGCTGTCCGTGGAGTCGTTTTCGGGCGATCGCCTGGACGATGGACGCTCTGCCGTTCCCTTCCCGTCGTCCGTTTGATCACCTTCGCGATACTTATCGAGTTCCGCTACGACCTTGTCAAATTCGTATTCCAAGTCGTAAACAATGTCCTCCAGAGCGCGGTTTTCGGCATGCAGCGCCTCGATGTAGGCGTCCGCGTAGGGGTCGTTCCGGCATCCGGCAAGGCACGACAGCAGCGCAAGCAGCAGTAGACAATAACGCATATTCACGACCTCAGTCGTAATAAGGGGATGTGCTGCACGATTCGTTCGTGCATGATTCGTCATTCTTTGGAAGCCAGGACGAAAGATGAGTCGGGTTCGTCCGGTGGATGGGTCTAGCTTCCCAGTTTATCGCAAGCGTCCCTTCGCGTTCTGGCCATGGACGCCCTGTCGCTCTACTTCGATTTTCCCTCGACGACACCTTCCATACTCTCAATGACGCGATCGATCAAGCCGTATTCCTTGGCCTCGATACTGGTCATGAAGCAGTCGCGGTCGGTATCTGCTTCGATTTCGTCAATGGATTTCCCCGTGTGCTTGATAAGAATGTCGTTCAAGCGACGTTTTACGCGGCGCAGTTCGCTGACGTGAATTTCAATTTCCGCCGCGGTTCCCTGCATGCCTGCTAGCGGTTGATGAATCATGATGCGTGAATTCGGCAGCGAATGCCGCTTCCCCGCCTGTCCGGCGGCCAGCAGCACGGCTCCCATCGACGCGGCCTGGCCGATGCAGTAGGTGCAGACATCGCAGGTGACGAATTGCATGGTGTCGTAAATGGCCATGCCGGCACTCACGCTGCCGCCCGGTGAATTGATATACAAATGGATGTCCGACTTCGGGTCGTCTGACTGCAGGAACAGCATCTGCGCGACGATCGCATTACCGACTTCGTCGTCAATGGCCGTACCCAGAAAGATGATGCGGTCCTTGAGCAGCCGGCTGTAAATATCATAAGCCCGTTCTTCGCGGCCGCTCTTCTCAACAACATAGGGAATCAGTGGCATAACTTGCGCTCACTCCGTTTTCACTGGTTAGCCGAAGTCACGAGGACGTGGCGTGATGTCGGTTCTGACGAGGTCGAATTCCGGATCAGTACTACTCGTCCTCTTCCACAGGGGGCTTCTTCACGATCTCGTCGACAACGCCGTAGGCCTTGGCTTCTTCCGGACCGAGAAAGAAATCACGGTCGGTGTCCTTGGTAATTCTTTCGATGTCCTGACCGGTATGATTCGCCAGGATCTGGTTCAGTTCCTGGCGATATCGCAGGATCTCGTTGGCCTGGATTTCAATATCGCTGACCTGCCCGCCGACGCCGCCGTGAGGCTGGTGCATCATCACGCGGGAATGCGGAAGAGCGTATCGCTTGCCCTTCGTTCCGCCCGCCAGCAGCACAGCGGCACCGCTGGCGGCCTGGCCGACGCAATATGTGGCGACGGGGCAGCTGAGGATCTGCATGGTGTCGTAAATGGCCAATGTGGCGACGACATCTCCACCCGGGGAATTCATGTAAAAGTGAATATCTTTCCGCCGATTCTCACTCTGCAAGTACAACAGTTTCATCACGATTTCGTTGGCGTTCCCCGTGTAGATCTCGCCTTGCAGGAAAACGATCCGATTTTCCAACAGAAGATCGCCCAGCGTCAATTGGCGCTGGCGTTGATAAGACTGGTATGACTGCGAATCCAGAATCGGTGCTGCTGACTGACGAATCATTCTGAATGAATCCTTCCAAGAGCGCGGTTGCGACGGCGCAAAACGATCACCGGCATTATAAAGCGAAAACGAGGATCAGGGCGAGACGAGTTCGGCCGCTGATCGTGGCCATTCCCTAGGAGTGGTCTGCCTGCGTGGGCAGCGATTGGGCATCACCTCCATGTAAGGCCTCCGGAATTGCAGCGGTTCCACCGCTAATGACGTGGTTTACGGCAGCTGTATCGTCCGCCTTCGGCTCGAAAGGAACGGTCTCGAACTCCGCATTTTCAGTAATCACGTCGATCACCTTGCGTTCGATAATTTGATTTCGCAGAGCGTCCATTTCGCCCCTTTTCTCCATTCGAGCCCGCACGCGCCGCACCGGCTCGTACTTCTGCCACGCGATCAGAGAAATTTCGGCATCAAAATCCTCAGGGGTCGCTTCGATATTCTCTTCCTCGGCAATCCGCTCCAAAATGAAGTGTTCCTTCAGCGCGCGGGACGTATTGGCCAGGCTGTTCTGGCGAATTTCGTTTTCATGAGCCCGAATTTGTTCGTGGCTGAAGCCGCTGGTCTGGAGCTCCATAATGGCGCGACGCAATTCGCGACCGCCCTGGCGCCGGAGCAATTCGGGTGGCAGTTGCCAACTGGCGCTTTGCGTCAGCAGGGCGGTGATCTGCTGGCGCACCTGCTTTTGCTGGTAGTAGCGGAGCTGGCGGTCCAGTTCTTCGCGAACGGCGCTGCGCAGATCGGCTTCGTCCTCGAAACCTCCGATGCTGTCCAGGAATTGGCGATTCAGCGACGGCAATTTCAATTTGCGTACACCCGTTACGGTGAATGCCACATCCACCTGCTTCTCACGCAGCGACTCGTTGTCCGCTTCGGCGCTGATGGAGACCGTTGCGGTCCTGGTATCGCCAACTTTGGCTCCTGCCATCAATTTGTCGAAATCTTCCAGCGTGGCGTCGGGGAAGCTCAATTTCGGCTGCAGGCGAACGGCTTGGGTTGTTTCTGACAAAGCATCGCCGTTGAGACTGAAAGTCATGTCCAGGTCGACATAATCGCCTGGTTCGGCACCCGCGTTCGTTTCCACCTGTTCGGCGTACCGCTCGAGCAGTTTATTCAGCTGGCGATCGACGTCCTCGTCTGTGTATTCATGTTCGGGCCGTTTCAGTTTCATGCCTTTCCATTGAGGCATGTCAAATTCGGGACGCACTTCCAGGTCGAATTCAAACGTCAATGGCCCGTCATCGGGGATCTCGATCGCCTCGAGATCAAAATCGGGCTCGCTGATCGCCGAGAAGTCATGTTCCTCGCTCACCTGCGTCATGCAATCCATCAACAACGAACCCTTGACCTGGTTCTTCAGTTCGTCGCGGAAACGCGCTTCGACCAATTTGCGGGGGGCTCGACCTGGACGGAATCCAGGGACTTCGGCTTTCGGCAGCAACTCGCCCACCGCGTTTTCAAAGTAGCGGTCGATGTCCTCGCGCGACACGGTCACGGCCACGTGCCGTTCACAGGCGCTCGGTTCCTCCACCTTCACTTCGATGGAAAGAGCCGTTTTTTCTTCCTGAGTTTCTTCGGCGGATGCGTCAGCTAAATCAGAGGCGTCGGTTTCGGTCGGACTCATGGCCGTAATGCTTGGAGGGGTGGGAGGGCGTTGGATAGAAGGGTCACATTGTTGAAAATTAAAGAGCGGGTGATGGGATTCGAACCCACGACAACAACGTTGGCAACGTTGTGCTCT
>CALBSZ010000501.1 GCA_937967665.1 uncultured Planctomycetaceae bacterium
CTCCGATGCATCGATTTGCCGGGCAGCAGGCCAGCCCGTTGCGTCCCAGGCATTGAGGATTCGCGAGGGACCGATTCCATTATTCCCGCTGTGCTGGGAAGGATCGAGCAACAAATCCCTAAGTTGTTGGAATAAATCAGGTTGTGCAAGGACGAATAAAGACATCAGAAAGACCTTCGCCGAAGTGATATAATCCAGGAGTCGCCCCCGCGTCCACAAGCACGAAACGATCCGCCGACCATGCCTCTTGATTTTAGCAGAAAAACCGAAACAGGCCGTAAATCCAAACGGAAGCGTCCTCCGAACTACTCTTCACGGCGTGTTCAATATCGCCTGATGGTACTAGTAGCCCTGTTAATGACGATCGTCATTCTGGCCGAAAAGGCAAGCCAACCCCTCCTTTACGATCAGTTCTTCGGGTCCGACACGACCGAAAAACTGACTCCTGCCGAGATGGCTCATGAAGACATCGACACTCGGCTAAAGACGGAAAGGAATACGGCTGCCGCCAGTTCGCTGGGCATCCTGGTGACGCAGGCCCGTGCGGCGGACATCCAGGAAGAGCTGAAAGCGGCCGAGAACCCACTGGCCCGCGCGCGACAAGCTGGTTGGAAGGAAGTCCTAGCGCTGCTGGACAACGATCAGCGCACCTTGCTGGATAAAGCGTTCCTGGCCGCGCGCGACCAGAAGTCTCTCGAAGAAAACGACCGGCAGCGTTGGGCGGATGTGTTGAGCAAGCTGGACGAGGGCTGGGAAGCTTATCTCCGCGAGGCTCACGAGTCCTTAACATTGGCCGACGCGGACATCCCGCCTGAACACAAGGCACAGTGGCTCACCATCATTCAAGAACTCGAGATTCAATGGAAGAACGAATTGCAACCCGCCTTCGCCGCGATGCGGGAAGACACGCCCCTGTCCGAAGCGCAGCGTGAACTGCTGGGCGACTGCGACGCCGTCATCGCCGCCATCGACCTGGAAGCGGTGCAGGACAACACGGTACACCGCTATGTCGAAAGCCACGCCTGGTTTCGATTCATGGACGAACTGAATCGTGTCGATACGGACGCCTTGTTGGCGTTAGAGCCCGAACGCGTGGGGTTCCTGCAGTTGTATAAACAGTCCAACGACTACCGCGGGAAACTCGTCCGCATCCGGGGGCAGTTGCGGCAGGGGCGACGCGTTTCGGCACCCGCTAACATCTATGGCATCGATCACTATTATCTTTTCTGGTTGAAACCGGCGGGCGGTCCCAATACGCCGATCGTCGTCTACTGCCTGGAATTGCCAACGGGCTTTCCGGAGATCGGTAACGACTACGCGACCTTGAATGAAGACGCCGAGTTCACTTGTTATTTTTTCAAACGCTACGCTTATCGTTCCGCCGACAGCGCCACCAGCATCGCGCCCCTGGTATTGGCCAAGATCCCCCGTTGGACCCCGCAGGAGGTTGCCGTCGCGCGAACCCCGGACGTATCCCTGATCGTAGGCGCGGTGATCGTCGCGGCACTCTTGGCCATCGCCGTCTCCGTCACCGTTTACTTGCGGAGCCGGGGAGAACCATCCCAGGAATATGAACCGGAGGATCCCACGTTCGCCCAGCTGCAAAACGATAGTAATGTTGTGACCATCAGCGAAAAGCTGCAAGCACTCGCTCAAGAAAAAGGCATTCAAGGATGACGGCAAGCCGCTACCCCGACGCGACAGGGCAGGGGACAACCATACAAACTCGGGTTGGACAGCCGACAGGGGCAACACGATGGCCGGGCACGCCTTGGCTGCTGCGCGACGTCTTCCTCGTCTTCCCGGGCTTCCGCGGCACATGCGTCTTGGCAGTTGTTTTGAGCATCACCCCGACGGCCGCACTCGTATTCGCCCAGGACACTGCCGATACAGCGCAAGTTATCGACGACGTTACGATTGAAGAAGATACGGACGCCGAGCCCGTTGCGCCGACGGACAACACCACACCAACGCCCCTCGGCGATCTGGGCGACCTGCCTTGGAACAAGCGGGAACCGAAAGCGAGCAAGTTGCCCAGCCTGGGAGCCGTGAATCCGCGGGACTTCATGCCGAACATGGAGGACAGTGAATTCGACTCGTTCTTTGACGACAACCCGCCCGACCCCGACGCAGAAGCGCTGGTCAAAATCCTCTACAACCTGCCCCGCATTGGTGTCGAGAACATCGAGCCGCTGGTGCGCGATGTTTCGTTAACCACAATACGTGACGAACCGAAACCGTATCGCATCCAGTTCCTTCGCCTCCGCGGCAGAGTCAAACGGATTACCGCGCATGAGATCGTTCCCGAACTGGTGGAGATCTTTGACTTTGAAGAGTTCTATATTCTGGATGTCGACGTCAACGGATCACCGCTTGTCATTTACGCGCGTCAGCTTCCGGAAGCGTGGCGTCTCGAGGAAGCTGTCGACTACGAAACCGGATGCCTGGCAATGTTCCTTCACAGGGCGACTCCGCAAGACGACCAGACACATCTCGTGTTTGCCACCGATCGCGCCGCTTGGTATCCGACGCAGCCGCAACCAGAATTGGGAATCACGGAAGACCTGGTTCGCCTGGCGTCCCTGGGCATGGACGTCGGTTTGATTGACGACGTCAAGAAGTTGAATCGCCAGTGGCTTGGCAGCCGCGATCGCGAATGCTTTTATCAGATGATCGCGGCCGCAAATTCCGCCGATCCGGCACAGCTGCGCAACGCGGCGACCGCGAAATTTGATATCGCGCCGCTGTTGACCGAGCCGCAACAGCAACACGGCCGCTTGATTCGGTTTACCGGTAATGCGCGACGGATCACGCGGATCGCCGTCAATGATCCCGATATCCGCCAGCGATTCGGAATCGATCACTACTACGAGATCGGGATGTTCGTGCCGTTGGGGGATCAACCCGTTCGCATTGGAAAAGGCACCCGTGAAGATGAAGGAGTCGTATTCACCGAGCGTTTCCCGGTCATGTGCTGCGTGACCAGCCTGCCTCCCGATTTGCCTCCCCAGGACGACATGAATCAGGAGATTGAAATCACCGGCTTCTATTTCAAGCTGGCCGCGTACAAGTCGGAATTCATTTCCCAGCACGAACAGCGGCAGAGGCAGCCCAGCCCCATGTTCATCGGGATCCAGCCGCGCGTGGTGATCCGCGACTACTCGACGAATCCGATCTGGGGATTGGTCATCGGCATCGGCTTCCTGGCGGTCCTCGGCATCGCCTGGTTCGGAATCTGGAATTACAATCGCCGCGACGAGGCTTTCGAACGGGAAACCATGGCGCGGCAACTCGCCCCAAAATCCCTCGACCAGCTCGACGCCCCGGACAACAAACCCGACTTCAGTGATCTCCCTTGATGTGTCTCGGCGGGTTCATCTTTGCACGCGTCACGGAGAACACGCGCTCCAGTGGCGCTACTTCTACTGCGTGGGCGTCCCTACGGGCAGCAGGTCGATTTCTTCCCCGGCGTTCGAGAAGGTCATCTTCGAATAAGTCCAGGCACCCCCCGCTTTTTCGGCCACGACATGAACGGTCCCCGATCCTTGCGGTCCGGAAACCGTGTACGAAATGTCCGCCTGGCCGCTGTCGTTATTCAGCTGGATATTGCCCGTCGTCGTGAAGCCGGATGTGATCGGCGTTCCCAGCAGCGCTTGAACGCGCGCGTCCGCTTGAGTGCGTTCCAGCGACTGCTGGTACGGCTCTGATGATTTCATCATCGCAAACACACCTCCGCCAACGAACGCGATGAAGCCTCCGCAGACGAGTACCGGTGCCAGGCAGCCGATGGGAACGACCCAAAACCAGTTACGACCGAACCACGATTTCTGAGTTTGTTCTGACACGGGATTTCCTTTCATCGTTCGACAATGACAACGTCCCTCCACGCAATCTTACCACGCGCGACGTCCAGCAGGGCGTCGGCACCTACCATTTCACCTTCATCCTCCCGCTTTCGTCGAGACGTCCAATTGCCGCGTGCCGAACAGCTGATCACGCGGCAACGCCATTGGAAGGAGTGGGCGATTGCATCGAGTGGCGCGCGGCGCGCAAAAAACGCACACCCACTTGACGAATCCCGCCGGCGCTTCATATTCGTTGTTTTGAAACTATACGGGAACTCCAGACACGGGAGAGAGATTATGGGTCGCGCAAAGATTACGATCGTCGGAGCCGGAAACGTGGGAGCCACCACGGCTCACTGGTGTGCCGCCGCGGAACTGGGCGATATTGTCCTGGTCGATATTCCTCAGACCGAAGGCATGCCGGCAGGGAAAGCGCTCGATTTGATGCAATCTTCTCCCATCATGGGCTTCGACGCGAATATCGTTGGCGTGACCGACTACGGGCCGACCAAGGACAGTGACGTCGTCGTGATTACGGCGGGTATTCCGCGCAAGCCGGGCATGAGCCGTGATGATCTGCTGGCCACCAATGCCAAGATCATGGGCGCGGTCGTCCAGGAAGTGAAAGCCACCAGTCCCAACGCCGTAATCATCGCAGTGAGCAACCCGTTGGATGCGATGGTCCAGCGCGCGTTGCAGGTGAGCGATTTTCCGCCGAACCGTGTCCTGGGGCAAGCCGGCGTATTGGATACCGCCCGTTATCGAACGTTCCTGGCGATGGAATTGGGTGTGAGTGTCGAAGACGTATCGGCGCTGCTGATGGGGGGACACGGGGATACCATGGTGCCCATGCCCAGCTGCACGTCGGTGGGAGGGATTCCGGTGACTCAATTGATCCCCAAAGATCGGCTCGACGAAATCGTACAGCGCACGCGCGCGGGAGGTGCTGAAATCGTCGGCTTGCTGAAGACTGGCAGCGCTTATTACGCGCCCGCCGCGGCAACAGCGCAAATGGTGGAAGCGATCGTGCGCGACAAGAAGCGATTGATTCCCTGCGCCGCCTATTGCGACAAGGAATACGGAGTAGGCGGCTACTACGTCGGCGTTCCGGTCATCCTGGGAGCCGGGGGCGTGGAAAAGATTGTCGAACTGGAATTGACAGCCGAAGAGCAGAAGAGTTTTCAGCACAGTGTCGACGCCGTGAAGGATCTGGTCGCCGCCATGGCCAAGTTGGTGTGATACGCAGCGCGGCGGCATACCGTGGCGGGGAACCGCTGGCCATCACGCGCGAGACAGCCAGTGCATGTTCACCACACGCGTCGCGGAAGCCCGGAGGTTCGGAGCCTGCCTCCCACGTGTTGATTTCGAATTCCATCGGACGAATCGAAACGCCGGAGTAGCAGCGCCCGCGTCACACTGCTGGAGAAAGTCTTACGATCACCGAACAACGGTGGTCGTTTCGACGGTCTCGAACCAAGAGTGCTATCATCAGGCGCGTTTTTAGAAAACTTGCGTGAGTTCGCCTTGCCTTTGGATGGCCATCGGTTTAGGGTGTACGCTTTCACGTTGACACATCTTGAAAACTTGAATAGAAACCGGCCTGATGGCCCGTCACGACCGTTCCGTCGCGGCGGAAATCGAGCTTCGGTTCAACATAGCAAACAGCCATGAATCGACTTCAGCCTCTGGCGCCCCCGTTGGCCGTGGCACCGACGCGTTCTTCGCGCGTCGAGCAAGCGGTCCTATCGAAATCACCTTGCCGCGGTTTTCATCACACGCTCTTCGCGCCGCTGCATTACGAAAAAAACTACGCCTACCCGCTGCTGGTCTGGTTACACGGTCCCGGCGATGACGAACGCCAGCTGCAGCGCGTGCTGCCCTTGATCAGCATGCGCAACTACGCCGGCGTGGGACCACGCGGCACAACGGCCCAGTCGGATGGCCGCGGCTATCACTGGCAGGCGACGCCGGGGGACGTTTCTTATGCGGAGCAGGCGACGACGGCGGCCATTGAAGCTGCGCGGCAGCGCTTCAACATTTCGCCAACAAGAATTTTTCTCGCCGGTTTTCAATGCGGCGGCACGATGGCCCAGCGAATTGGACTGGCGTACCCGGACCGCTTTGCAGGCGTGTTGTCCATCGGCGGCGCGTTTCCCTTGGAGGAAACACCGCTCACTCAGTTAGATCGAGTGCGCAAGTTGCCGTTGTTCATTGCTCACGGCCGCGATTCGCAAGAGTACACTTTGGACCGGTCCTGCCAGGAGTTGCGGCTGTTTCACGTCGCCGGCATGAACGTCACGCTACGGCAGTACCCCTGTGGCGACGACCTGACCACGAAAATGCTTTCCGACGTGAACACCTGGGTCATGGAACAGGTGATGGGCGCCTCCTCTGCGGTTTCGAAGCCGCAATCCCGCCCGGGTGAAATCAATTAGTGCGAGTCGCCCGGGCGTGTAACGTCTCCGGCGTTGTAAACCACCCCGTCAATTAACGAATCATCTGCTACACTCACGTCCTAACACACTTGCTCGCGCTGCGTGCTTGTATTCTTGCCGATTTCCGCAAACCTGGTGCTGTCGAACTAGTGCTTTGTCAAGTAGAAGCATTAGAACTGGGTGGCTGGGGTCGAGTGAAACGAGCCCCCAGTGTTTTGCAGCCTGGGAGCTC
>CALBSZ010000502.1 GCA_937967665.1 uncultured Planctomycetaceae bacterium
TCACGTCACCAGCTCGCCAGAACGTGGTCGAAGTGACTGCAGGTGGGGCAGGTCGAGGATCTTGAATTCGGAGGCCACCGTTTCCCATGGTTCGCCGCACTGCACCATGCGTGACTGGGCCAGGAAACCCAGTTTGCCGTCGGCCAGCCTCAGGTAGGGAACGGCATGGGGATTCAGGCCCATCAACCGGCAGACGGTGGCATCGACCGCCGGCAAGGACGCGCCGACGACGACCAGGCACATGCGTTTCAGGGTTCCCATAATCGGTCCGTCCCCCTCCATGCAATCGATGGCATCGACGATCGCAATCGTGGCAGGCAGCGACGCATTGATATCGACAACCGTTTGCGGAATCCCAGCATAGTGCAAGACATTCTTGGGCCAGCCGTACTTGATCCCCGGAATCACGCCGTACATGTTCTTCAGCGATGCCGTGACGCCCTGCCAGTGATGCGTTTTCATCTTGGGCATGGTCACCACCAGGTCGGCCTCCAGCACCGAGCGCGGGAAGAAGAATCCCGGCAAACGAGACTCGCCGCCCGCGTTCTTGACCCAACCGACGTCTTCATAGTTCAGGTCCTGGAACGGCAGGCCGGCGCTATCCAGCAGCTCTTGAACGCCCGATTCGACGAGCGCCATTTCCGTGTCGCGGACATGCCCCGGCCCTTCGCCGACCGACACCTCCGCGCCCCACTGCCGAAACACTTCGGCGGCCGCGGCGATCATGGCGGGATGCGTCGTCATCTGCGGGCAATCTCGCGAAGGTTCCACCAGGTTGGGTTTGAGCAGGACGCGCCGCCCTTGGAGAGCCGCTACATTCAGTCCAGCCGCGGTCAAGCCGTCGCGAATCGTGCCGATCAGCAGGGCGCCGTCGTAACGCTGATGCCGCGCGATGAAGACCGGAGCGCGAGGCGGGTTACGGCGGTGATTGAGGGGATAGGAGATCAGTCCGGCAGCCGCCAGCGCTCCGCCAAACAGGATGGATCGGCGCCCGACGGTCATGCCCACGCTCCCTGGACTAGAGGGATGAGCGGCGAGTCGTTCCGCATCGTGGCCAGCAACAACAGGGCGACCGCATGCGGCGAAGGCAGGCGTTCCAATCGGCGCTGCAAGATAGCGGGTTCGATCGCGGAATCCGATTCGTGTGCACACAGTCCCAAGATTCCCCAGGAGATCGAAAGCGCGCCACCGGGAAGCGGCAGCTGCTTTTGCACATAGTGAATCGACTTCCGCACGCGGGGCGTTGACGGTTCTCCGGCCAGTGCCAGCAGCGCGATGCCGGAAGTGTGCAGCTGCGGACGCAGCCCCTGTCCGATCCCGGTGGTATTTCCCATATTGCAACCGCCCGCGGGCAGTTGACGATCCAGCAGCAAGGCGATTCCTTCCCGCGTTCGCGGGTGCCCGGCCTGGCCAGCGGCTTTCAGGGCCATCACTTGCAGCGCGGTTGGCTCCAGCCAGGAATGCGTACCTGTCACCCATGGCCAGCCGGCAAGCGTGGTGTCGTGGCCGCAGAGTTCGTCGCGTTTCGACGTTTCCCCCGCGGTACTCAAGATCCAGGCAACAGCTCGATCCCGTGACGCCACGATCGTGCGCGGCGGATCGGGCAGCAGTCGCAGCGCCGCCTGCCAGGCGAGCACGGCGAGTCCTGTCGGCCAGCTGGGAACATCGTGGCCGGGTCGGACGCCGACCGATCCGGCTTGGGTCTGTGCTTGCTGCAGCCAGTGGACCGCGCGAGCCGCCGCCGCGTGCTGTTTCGCGGCCAGCAAGGCCAGTGCCGCAAGCGCCGTCGGTTCGCAGGCGGGGGAATCGTGGCCGTGATAACCGCAGACGGCACGTTGCGTCAAGTATTCGATCGCACGATCGCGGACCTCGTCGCGCGACACCGGCCCATCGGGACCCGCTACTGTTTTCGCCGTCTGCATGCCGCTCACCGAACATGGTTGTTCCGAATGCGAAAGAATACGTCGATATTCGCGTGGGCGGCTGTTGAAAAACAGCGACATTGTTCGATTTCGTCAACAAACCGGCCGTCGCCGTGTCGTTGCAATCCTAACAACTACAACCGCCAGGCGATGCTCAAGAATCTCGCCGCTTTCATGGCTTTCTCTCAAGTTTTCCAATTTGACATGGCCCGGCGGTGACATAGGTTTCTATTGCAGGCAGGAGCGCACGTTGGCATTGCTGCCTGTATGAAGTCGGAAAACCTTTTTCCAATGGCCTGCAAAGCCTCACACTCGAGAAGGGCAAACCGGTCGCGAGGCCGGGACGCAAAGCTGAGGGCCACGCGGAACCCGCGCGGCAGCCTGGCTACCGAAAGTTGTGGTGGAATCGCCGACAGGTGAATCCGCTAGACGTAGGAGTCGAGCACGAGGCAACGTTATCGTCGTAAAACGAGTTTTGGAGAACGCCAGGGCAGGCTTACGCCGGCAACGGCGGAGCGTTCAATAAAGCTCGGAACGTGTCCTTGTTCTGGCGGGTTGTTTCGGTAACCAGGCCGAACACAATCCAACTACTGGAGGAAACCATGAAAAGTCTCGCTAAGAAGGTCCAGCATTTTCTCGTGTCTGAAGACGGCCCCACGGCTGTTGAATACGCCGTCATGATGGCGTTGATCGTTGTCGTCTGCATCGCGGGCGTGACCACGATCGGTCGAAACGCCAGCGACGTGTTTGACGAAATCGGTAAACAGATCGGCTCGACCTAACGGTCCAGGCAGAATCGTCGACCTTGTATGACGCGAACAGAAGTCACGCCCCCTTGTCGCCCGGCGGCAAGGGGGTGTTTTTTGGCAGTTTCGCGATCGCCGCCGGTGAGCGGCAGAGAGAAAGCACGATGAATCCACTGCCCATTCTTCCCATCAACGCATTTGGCGGTGTCGCGGAAATCATATGCTACGCTTTTACAGTAGCCGCGGCGATCAGTAGTTGGTTGGTGACGGCTCGGATCTGAGTCTAAAGCCACCGCGTTGGATCGGCGACAGTCGAGTCAACTCGAAAACAGAAATAGAGTCGCACGAGGGCATCATGTTGTTAGCAGAAACCGCTTGGTTCCAATCCGTCCTTTCGCATTGGCCGATCTGGGTCGTAACGATCACCTTGATCGTGGCAGCAGTGATCGACGGCATTCAATTAAAGGTTCCCAACTGGATCACCTTCCCCATGGTGTTCAGCGGCTGGATCTACAGTTCGTTCGCATTTGGCTGGGAGGGCCTGGGCTGGAGCCTGTTCGGCACGCTGGTTGGTCTGGCGTTGCTGCTGCCGGCTTACTCCATCGGAGGCATGGGGGCCGGGGATGTTAAATTGCTGGCGGGTGTGGGAGCCTGGGTGCACTGGGAACACACGACCTACGGCTTCTGCGTTTCTGTGATCGTCGGCGCCGTGCTAGCGGTACTGATGGTCGTCTTCCGCGGGACGCTCAAGAAGCACATCACCCAGTTCTGGATGATCGGGACCGAGATACTGACGATTCGCAATCCCGAGACGCTGGCCGCCATGGCAGCGGAACGAAAACCCTCCATGACGCTGCTACCGTACGGGATTCCCATCGCCTTGGGCACCATAGGCTACTTCGCCTGGGCCGGAATGCTTCTGTAAGGAGATGAGTGTGTCGACTTTACCAACTGGCGAGTTTGCGAAAGCGCAACCGGATGTGCGGTCTGCAGCAACGAAGATCATCCGTTTGCGCGGATCATACCGAAAACAGCGACGTGCGGCAGCAGCGGTCGAGTTTGCCATTGTAGCGCCCCTTTTCGTCATGCTTGTGTTTGGCATGATCGAATACGGACGCATGATTATGGTCCAACAGATCATTACCAACGCCGCGCGCGAGGGCGCTCGACGCGCCGTCCTGGATACATCCACGCCCGAAACCATCGAAAACGGTGTCCGCGGTTACTTGGAAAGCTGTTCCATTCGTGCCACCGGCAACGACAAGCAGCACGTTACCGTAACGATACCCAATACCCTGCCCGAATCCGGAGAAGAAGTCACCGTCGCCGTCAGCATGTCGTACGACCACGTCAGTTGGATGCCGGCGTTCTTCCTGGAAGGGAGAACGATGGCTGCTTCGTCGACGATGCGACGCGAATAGACCAGTAATTCCGTGCGCTCCGCTGGCGGAGGCGCGATCGGACAAAAACCCTGAAGAAACGTTCCACTAGTTGAGCTGAAGAACACGCTGCGTTCCTGCTGCCGCGGTAGGCGAACACAACCTGAAGGAAATGATTATGAAGGCCAAGTCGCTCATCTTGCTCGTTATTGCCTTGGGTTGTGGCAGCATCGCCGCCGTCAGCGCTACCAAGTACCTGGAAGCGCGGCCGCAAGCCACGGAAATCGAAATGGAAGAGATCATCGTCGCGCTGACGGATATCGAGATTGGCAAACAGTTTACCGCCGAAAACGTGAAGCTCGAACCGTGGCCGAAAGACCGAATTCCTGAAGATGCCATTCGGACGCTGGAAGATGTGAACGAGAAGTACGCTTTGGTCCGCATTTTTCCCGGAGAACCAATCCGCCTTGCCAAGATCAGTGATACCAACGCCAGCGCGGGGGAAGCTGTCCCGGCCGGCTACCGCGCCATTTCGATTAAAGTACAAATGGATACGGCCTTGTCGGGACTGCTGAAAGCCGGCGACAAGGTGGACATTACGGTGTTTCTCCGCAAGAGCCAGGAAGTTCCCGAAACCAAGACGCAAACCATCCTTCGCGACGTCACCATCTTCGCGATCGACGCCGAGATGAAGCGGTCGATCGACGGAGAAGGCAAAGCGATCCAGGCCAAGACGGTCACGCTGCTGGTAAAACCCATGCAAGCAAAGAAGGTCATGCTAGCAGACAAGCTGGGTGACCTTCACTTGATGTTGCGCCGCGAAGACGAAGTCACCGACGACGAAGAAGACGACGACGTGACCATCGCCGACATCCTGGGTGAACCCGATGATGCTTCTCGGGAACCGCAGCCCGCACCCGGTAACCCCAATGCATTTCTCGATTTCCTCAAGAATCGGGTGCCCCCCGAACCCGCTCCGGAGCCGGTCCAAGTGGCTGTCAAGAAGGGTCACACCATGCTGATTCACACGCCCGACGGGATCACGCAATACAAGTGGGAGGATACCACTTTGATGCCGGAAGCGGTGGAACTGGGCACGGGGGGAGGTACGAAAGCGCCCACGTTTACCGAAAATAACGGCAGTAACGCCTGGTTAAATGCCGATAACCGTAGTGATGATAACGCTAGCGACGAGCGCAGCGGCCGGTTCATCATACCGGAACCGCAACCGGCCCCGCGCGACAACCAGGATCACAACGAGACGGACAACGGCAGCCACGTTGAGACCGACCAGGGCGATGAGGAACGCATCGCCACGTAAACCTTTCACTTCGTAAACGGGTCTCGGACCCATTGTCAGGAATGCCTCCCCCAAGGATGGGTCGCCGGGGGCGGGTTGACAGCCCAACAAGGATGAATACGGATGGTCACGCAGTCATCAACTGTGTTTCGGGGTATTATCTGTGCCGCTGTTTTGGCTGCATGCACAACTTACGTTGGCTTGCCCGAGCGGGTCTGTGCGCAGGTCGTGCCAGGCCCCAACGGCGGAGCGGCGCAGCCTGGAATTGCACAACCAGGTGTCGCCCAACCCGGAATCGCGCAACCAGGCGTCGCGCGGGAATCGGTTCAATTCCGAGTGACGCAGGCGGCCCAGCGCCTGGAGATGATCATCAACACCAGTCGTATCCTTACCATGGAAACCAATGTTGCGCGGATGCTGGTAAACAATCCCGATATTGTCCGCGCGACACCGTTGTCTCCCAATCAGATCCAACTGTCGGCACTCGCCGCCGGCGTCACCCAACTAAACATGTGGGACGAAAACAACAGCATTTTCACGGTTGACGTCGTCGTGAGCGGCGACGCCCGCGAGCTGCAGAATTTGCTGGCGAACGAGTTTCCGGAAGCGGTCCTGCGGGTTCGCGCTTTGCCGAACAGCGTGTCGATCTCGGGCTTCGTTCCCAGTGCCGAGATGGTTACGCCGATTATTCGCATGGCGGAGGATTACTTCCCGCAAGTCATCAATAACATTATGGTCGGCGGAGTTCAGCAAGTCCTGTTGCACGTGAAGATCCTGGAAGTGTCCCGTACCAAGCTGCGCAAGGTGGGTGTCGACTGGGCGTTCTTCAACGGCAACGATTCAATCATTTCACATCCGACCGGCAACATCTCGAGCTATACGCTCAACCCCAACATGGTTCAATCGGGATTCGCCGAAACCCTGGCATTCGGCATCGTCGACAACGCTGGCGCCTTTTTCGGATTCGTGGACATGCTCCGCGACAATGGTCTGGCCCGGATCCTCTCCGAACCGACGCTCACCACGGTCAGTGGCCGGCCCGCCAGTTTTAACTCCGGCGGCGAATTCCCCATCATCGTGCCGCAGACGCAAGGCGCCCTGTCGGTTGAATACCGCCAGTACGGGACGCAAGTGGAATTCGTTCCCATCGTGCTCGGCAACGGTCGCATGCGATTGGAAGTCAGGCCGCAGATCAGCGCCCTGGACGAAGGCAGCGGTGTTTCATTTAACGGGTTCAGTGTGCCGGGCTTGCGGACACGCTGGGTTGACACCGCCGTCGAAATGGAGGCGGGCCAGACACTGGCGCTGGCGGGTTTGATCCAGACCGAAACCGACGCGCGAAACTCGGGCATTCCCTGGCTTTCCGACCTGCCCTGGATCGGCGCGATGTTTCGCCGTACGCAGGAACAGCAGAACGAAATCGAATTGCTGATCATGGTAACGCCGGAATTCGTTGGTCCGATGAGTGCCGAAGAAGTGCCGCCTTGCGGCCCCGGCACGTTTACCGGTTCCCCGAGTGATGTGGAACTGTATTACCGCGGCTACGTGGAAGTTCCGAAATGCTGCAACGACGGCCGCTGCGGGCAATGCCAGCAGTGCCAGCCGCCAATCAGTTTTCCGGCCTTCCCGGCCAACGCGCCGGCAAGCGCGGTGCCGTATGGCGGTCAGCAGGTGGGACACGCCGCATTCTCCGCCAGCCCCCGGCAGCCGCAGCCAGGACCGGCGGGCCATCGCGCAGCCCAGGACCCACAGTATGGACCCGTCATGACTCATCAACCGGTCCACGTCAGTCCGGTATCGAATCCTCAAAGGCAACAGAACCCGAACATGCGTCTGCCGCAGCAGCCGGCGCCCATCGTAAAACCCAAACCCAACTTGATCGGCCCTGTGGGCTACGACGTCCTAAAATAGAGTAGCTGTATTTTGATTCGGCCGACTTCGGTCGTCGCCAAGAACGATAGATCCCGTCACGGAAACCAAGAGTACGCAAACAAGATGAGTAACGTAATCCGGATAGCGATTGTCGACCCGAGCGACCCGTCAAGGGAGTCGTTAAAGAACATGCTCCTGGGCATGGAAGCCATGTGGCTGGAGGCGGAATGCTCTCGTTACGAGTTCTTCATTGATGTCGTGGGGCAAACCAATCCCGATGTCGGTATCATCTCGATCAGCGACGATCCCGATAAGGCGCTGGATCTGATCGCCGAACTGTCAAAGTCCGCTCCGAATTGCGGCCTGCTGGTATTGAGCAACCTGACGGACGGCCAGATCATTCTGAAGGCGATGCGCGCCGGGGCGAAGGAGTACTTGACGCAACCGGTCAACGTCGAGGAGCGGGTGGCCGCTGTCGAGCGCATGTGCCATACCAGCGGTGCCGGGTCGGACGGAAGGAAGAAGTCGCGCAGCAGTCAGGTGGTCGCCATTTGCGGGGCCACTGGCGGTGTTGGTTGTACCAGCCTGGCTGTCAACCTGGGTTGTGCCCTGGCTGCCGACTCGGCAAACTCCGTCGTGCTGGCGGATCTGGACGTGGCGCTCGGAGACGCCGACGTTTATCTTGACACCATTCCGGAATACACGTTGGCCGACGTGGCCCAGAACATCGCGCGGCTGGACTTTTCGCTGCTGAAGCAGTCGCTCACAAAGCATTCGTCGGGGCTCTACTTGCTGCCCCGCCCTGTGCAACTCCAGGATACGTCCGACATTCACGGTGACGACCTCCATCGCGTCTTCGGTTTGTTGCGGGCCACGTTTTCGCACTTGATCATTGACACGTCAAAGACCTACAGCGAACTCGACCTCGTCGCCCTCGAAGACGCCACGCATATCCTGCTGGTAACGCAACTGGACCTTCCCTGCCTGCGTAATGTGGTGCGGCTGTTGAGTTCCTTTGAAGACATCGCCGGCGTTTCTGAAAAGGTCAAGGTCGTCATCAACCGGTTCGGACTCGACAGTTCGATCAGCCAGAAGAAGGCCGAGGAAACCATCGGGCGCGAAATCTATTGGAAGCTGCCCAACGATTTCAAGGCGATGGTGGAAGTCCGCAACAACGGCGTGCCGTTGCTCGAGCAGGCCCCGCGCGCGGCAGTCACGCAATCGATTAACGGCCTGGCCCGCAAACTGTGTGGCATTTCCGACGAAGGTGCCGCGAATTCCGGAGAAGCCAAGCACGGCCGCTGGCTTAACTTCTGGCCGCCCTCGAAAGCCGGCAAGTAGTCCGCGGTGGGCGGCAAGGTCCCGCGAACGGAGTCGCGGAACTACGACCAGTAGCAATGCTCACGCCTTGCACTACCGGCCCATTTGCGTTCCGGGTTCCGCGACCGACCGAGGGACGAATCTCCTCCCGGAACGTACTCCAAGACGCGGACTGGCCGCACTGTCGTGCAAATGTCAGCCATGACGGGACTTTTTCCGATTTCTTGCGACACACTGCCGTCGCGGCGCGCAAATCTATGGCGGGACTCGAGGTCTGCTGTCTTCGCGACCAATGCCTGCCATTCGACACGGGCCGTGGAAACCACGATACTTGAGCGCACGCAGAGAGGCCCAGGGACCACGGAACGCCGAGCGGATTGACGAACTCCGGTATTGGGTACGTAAACGGTTGCACATGGAACGATCCCAACAGGCATGCATCGTTGCGGGATTGCGTTGTGGAGACGCGGCGGCCTGGCATGCGCTGTACGACGAATACGCCGAAGCAATCTGGGTACACGTGGCGCGTCGCGTCGGCCCTTTTCCCGCGGACGTGGCCGATATCGTGCAAGAGACATTCCTCGCAGCAGCGCGTTCCGCCGCCAGTTACGACGAACGCCGCGGCTGCCTGTGGAATTGGTTGTGCGGTATCGCCAGCAACCAGGCGGCGTTGCATTTTCGCAAAGAAGCACAGCGACAGCGTTGTGCCGACGCGTTCCAGCGGCAGATGTCCACAAACGTCGGCGAACTGCTGGAAACGCCCGCGAGTCATTCGCTGCGCCAAGAAGTGGCACTGGTGGTACGCGATGTTTTGCACCGTCTGCCCGGCAACTACGGAACGTTGTTAACCGCCAGGTACCTCGACGACGAATCGGTCGACGAGATGGCGACGCGATTGCAAACGACCAGCACGGCGATTCGATCCAAGCTGGCCCGCGCGCGCCGCGCGTTCCGGCAGGCCTACCAGCGGCTACAACCAGGTCAAAATGTGCCCTGATGAACGGCCCGCGATCACTATCCCGCCGAAGGGAGTGGTGGTCGTTCGCAAGCCGTATGAGGCACCGTGGACAACGACACTTTGGCGATATGGAACCATAGAACGATGAACGACAAAGAAGAATTGACGGACGAGCAGATGAAAACGGTCCTCGGTGTACTCAATCACTCGGGAGCCGCGCCGGATCGCGGGTTCTTGAGTCGACTGCGGGAGAAGTCGACGGAAGCGTTCCTGCAAACACCCGATGTTGTAACGCCACAGTCGGCGACAACTTCCAGAAGCAACGCACGCCGCGAAGCGTTCGCCGCGGTCGGATTTCGTGTGGGAGTGCTGAGTATCGTTGCACTGCTGCTGGTTGCTGTCGCGATGTTGTCGACAAACGAATCGGCGCCCACGCTGGGGGAGGCTCGGACGCGGTCGACCACGCAGCAGGCCGTTTGCCTGTCCTTTGCATCTGGCGACCGGCAGCAGACTGTCTGGATTCGCGACTCGCGTCAGCTGCGTATCGACGACCAGGACGGCTCCTTTCGATTGGTGGACGGTGATCGTCAGTGGTCGCTGTCCCCGACCGAAACAGTTCTGGGCCAGGATGCGTTTCCCTATCGCGATCAGGACGGTCTGGACGTCTTGGGTTTCTTCAACGTGGCCGACGAACGCGTCCGCAAGCAGATTGGCCGAGTTCACGGTCGCCGCAATCGTGAAGGTGACAGTGGGAACGAGCTTGTCTTCCAGCAAACGATGCAGCAAGGTGACGGCAGTACGGTCCAGGTGTACGCGACGGCGGATGCGGGGAACCTGATCTTGCGGTCGCTGCTGCTCGACGTGATCGGCGCGGATGGAACTCGCACGTCTCAATCGAAACTCACGTTGAGCCTGCCGGCGCAAGACATTTTGGAACAGAAGTTCGCGGTCGCCAGAATACTTGGCAAGGACGACCGCGTTGGCAAGGTCGTCGACGTTCAAGGAATGGTTTCCATCAAACCGGTCCTGCACAGTCGTTGGACGCCCGTGTGCCGGCCGCTGACGCTGAAGCCGGGAGATTGGCTGCGAACCGATTTGCGTGGCGCCAATGCCGCTGCCGTGCAGCTCGGCGACCACGGCAAACTCATCCTTGGCCCGGGCACACTGCTAGAAGTGGTCACTTCCGCTCGACTGCGGCTGCTGGCGGGCGAGATTGCCATCGAGCCGACAACGTCGGCCGCCGTCGAACTGGTCGATCCGCGCGGCAAAGTCTCTCAAATCAAGGGTTTGCAGATGCTGCGTGTGGATCGGCAAACCGAAAAATTGGTGCGACTGGAAAGCAAGCCGCAGTGGCTGCAAGGTTTTGAAGGGTCGACCAGCAACGAGTCGATCGGCTCGCTCGTAGCGCTGGTCGACGGTCGCAATGTTCCGCTTACCGTCGGGTACCACCATGTGACGGTCGATATTCGTGATCAGATCGCACGCACGACAATTGAGGAATCGTTTGTGAACCACACCGACGGTCGATTGGAAGGGACGTTTTACTTTCCGCTACCGCAGGACGCTTCGATTTCCGGGTTTGGTATGTGGATTGGTAACGATCTGATCGAAGCCGATGTGGTCGAGAAGCAGCGTGCTCGTGAGATCTACGAAACCATCCTGCGGGAAAAACGCGATCCGGGACTGCTGGAATGGACCGGAGGCAATATCTTTAAAGCCCGCGTGTTTCCGATCGAAGCGCACTCTGAAAAACGGGTCAAGATCACCTACACTCAAGTGCTTCCCAAAACCGGCAGTTCCTACCGCTACTGTTACGCGTTGCAAAGCGAGTTGCTGAAGCAGCATCCCTTGCGCGAATTGAATATGGACGTGAAGGTGAATTCCGTTGTGCCGCTATCGGTCGTGGCATCGCCGACGCATCCCGCCGCCAAAGTCCGCTCGACGGGCTCCTCCGCGCACGTCGAGTTCAGCGCCCAGGAGTACACTCCGCAGCGCGATTTTGAAGTGGAGTTCACGGTCGCGGAGAATCAGCCGAGTATCGTCACCATTCCGCACGAGCGCGGCGACGATGGTTACTTCATGCTCATGCTTACTCCACCCACGGAAAGCGGGGCCTGGCAGCGTGAAGTCATCGAGGATGGCCGTCCGTTGGATCTCTTGATCCTGGCGGACACATCGGCTTCGATGGACGACACACATCGTCGCACTCAAAACGAACTTCTCACGGCGCTACTCACATCGCTGTCTCCACAAGATACTTTCGACGTTGCGACCTGCGATAAGGATTGCCGCTGGATTTTTGACGCCGCGACTGCCGCGACGGAGGAAAACGTGAAGCACGCACGCAAGGCGGTGCGCCAACGCCGTTCACTCGGCTGGACCGATTTGGATACGACGTTCAATGCCGTCGTTCGGCGTGTCCAACCGGGAACGCACGTGGTCTATATCGGAGACGGGATCGTGACGACTCGCGACGCCGATCCGGTGGCGTTCTCGAAGCGCCTGCAGGACGCTTGCCACGGCGTCACGGACGCCACTTTTCACGCGGTGGCCGTCAGCAGTTCGTACGAGCCAACGGTGCTGCAAGCAATCGCCGGAATGGGTGGCGGTTCGGTTCGCCGGATTTCCGGCAGCGATACACCTCAGTCGGTGGCGCTGGCCCTGCTGGCCGAGATGACGCAACCGTCCCTGCGCGACTTGCAGCTGGAGTTCCGTGGATTGCAGGTTGCTCGCGTCTATCCGCGACGTCTACCGAATCTGCCAGCCGGGACACAGCAGATCATCCTGGGCCGCTATTTGCCGCTGGGCGAAGACCAGGTCGGAGACGTTATTGTTACGGGCCGCCGGGGTGACGAGACGGTTCGTTTTTCAGCGCCGCTGCGATTGGCCAATGCCGAGCACGGGAATTCCTTCATTCCGCGACTCTGGGCCAGAATGCATTTGGACGAGTTGTTGGAACAGGGTTCTTCGACCAGCGTAAAGGACGAAATCATCGCACTTTCGGAGGAGTATCACATCATCACTCCGTACACGTCGCTGCTGGTTCTGGAGTCCGATGCCGACCGCGAACGCTTTCAAGTCAAACGACGCTTTCAAATGCGCGACGGAGAACGCTTTTTCGCCGCAGGCCGCGACAATGCCAAGTACGAATTGCTGCAACAGCAGATGCGTCTGGCCAGTGACTGGCGCCTGAATCTTCGTCGCCAGGTACTGTATGAACTCGTGCAGCTGGGACGTGGTTCCACAAACCAGCCTTACGGAGGCGGTGGATACGGTGGAGGCGGTGGAGGCGGTGGATACGGCATTGGTCTGGCAGGAGCCATGGTGGCTCCCAGCAGCACGCCGCAAAACTGGAGTTTCGTCGGTGGCCACGGTGAAATTGACTCGTTTGCGACCGACTTGAGTCTGGTTGTTGACCATCGTCACGGCGTCGACGGCGGGCTCGCCCACTACTCCAGCCATGCCAACCTGGGACTCAAGAGCCTGGAGCTCTGGAATGGCCAGTCACGGTACCTCGCTGACGGTAGCGAACTCGATATGAACGGCGCCTTGTCCTCGGCGGACTTTGAAGAGACGGAAGGATTGAACTTCAACGGTCGGGAAGCATGGCCGTACGGCGAACGTGCGGACTTTACCAGTTTCGCACGAAACGGCAAGTGGAGCGATAGGTCTATTGATCGCGCAACTTCCCTGGGGAGACGTAGCGTCTCAACAGACAGCCTGTTCTTCGACAAGTCGAAGATCGGCGGATACTATCCTGCGAACGAATTCGGAAGCTACGGCGACTATGTCAACTCGCGCTACGACTTTGATATGAGAATTGTCAGCGGCGGGTTTCGTGACCTTGGCAACCACGTCACGCGAAAGGGTAACATCGATTGGCTGACAAACCTGATTCCTGATTTGTCGCCAGCCATCCGATCGCCCGACATTCAGGTGACCTGGCCCGCCGCGGCGGTCAACCTTTCCAAGAGCCTGCTGCGAGTCGAATCGCTCAGCTCGATCCAGGGAGGAATCCAGATCGTCCGCACGACCGAACACTTTGACGCCTTTCACGAGATCATAACTGGGCGTGACGCGCAATTACAATTGTACGACCAGGATCGCTGGTTGGTTCGCAACGATCCCCACGAAGGACAAAGTGTGCTGAACTGGTGCGAAGGCGGCCAGCGCGGCGTGCTGGGCCGCGGCTTTGGCCTGGGGCGTGCGCGCGATGCCACCTCCGGCGATCTGGGCGTTCGTAATATCACGCTTGTTGATTATTCTCTATCGCCGCTGCACGAAATGTATCGCAGCTACGACGTGCGAGTTGTAAAGCTGGATGACTCGCACCAGCAGCTACTGTTGAGCACCAAGAACAATCCCACATATGTGTTGAGGCTGACGATCGACACGACTCGCCATGTGTTGACCGAGCAGGCTACGGTTGTCGACGGTGAAGTCACTTCACGAATCGTCTTCTCCGACTTCGTGGAATTTGCGGGCCGCTCTCTCGCGACCACAATCGAGACACGTCATAGCGACGGCGTAACCAGTCGCGTCTCTGTAACTGCCAAGGTACTATCAGAACAGGGAATGAATGAACAATTCGAAACCGAGCTTGCGACGGTTGACGACGCATTGCTGCTGCCAAAGCGCTTGCCCACGATCGCGGCGGCGAAAACAGCATTAGCTGACGATGGAGCAAGCATCGCCGACTTCACGACACTGATGATCTACTACAGTTCCAGCGGACAATGGGAACGCGTGGACGAGTATCTGAACGCAGCTGAAGAGATGAAAACGGCCAAACCGGGTCTCCGCTGGATTCGTTATGCGTTCTTAAACGTTTCCCGCCAGCGAGAGACGTTGCGCAAATCCCTGCTGACGGCGGCCCGGTCCTTAACGCAGCAAGAGTCGACAAGCGACCTTTTCCTCGCCGATTGGCTGGTCACGCAAGGTCACGTGCTCGAGGCCAACGAGCAGCTACAGTTACTCGACACGCTTCGCCCGGTTTATCGTCGTCAGCCTGAGTGGCGACATGCTTTGAAATCGTGGACAACGCGACAGTCACGATTACTCAGCAACGCCGGACAGCCCGATCAAGCGCTGGCGGCGCTCAAGAGACTGATTGAAGAGTATGCCTGGGACGTTGCTCTGCAAATCGAGTATAGCAATCTGCTGATTCGCATGGGCAAGAGAAGTGAAGCGCAAGAGTTTCTCGATCTGCGACTTACAATGCGCTGGCGCCACAGCGAACTGGAATCGATCCGCTACCACTACGTGCAAATGCTTCAGCAGCAAGGACGCTATGACGAGATCGTCATGTTGCTGGAACCATGGCTGGTCAACAACCCGCCCAGTCATTCCTTGTACGGCTGGTACCTGACGGCATTATTGCACGGGGGTGACGAAGACAAAGCGTATGCCACGGTACGGCGCTGGCTGGACGAGGGCCGTATAGAAGAGAAGTTGCCGGAGTCCGTCGAGCAGCGTGTGCGCGCGGCAATCGTGTTCGCTCTTGGCGGTGGACCGCACCATCATCTGCAAAGAATTGATCCCCGCTGGCTGCAGCCACTGGCAGATACCGCGTGGTTTTTTGCATTGCATTCCTATAACGACGACCTGGCCGACCAGGTCAGCAGCTGGAAAATCAGCGACTCGACTGAATTCCGCGCGCTGCACCGGAAAGCCTGGCCGGCGCTGAAAGACCAGATTAGCACTCTCTCGAGCTCCCAGATTGTACGCCTGGCCGGATGGGTTGATCAGTCTGACCAACGACCGTCCGTCGACGATTGGAAGGAACTGGCCACGGCGCTTCAGGGTCGCTGGGAACAGACTGCCGACGAGACGAGGAAGACTGCCCTGGGCGACGCGCTGGTGAATATCTTGCGACGCGTTGGCACCAAAGAACAGATCGCGTTCCTGCGGCATCGTTTTCAAACCGAGGACGATCGGCGGCAGCGTGCCAACCATGCCCATGCGCTATTCAATACGCTGTTGAGCCTGCCGTGGTCAGACGCCCTGGAAACCGAATTGTATGATCTGCTTGACGACCTGTCGTACGACACGGAACCGGTGCTACGCAGTATCGATCGGGCGACACGCGTGCAGGATCTGGTCAATCACTTGCTGGCCAGTCGCCTCACGGCGCTGAATGCGTCGATCGAGAATCCGGAAGAGCTGACACGCATGGAACTGCGTGAACGACTGCTCGAAAACCAGCAAAGCGCCCGGCGTGGCTTGCTCGAATCGCTCACCGAGCGGTTTATGGGGCAGATCCGCGACAAGAGTCTTGGCATCGAGTTCCAGCTGCAAACGTGGGTCGCGTTGGAGTTGAGTTATCTGCAGATCAAGCTGGACGATCTGGAGGCAGCGCGACGTACCAGCAATCATCTGCTCGACACAACCTTGCCGCGGCTTTCAAACGATCCAGAAAACGACGAGCATCTTGCCGTGCGTCGGAGGCTGCGATTGCAGATCATCCATCGCTGCCTGATGACACTGGCGTACCTGTCCGCTCGGCAATCGGCCGACCCGGCGATCGCAACGGACTTGCTCGCCCGCGTGGACCAGCAGATTTTGCAGCAGGAAGTGAGCTACGATTGGCGCGGACTCAAATACAAACTGCTAATCGCCTGGGATCGCCCTCGGGAATTGGAAGCCGTCCTGAGACGATGGATTCGCAGCGATGATCCGGTGAATCGTTGGCGCAGGTCACTCGGCTACCTGCTGGCGGAGCAGGGACACATCGAAGAACCGATTCGATTGTTTGAATCGATCGAAGCCGATGATGAACTGTTGCCAGTCGATTACCGCGCCCTGGCCGCCTGGTACATAGTACAAGATCAACGCGACAAGCATGAACAGTCACTGGTCAAGGTCTTTGCGGCCGAGCCGGAATGGCAGCTGCAGAATGCCTTGTCTCAATCCTTGCGTCCCTGGCAGCAGCAGGACGGTCCCCTGCCCACAGAATTGGATGCCAACGTGCTGCGAATGTTTACGGCACTGTTCCAGAAGTCGTCGAGTCCGGCTAACTATGTCTACCAATTGCGAGAGTACTACCAGGCTTCGCGCGATTTCCGCCTGCTTGCCGGCGTGGCCGACGCCATAGTGGCCCATTGCGCCGGGCAAGTGTATCCGTTTCTGCAGAATATCAACTCGGTCCTGTCCGAAATCCGCGACGAAGCGACGGCGGATGAACTGTTGTCCCGCATCGCGGATCTGCGTGCCAGGTGCGAATCGGACGTTGATCAGCGTGCTTTGGACTTGCTGGAAGTACAAGTGGAACGGCGCGCCGCGGAGATCCTCAATCAACCGGGACCGCACGTCGACGCGGCGCTGACGGCCATGCAGCGCGCGTTTCAACGAAAGTGGGCGCCGGGAGAACGCCGCCAAATGGCAGATTACCTCAGGAATCTGGGCCGGATCAGGCAACCACGTTTGGCGGAGGAACAACAACGGGAACTGCAAGAGCTTTACGCCTCCCAAGAACCGGGCACGCTGGACCGGCTCGTGATCGGGCTGCGCTGGGCCGAAGCGATTTGGCGTTACGGCAGCAACGACCGGTCGATCGAAATCCTGCAAGCCGCGCTGGACGAATACCTGGCGGGAACCAAAGGCATCCTGGTAAGTCGGGCGAACGAATCGTTCCAGCAACTGATTAACTACCTGACGATTCGCGGCCATGGCGTCCGTGCCGAGCAGCTTGTGTTGAAGCATCTGGAAAAGCCCGATAACGATTCACAAAGGTACTTCTTGATCGAACAGCAGTTCGTCCTGTATGGAAACGCGATTCGTCGCATGTTTGAAGTGTCGCTCGGAAAAGAACAGCAACTGTTTGATCGCGCCGAAAGGGAAGCGCGAAAGGCCTTGGACACTGACGACAATAGTCATCGCTATCGCATGTTGGAATATCTGCTCGGCATCTACCGCGCTGCCAGCGACGCGAATGACGCGGCACAACGCCGAAAAGAATCTCCTGTCTATCACGATATCGTTCCCAAGCTGCTGGCTTTCAAGAATACGGAACTTCAGTCCCTGGTGCTGGACAAACAAACCGACAATTATTCCGCGATCGTGCGGGATGTCGCGGCGCAGATTCACGATTTGGTCGGACCGCTTGCCGCGCTGCAATTTCTCGTGGAACAGATCGAACGGGAAGCGTCCTGGTTTCGACTCGCCAATCAAGATGGTTGGCAGCAACATGGACATGAACTGGCGCGGTGGCGGGTCGAGGCGGGAGACTTGGGGGAACTGGACGCGCGCTTGGTGCGGATCGTCCTGCGCGAACTCCGCGCCGACTTGGAATCGCGACAGCATCGCAATCGGCAGATCTATCACCGCAACTATCACAACTACTGGGCCGAAAAGGAACCGATGTTTGCGGCCGCGGCCAGGGAAGTTTACGAGCAGCATAAGTCAAACAGCCCGACGATCCAGTATATCGCGGACT
Source organism: uncultured Planctomycetaceae bacterium (assembly GCA_937967665.1). Lineage (GTDB taxonomy): Bacteria > Planctomycetota > Planctomycetia > Pirellulales > Pirellulaceae > CALBSZ01. The sequence goes on from CALBSZ010000502.1 coordinate 17,932, forward strand.
ACGTGTGGTATGGATTGGAGGGACGCGATCTGGCGATCGACATGTTGAAAGACGCCTACCAGCGTGACGTGCTCGACGAATCCGCCCAGTCCCTGCTGGCGCAATACCTGCATTGGGTAGACCGCGCTGAGGAGGAAATCCCCGTACTGGAACGATTGGTAAAGGAGCATCCGGATGCGATGAGCTATCGGACGCGATTGATGCTGGCCTATTTTGATACTCGGCGAGGCAAGTTGTTAGCGCGGCTCGTGGAGAACACCGATAGCCATTTTCACGGGCACGATCTCTGGTCCGAAGGGAATGTCGCCAAATTCGCTGCCATGTGCGTGTCTGTGAAGTTCTTCAAGAACGCCATTACCTACTATGACGAGCTCATCGCGCTGCGACAGCGGACGGCACCCCGCCGCGGCATCGGCGACGGCACGCTATCTCAATACTATGCGCAGTTGGCTTATGCGTATCAGGGAATCGGCGATACTGCCCAGGCGGTTGACGCGGCCAGCGGCGCGGTGGTGAGCTGGGGGCATGACGACAGCAATCGCCGCCGCGCATTGCAGTCCCTCACGGACGTGTTTCGTAACGCTCCCGACCTGGACGCGTATGTGGCTCGGCTGGATGAGGAAGTCGCTACGTCGAAACGGGATCGCCCGATCGTCCGCAAAGCCATCGGTCTGGCGTATCAGGAACAGATGCAATTCGGGCAAGCCATTGAACAGTTCAAGCTGGCCATCGAACTGCAACCAAACGACACCGAGACGCACCGTGCCATGATCGCATGCTTCGATGCGCGTGGCGATCGACAGGGCGCTATCGACCAGCTCTTCGCTTCGCTTCAACTATCGCGTCGAGATCTGGCACTGTACCAGGATCTGGGACAGCGGCTCCAAGCAGCGGGCCGTCTGGACGAAGCCGAGCGTGCGTTTGTATCGATGGTCGAAATGCAACCCCATGAATCCGAAAGCCATGCGTCGCTGGCCGCGCTGCGCGAAACACAAGACCGTTGGAACGATGCTATTTTTCACTGGCAGCGTGTCGCCGACCTCCGCGCGTTGGAGCCAACCGGGCTCGTCGCGTTGGCCAAAGCTCAACTTCATGAAAAGCAATGGACCGCTGCGCGCGGCACCATCCAGCGACTGAAATCGCGACCCTGGCCCCGCCGTTTCCAAGACATTCAAGCGGAGATCAATTCGTTGGAAGCGCACCTTCCCACTCAGCCCTGATTCAGCTGCCCGAAGTGATACTGACTGCAGTCGCCCTGCTCACCGCATCCGCCGGTGTTACGACGCGGTTGTTGAAGGTTCCGCTGTGCCCGCGCGTCTGCGTTTCGTACATCAGTTCGACCTGGGCGGGCGGAACGACGAAGTGACCTTCCAGCTCGGCGTGAAGCACGCAACGATCCAAAATATCCGCGCCGGTCTGTTCGTGATGATAGGCGACGCCTTGGGTCTTGTCTTCACGCAAGGCAGCCTGCGTCGACGATTGATCGAACCGGGTGTCGGTAGCCGGCAGGATCTCGCAGGTGGAAGGCTTGGGATTCTCGACTAGTACGTATTGCATCGACTGATTCAGCACGCGTTTCACAACGACTCGACTTTCCAGGTATGCGCCGCGAGGCACGGCATCGCCGGGGTGCAATTCTCGCAGCATCTTCCCGGCATCGTCGAGTAGATAGAAATGGCGGGCGACGCGGAGCCCCTTTTCCAGCGGCTGGATGTCCTGCTGACGTTGCCAATAAGTGAGCACCGCTCGAAACATCGCGCCCGGCGCATGGCCCTCGATAGCTATATGATTCTCGCCATGCCGCAGTTCCGTAACGGGCAGGGAAAGCTGCGGCAGTTGTCCGGCGGCAAGTTCCACTTTCTCCGGCTTTCCATCATTCACGCGAACGGTCACCACACGTTTGCTGCCAGGGCTGTAATCCTGTGTCGCCAGGTAATCGCATAAAGCATAAATGATCATGGCGGTGTCTTTGGTTGAATTCCAGCGATTGCCTCGCTTGTTCGCGGCAAAGTAATTCAAAACGGGGGCAATCAATTCGTCCTCGGGGTTATGCGCGGACAATGCTTTAAGAACAGCGGCCGTGATCTCGAAGGGATCGTTGCCCCAGCGAGAGAAGTTGGCGGTCGTCCAGAAGGCAATTTGTTCTGTTCGCTGGGCGCTGCGATGCAACGCCGCCGCCAGACGCTCGGCCAGATCAGCGCGAGCCGCTTCGTGCTGCTTGTCTCCGCCCGCTTTGGCACGTGCTTGGGCCGCCATTTCCAGCGACAAGGCGAGTGCGTAGTCACTGAGCCGATCTTGTTCCAGGCATTCGGCAATGAAACTCCACTGCTCGTCCGTCAACTCGTGACGCAAGGACCAGACCGACAGGCAGTAGATCTTGTCGGCCGCCTGCTCGGCAGTGAGTGCCTGGATGAATTGGTTCAAGCGGTTGAGTCCGTTTTGCAGGGCCGCTTCGTTGGGGATGGTGTAGCCGGCTTGCTCCGCCTGCAATAGTCCAAACAGCGCGTAAGGCGTCATCATTTCATGAGTCTGGCTGCCACCGTGCCAGCCCCAACCACCATCAGCCTGTTGCAGTTCCAACAGACGCTTAATCCCGGCTTCAACGACGCCAGGCAACTTCTCTTCCAAGGCCGCGTTGGCGATGTTGGCCCGATCCAATGTCTTCTTGACCATGATTGCGGGCAAAAAACGACTCATGGTCTGCTCCACGCAGCCGTGTGGATACTCGACCAGATAATCGAGCGATTGCACGGTATCGTCCAGCAGGGATGGAACCAGGGTGATGTTTAGTTGCGACTCCTCCAGATGCACTTCACTGGGTGTTACGAGCACGCATCCATTCTTGGTATACCCACCGGCCGTAACGCTCTGTTCGACCGCCAACGGCGCCACGGGCAGCCGCTTGAGCGACGCGTCAGAACCGGCAGCGCTCTTGGCCGACATCAACAATTGCGTAAAGCCTGCCGCGCCGGGTTGGAATTGCCAGTAAACCGGACTCTCGCCATGCGCCGGCACCGTGATCGTCGTAGCGGATCGGTTCAATATCGTTCCATTCTCGACTTTCAAAGTCACTTCGATCTGCTGTTCTTGCGCTGTGCGATTATGGACGCTGGCATACAGATGGACGCGATCTCCTTCGGTGAAGATCCGGGGGACGATAGGCCATACCATGATCGGCTTGAACGTGCGAAAGTTTGCCCTGGCCTGCCCCACATGCATCTTTCGGGAAACCGCCGTAACGACCACTTGCCAGTTGGTCAGCGAATCCGGAAGTTTGAATTGCACAACCGCCCTGCCCCGGTCATTTGTCCGCACACGCGCGTTCCAGTACGCGGCGTCCGAGAAGTCGCGGCGCACGGTGATCCCCGGTGTGTCGACATCAATCAGCTCGACCGCCTGCTGCGGCAAGTGGGATGCAAATGCCTGGCCCGAGATATTGGATCGGAACCCATTTCCGGACAGCAGCGAGAACGAAGCATTGGCCGAGAAACGCGCGTCGGCGCGGGCCGCGCCTTGCATACCATATCCCATCGCTCCGAGTGGACTTCCGCCTTGAGCCAGTAGATGCTGGAACTGTTGAATGTATTCGGGATTGAATTCCAGAAGCATCACCGTATCCCCGACCTGATGAGAAAGAAGACGCCAATTTCCATGCTGATGCTGAAGCAGTTCGTAAATGGTTACGGGCTTGTTCGCCTCCTCGGGCATGTTTACTCGATAATGCCAATTCAAGCCCCAGTAATCACGCAGCGCCTGATCAAACCCGACGTTCCTGCCATAAGTTGTGAGCAGCGTGCTGAGTGAGTGGGTGTAAATGGTGTGGCTATTGCGGTAGTAGGAAACCGCCTGTTGTACGACGGCGCCATCGGGGGATTCGCGGAAGGCACGGTCGTCTTGCAGCAGCTCTTCCGCATGTTCGACCAAAGCTTTGTACGTCAGTTGGCCCAGCCGGCGCCGCAGGATTTCGCGCGAGGCCGTTTGCTGAACGCGCTCATCGGCGAGAAAGAAATCGCGGATGTCGGCGGACTTGTCAGCCGCAACTCCCAGCAGCGACTGGTCGAAAACGCTTACCACCAGGTCGACGGCTTCCTGTCGATTGACGTCGATATCCAGCGTTACCGTCTCTCCCGGTTCGTATAACTCGCGAGTCGTCACTTGCACGTCCACGATCTGGTCCGTCGGCTCGACGCGCACCAACTTGCTGGCCACATGGATGTGTTCGGCGTCTTCCAGGTACTGCACGGCAACCACGCAACCGTATCGTAGTCCTGCCGGCAAGGCTTCGTCGATCGGCATCACGCCGTTACGGAGCGTATAGGTCTTCCAGAAGCGGACACCGGTCGAATCCTGTAGTGTCAGGAGCACGCGCGCGTGGTCAAAACGGCAGTGGATCGCGCCCGTCAAATGTTCTCCTGACTTGAACTCTTCACGATCCAGATTGAGCACCAGACCCGGTAGCTGTTCGACGGGTCGAACAATGCAGCCAACCTCGTTCTTGAGTTTGCGGCCGTCCGGCAATTCCGCGATGCAAACCAGCTTGTAAGCCCCCGGCTCGTCCAATTGCAGTGTCGCGACATTATCCTTGACGACGGTGGCCGTCACCAGCGTGCGGTCCGCGTCGGACTTTTCGGCTTGGGATGCCAGTTGCCAGCGTTGATTCCAGGCCCCCGCAAGATTGCCGCGGTACATCCTGTGGTTGAACACCTGATATCCGTAGTATCCGTAGTTGAAACCCGTTACGGGCGGAGTCGCGGCAGGTGACAGTTTCATCGCCATTACCGTGGCGGCGACGGTGACCGGTGCGTCGTTGGCGTCGCGCGGGCGGATTTCAAGTTGAATCGTTTCACCCACTTCGAACAGCTGTTTATCGATTTGCATCTCCAAATCACAATCTGTCACTTTGCCACCCAGCGATACAACCGCTGACGTCCGCTGTTCGTGTCCGTTGTAGTCCGTCAGGACACCTTCGACGACAACACTGTAGCCACCTTTCGTCCAGGCCCGTTCCAGCGTCAATTCGTGCTCGCCAGACCCATTTGCCGAGACCAAGGCGTCGCCCTGAAACGTCGCGACAACGGTCGTCCGCGCAGCCCGACTTGGCAGAAACTGTTCGCCTGCTTGGGCGAGCAGCTGTTGCTCGTCACTGGTACCATCGAAACTCAGCAGGCGCAGAAGTGAATCTCCTTGATAGACAAATGCCTTGCCTGATAACGCGTGCACGACGGAATCATCGGCGTTCCTGACAACTTGCGCTGTAAATCTGACTTTCGAACCAGCTACGGGTTTGTCCAGAAAGTCGAGGGCCTGGAACTTGAGTGTCAGATTCCGATCGTCCAATTCGCCATCGATCTTCAATCTCACTTTCGCTTTACGGAACTCTGCCAACTGGACTTCTGCCGAACCTGCGTGCTCAGGAATGGTCAATTGATAACGGTCCAGCGCGTCGGCATTCTGAAACGTATACTCGCCCGCAATGCGGCCAAAGTCGTCCGACACGAGTTGCAAGGAAGCGGCCTTGGTGTTCTTGCTGGTCGAGGTAACGTGCACTTCCACGTCCTGATTGGGGATCGGTTCGAAATAGCCGATTCGCGTTTCGCGCCTCAGAAAACCGGCAAAGTGCAGCGTCTGTCCCGGCCGATACACGGGGCGGTCGACGACGAAGAACACCGCCGGCTTGTTGGTCGGCGCAGGTTCGAGGATCTCCGTCCGCGTGATATCGCCAAATGTGATGGTGGCAGTCTGCCTTTCGGAAACGTGATGCCGCCATACAAAAGTGTTGTCGGCGGCGATGCGAGACGTGAACGTCTCGTCGCCCAGCTGGATCGTCACCGCTTCGCCACGATGCCGCCACTTGCCCGATACCCAACCGACGATTTTCTCGTGATCCACCAGGACGACCAGGTCGGTTGGATTGCTGGCAGGTTCCCTCTTCTGGAAGACGGGCGTGAACTTTCCGCGCGATTTGGACTGAGGAGCACTCGGGTCCGAGGCGATTACCGCGATGGAGATCACAACGAACGACAACAAGGTACACAGTAGATACTTCGGCGACTTAGACATGGCGACCGTCCTCGCTGGTACATCGTTAGGCTAGGTATTCAGTCGACAGCGCCAAGTTCGCGGAAAGCGGCCCACATACAAGCACGCAGCGCGAGCAAGTGTACTCGGATATGCGTGACCCACTCGCTTGCGATTCGCACTCGTAGGACTGCCGAACCTGGCGTTGTCGAATTAGCACTTCCCAATGTAATCGAGAATCACGGCCGTGCGCGTAACGGTCGTGTAACGAGCTCGCTGGGGATGCCCGCGTGGCGAGATAAGGCATGCTCATGACGAACGCGCCATGTTGCCGATTCCCACGAAGAAGCGGTCACCGAACTTAACGAATAGCCGAGTAATCCGTCGCATTCATGTAGATCGACTCCGGGCGTTCGCGCAGAAACTTGCCATCTTTTTGAGATTCCTGGGCCACTTTCTGCCATTCCGCGTCATCGCGGAACGACTTCCATGATGCGGCGGCCGCCTCGCGATTCTCGTGTCGTAGGATGTAGATTAGCGTGTCCTCGGACGCGGGTTTGTCCACGGGATGCCAGTACGCCACCGATTGCATGTCGTGCCGCTTGAAAATGCGGATGGTGTGGTCGCGAAAGCGCGCTTCGAGGTTCGCGAGCTTGCCGGGGTTGCACCGATAGATACGCAACTCGAAAACGGCGTCGGCGTTTTTCTTCTCGTTTTCGAACTCCGGTGAATATTCCGTGAGCGTCATGAAGACCGATTCCGGCGCTTTGGCAAGGATCTTCCCGTCGACTTGCGATTTCTGGGCCACTTTCTTCCATTCCGGATCGGCCAGGAACGCCTGCCACGAGGCCTTTGCCGCCTCGCGACTGGCGTGCTTCAACACGTAGATCAAGGTGTTCGCCGATTTGGGTTCATCGCTGGGAAACCAGTATCCCACGGATTCCATGCCATGTTTCTTGAATAAGCTCACGGTATGGTCTCGAAACCGTGCATTCAGATTGGCTAGTTTTCCGTCATTCGTCGTGTACGTCCGCAACTCATAGATTTCCGCAAACAGCGTGGATGAGACGGTACAACCTACCAGCAGGATCGCAAGCGTCGCAAATCGGCAAAGTC
>CALBSZ010000503.1 GCA_937967665.1 uncultured Planctomycetaceae bacterium
AATTCTGGTGGTTGGATTCGTTGGCGAGTGCCGCCAGGGAGGTGATCGGGCCCCCGTGGCCGGCGAGTTCCTTCAGCGGCTGCGGGCCGCTGGGCTCTTGCCCTTCCTCTGCAACCGGTTCCGCGGCAACCGGTTCCGTACTCCAGGTACGGATCTGATTGTCTTGATGCCCCGTGGCCACTTGCTTGTCTTCGGCGACAAAGGCCACGGCGTTGATTTCGGCCGGAGTCACAACGGGATCACCGACGGCCTTACCCTCCGCGACCGACCAGATTCGATAGGTCTTGTCTTGCCCGCCGGAGACCAGCTGGGTAGCGGTTGAATTGAAAGCAACACCGCGGACTTCGCCGGCGTGACCTGCCAGCGTGTGCTTGACCGCCTGCGCATCCAAATCGAAAAGCTTGACTTCTCCGTTGGCCAGCCCGGCAGCCAGCCAATGCCCGTCTGCACTAACGGCCATCGACTTGACCGGTTGATTCAGGCCTGCGATGTCCGCGAAGTGGACATTCTGCTGACGCCGCCAGAGTTTGATGGTTTGATAGCCACCCGACGCCAGCAAATCCCCGGCTGGATTAAAGGCGAGCGACTGGACGATATCGAGATGCGCGACACCGGGCTTACCAAACATCTCCAGCTTGACCAGTTCCGGATCGGTAAGCCGCCCGAGCTCGCGTTTGCTGGGGACGTGGTACATGAAGATCTGATTGGCACGTCCGGCCGCGGCAAACTGACCATCGGGCGTGATGGCCACGGAGTAAATCGGATTCACGCCTTGGGGCAGCGGTTGCCAGGCCACTTGAGCGGCGCTTCCCAGCACTTCGCCTTTCGCCCCCTGGTCGATCCAGAGTTTGATCAGACCGAGTTCATCCGGCGTGAGTGGTTTCGCGCCGACGTCGTTGTCCATGGGCGGCATGTACGGCTCTCTCATGAACGCCCCCACGTGCAGCAGCAGGCTCTCCGAGCTTTTCCCGGCGACAACGGCCGGACCTTCCGTGCCACCCGTCTTGATCGTGGCGGGATTCTCCAACACCAGATCACTTTCCGCGTCGGAAGCGTTGTGGCAGGCCAAACATTTCTTTCGCAGGATCGGCAAGACCTCCTTTTCGAAATCGACGTCTCCGTCATGTTTTACGTCGGCGATCTGAATGGGTTGAACATCGTCCTCGCCGAAGCCGGTGGAAACGAGAAACGCGGCTCCGAGCCAAACTAAAACTGCCATGCGAAAAAGCTTCGTTGTCATTACACCAGGCCTTGTATCGAAACGGTGGGTCATCATTTCTACTTTCACGTCATTTCTACTTTCACGTCGTAAAACTCTTCGAATCGGCCGGGGCCTTCCGCCGCTCGTCGATCCCTCCTGCGGACAAAACCGTCTGACGACGGAACCGAAAGCAGGACTCCGCACTCCCTGATCACTCGATCTACTTCTTGACTTCCTCGACGCCGAGCGGCAATTCGACGTCATGGTCCTTGGTTACGTTGCCGAACTTTGTGCGAATCCGTAAATGGGCAACGTGTTCCCCCGGTGTGGCATTCTCCGCGGCGCTGACTTCCAACTTGCCGTCGTTCTTGCCTTTTTCAATCTTCAGTTGCTTGCCACTGATTCCGGAAGTGCCGCCAGGCGCCTCGAAGTTCACTTCCACGACGTCGTCGAAACCGTACTTGCGAGTGACCGAAATCGAGACTTCCGTGGAACCGCCTTGTTTGAGAGCCGCCGGCCCGTTCACCTTGACTTCGTAAGGGATCGGATCGATACGGATGATGGCTGGCGTGGATACGATCGCGACGTTCGTATCCTTCGGCTCGTTGGCCTTCTTCGTATCGTTGACCGCCTTTTCCGCGTTTTGCTTGAGCTTGTTGGCTTGATTCACCTTATCCTGTGCCTGTTTCAGGGTCTGGTCCAACTGGGTAAGTTCGTCCTTCGCCTTGCTCAGCGCCGCCTGCGAGTCTTCCAACGCCTTCTGCGCATCGGCCAGTTGCTGCTGCGCTCCTGTCTTCTTCGAACTCACTTCCTCGACCGCCTTCTCTGCGGCCGCCACAGCGTCTTTCAAACTCTGGTTATCCGCATCCTGTTCCAGCGCCTGCTTGGCCTGAGCCAATTTCTCGACTGCCTGCTTTTCTTCCTGTTCCGCCTGCTTGGCGGCGTTCTCAGCAGCAGCCCGCGCCTGTTCAGCTTGCTTGAACGCGGACTCCGAATCTTTGGCCGCCTTGTCGGCATTGTTCCGTTCTTCCTGTGTCTTCTTGAGCTGTTCTTCCAGCGTCTTGGCGATTTCCTCGAGTTCGTCCTTGCGCTGTTCCGCCGCGGCCAGCGCGTCGGCATTGCGCACGTACTTGTACTTCGTATCTGCCTTCAAGAGGAACGTGTACGTTCCGGCGGGGGTATTCTTGTCGTTGATTTCCACTTCCCATTTGCCGTCAGTGGCGTCGCCGTTGAGCGTCACGTCTTTCGGCTTGATCTGACCGGGAAGACCGAGCGAAGTCAGCTTGAGGTTGCCCTTAAAGGAATCTCGACGCACTGCCTTCACGGGCACTTCGATCTTGCCGCCCACGGCGGTTTCGATGATGCTGCCATCGCCGACCTTGACGGAAACCGGCATGGTGTCCTTATCACAGACCGCCAGGGTCATGTTGCGGGCGACGCGGAATTCGGGCGGCGCCTGCCCGCGGTTGTTTGTGCCCCAGGATACCGTGCCGTACGTTGCCGGGCGGGTGACGTCCTGGCCGCCGATGTTTGCGGTCCCGACCACCTTGAGCGGCCCCGCCCAGTTTGCGGCGTTTTCCGCGGCCTCCAACACGAGGTACGCGGACGTGGCCGTACCGCCGATGATCGTTTCCGTACAGCTGACCCCGCCGGGAAGGTCGACCGCCTTCACGCGAATGTCGCCACGGAAGCCATCGTGCCGGTCCACCAACACTTTGAGTTGCGTTACCCCGCCGCGCCGCAGAATGGGCGAGTACGGCAGCACCTGATTCTTGTTGTTCGCGCCATCCATCGACTCGGGCAGGGCCACGAGTTGGAAATCGGGGGTTGCTGACCGGATGACGAGCCGATAGACGCACCGCGGGTCGTCGCGAGAAGTCCCGAACTGATCGCGTACCATCACGCGATACGTGCCGTCTTGCTTGACTTCGAACTTATAGGTCGGGTCGTCGGTCGACGTATCAAAGTCGCTGCCGATCGAATTGTTGCGATCGGCCGAATCGTCGACCTGGGCCACGTCGGAATAAGTTTCCTCGCCCTGGTCGTTCTTGTTGACTCGCTTCACAATCAAGAACGGGTCGGTGTTCAAACCCAGCCGGTGCGACAGAACGTCGATCCACAACACGTCTCCCGCCTGGGCCTCGAATTCCACCCAGTCGACGTCCCGCGCTGGATAAAACTGGCCGGCGAATTCGCAAGGGACCGAGACTTTTTGCGCTTTGTCGATCTCGTCGTTGTCTCCCTGTTCCAGGACAAGCGGCGCGCGCCCCAGATAAATCGGAACCGCATTGGAATTCCCGGTGCGGAAGGGCTGACCGATGAGGAACGCACTGGTCGGGGTCACGTAAGCCGTCATGGGGTCCGTGAACTGATTGGGGTCCGCCGGCAGCGAAACGCTCGCGGTGATCTGCTCAACGGGATAGCCATCGATCGACAAGCCGTCAACCGGTTTCCCGCCAGGCAGATTTCGCCCATAGATCGTGAACTGCGTACTCTTCCCTGCCTCGCCGGCAGGGGGAAAGATGAAGTCGATGTGAGGTTCGTTATGGACGGTGAGTCGATAGAAGTAGTCGCCGCCGCCGTTATACAGAAAATCGTAAACCGCCACGACGTACAACCCTTCGGTCGGCGCGGTGAAGTCGATCAGCGGATCCTTATCGATCGCATCGCGGCTCCGCGCCAGTTCGACCCCCGCTTCGTTGTAGACAACCAGAGTCCCGTCCATGCGCGAATCGATACGCTGCGCGAAGCAGTCGATCAACACGCGCTGATTCTGTTTCAAAGGAAACTTGTAGTAATCCATCGTGCTGCCGTCGACCTTGCCATTGACCACCACGCCAACGGGAATTTCACGCGCTTTGTCGAGGCTCTTGTTGCTGCCATCGTCAATCAACTCTTCGTTCACACCGACGGCAAAGGCGCGTGGATTGGACGCGCCGAATCGACCCACGGCCCGCGCTTCGTAGATGCCGGCCGGAACGTCGGCTGAGATATCAACGAGAAACTTGCCCTCGTCTGGCCAGGGCGATTTGTGGAAATCGTCCGGCTCGTGCATCTTCTGCTTTGCCGTAATACCCTTATGGGAAAACAGCAATTGATCGACCTCGTCTTGATTCCCGCCGCTAATCGACACTTCCACCGTCTGGCCCTGCTGGCCGCCGGGAGGAAAGACCGTATTCAATTCGGTCACGGGCAACTGAGCCGACACGGGGCCTGTTAACAGCGCGGCGAGAATGGCCGCCAGCCAGCCGATGTTGGGAGTCCGTTCAATTCGCCGGGGATTTCGTCGCGACATCAGTAGCATCCTTTGTAGGTAGGGAGAGCACGAACTTCGCGGCCAAGGCCGTCTGCCGCCATGACAACGGTCCGTCGAGGGGTCACTCGCACGGATTTCCGCTGGATACATTGTACTTGAACGGAAGGAAGTCGAGGGTGAGTTTCTGCGCGCCGGGCCCGCAGGCGAAGACCAGCAGCCGCCCAGCGCTCGTCGGCCGAGCGCTGGGGGCCTGGTTGGTCTAGTGGTTGAACAAGAATTCCTTGGTGTTCATCAAGGCCCATACGATATCTTCGTAGGCTCGTTTATCGTCCTGCACCTTTTCGATATTTGCCGTGGCGATAGCAATTTAGTACGCCTCCGGTTCGCGTGCAAATGCTGTCAGATAAAGTTCACGAATCTTGTCGGCGTGTTCGCGGTTCTTGTCGCCAGCCAATTTCGACGCGCGGCCGCCGCCGCTGGTCAGCTTGTTCTGAATCTCGCTGGAGTTCAGCAAGTGCAGGCTCTGCGCCAAATTCGCTTCGGAAGAACGTTCGCATTCGCAAGCACTGCTTGATTCCGGACGGCCGAATACGGTCAGGAAGTACGAGTTGAATCCGTTGTCAGGCAACGATACCGCGCGGGTCCCATTGGGAACGCCGCTAAAATTCGTCGACGTCGCCGTCAGCTGGTCGATCGAATCAAGCAGGATTTCGGCGTTCAAACGACGTGGATAGAAGCGAGAAAAATTCTGCTTGTCGCTCTGGTTCCATTCGTTCGGTTCGGCGGAAAGCTGGTAGGTCGTCGAATTGCAGATGGTCCGAATCAACTGCTTCATGTCGAAACCACTGTCAATGAAACTCTTGGCCAGCGCGTCCAACAGTGCCGGATTGGTGGCCGGGTTCGTCACGCGCATGTCGTCCTCGGGATCCACCAGGCCGCGGCCAAAGAAGTGCTTCCAATAGCGATTCACCAGGGCCCGAGCGAAGAACGGATTTTCCGGATCCGCCATCCAGTCCACCAGGTGGTGACGTGGATCTTCATCGGGATCAATCTCCAACGGCTCGCCTCCCAAGCCGGTCGGCTTCACGTTCTCGTTGGTCTTCGGGTTCTTCGCCGTGGCGACGCCGCGACGATGGTAAATGCGATCCTGGTTCTGCAGGACGCCCTTCTTGCGGCCAACCTGCGCGAAGAACGCGGAAAAGCCATAGTAATCCTGCTGGCTCCACTTCTCGAACGGATGATGGTGGCAGCGGGCACACTGGATACGTAGACCGAGAAATAGCTGAGCGGTATCCTCCACCTGACCTGCCTGATCCGTCACCTCGCGATACCAGCCGACCTGCGGGTTCTGCCCGATTTCGCCACTGGCGGTCAGCACGTCGCGCACGAACTCGTCGTAGGGCGTGTTGTGGTGCAGGTTCTCGCGAATCCAATCATGAAATCGATACGTCGCGCGCTTGTCGGTGTCGTTGCGCCGCTTATTCCGCAAAATCGCGTTCCACTTGTTCGCAAAGTAGTCCGCGTAATCGGTGCCGGCGAGCAAGTAGTCAACCACCCGCGCACGCTTATCGGGCGCGTTGTCCTCCAGGAACGCGGCCGCTTCCTCTGCTGTCGGCAACCGTCCGGCAATGTCCACCGTCACGCGCCGCAGGAAGGAGGCATCGTCCGCCACCGCGGAAGGAGGTAATCCCAGCGAGGTGAGTTTTCCAAAGACCGCTTCGTCAATGAAGTTCTTCGCCGGAGGCAGGTTCTTGACGTCAATTCCGAGCGGCACTGTCGCGCGGAACACGCCGACATGACCCTGATAACGCGCCATGATCGCGACGCTCCCCGTCAACTTGGCCGTCGTCACCAACGCCGATTCGCTGACCTCGGCCATTTCGGTGTCGTTTGAATCGAACGTCGTCATCCGAGTCACATCTTCGGTGGTGCCGTTGTTGTAATGGGCGATCACCACGATCTGCTGCGAACCTTCGCGCTGCATGAGCCGCTCTTGCGGGAAGACTTCAATATGGGTTACCGTCGGATCGTCCGGATTTCCATAAGGCATGCCTTGCTCCACCCACCGCCGCATGATGCGATACGGGGGCGAATTGTATTCGATACGATGACCGCCACCATGCGGCAAACGGGCCGATGCTTTCATCAGCAGCAAGCTGCGATCAGGTGCAGCTGGGAAGAGTCGTCGACCCCGCGCTTCCTTGACCAGATATTCGTAATCTTCACTCGGTTCGAACCCGAGCAGCGACAGGGCAAACCCATTTTGACCTCCCGATTTGCCGTGGCAGCCACCGCCATTGCAACCGTACTTCGTAAACAGAGGCGTGACTTGATTCGGAAAGTTAATCGGAACATCCGCAACAATGTTCGTGACCTTTACATTGATCGTCGCGTCCGAGACGTCGCCGGCATGAATGTGGATCGTCGCCTCACCTTCTCCGACAGGCGTCACGTGACCGGTGCTGTCCACCTTCACCACATTTCCGGGAGTGACCGTGTAGGTGGCGCTGCGACTAAGATCACGCAGTTGCCCACTGTCGTAGTGGCCGGTGACAATGAGCTGTTGACTCGCATCACGGCCGGACACGAGCACCGTGCCGTCACCGCGACCGGTCTCGACCGTGATCATCGTCAATTTTCCAGGGTCGCCGAGTCCAGGGGGCTCCGGAGTATCGGCAGCAAACAACGGGGTGACAGCAAGGGCAGCCATCAGGATGGCGGAGGCGGGATGTAGTTTAGGCATGCTCGTCCTTTACTCATTAAAGGAAAATGATCCTTCCTTAGATTCCACTTAAAGGAACACACGCTTAGATTAACAAATCAACGCATGCTTATGCAAGCATGTTTTTGGCGAATCGCACCCTGTTTTCGTGAAAAAAATCCCCTTCTTTTCGCTGCTTCTTCGTCGGCCTGCCAAATTGCGACATTTTTTATAGGTGCTGGCTGGCCGGTCAGATTAGTGAGTTAGTAAGTACGTGTCGATGGCCTGGTCCAGTTCGAGCCGGACGGTTTCGTAGCTGGTTGGCGTG
>CALBSZ010000504.1 GCA_937967665.1 uncultured Planctomycetaceae bacterium
AGCGCGTGGCGCACAGTGTATCGGTTTTTTCGCCAATGGAGACGGTGATTTGCACCGCCGGAGACGTTACACGTCCGTGCGGCTCGCACCAGGCTAACCGTCGCCATAGCGGACGAAGACTTTCGTCGAAATCAGCCCGGAAAACCTGGCGTCCTGCGGAGCAAATCATGGCAGAAGTTTTTCGGACCACGCGGCGGATGGAATTCCGGGATACGGATGCCGCTGGCATTGTCCATTTCTCGCAGTTTTTCGTCTTCATGGAGCAGGCCGAACATGCCTTCTGGCGGACGCTCGGCTTGAGCGTGGTGTTTGCAGATCAGGGCCGCGAAATCAGCTGGCCCCGCGTCTCGGCAAAGTGCGACTACCGCAGTCCCCTGCGATTCGAAGACGAAGTGTCGATCTCCATGTCCATTGCGCGTGTGGGGACCAAGAGTGTCACCTTCGCCTTCCGCTTCCAACTGGCCGATCGCGAAGTCGCCGCCGGCGAGCTGTCGGTCGTCTGTTGCGAAGTCACCGCCAGCGGCAAGCCGGTTTCCATCCCCATACCCGACTGGTTGCGTCAGAAGCTTCAGCCCGCCTGACCACAGTCAGCGTTGATGGGGTCGCCTATCACCCCGCGACACACTTCCGTGTTCGCACTCTCACTTCAACATGATCACCGTCGAGCCGATGCTCAATAAACAAGAGCACCGCCCTACGGAACCGAAGGACCCGTAGAACAAAGCGGCGGACAACAAAACAGCCGAAATTCGTAGAAAAGTCGTATTCATAGTCCAACTCGTTAGAAAATGGGCAACTGAATCGAGCGATGTTTCGTGTTACCATGACGCCATGCAAGAAACAGGATTACGTGACGACACCGGTCGCAAGCGGCTTCAGTTCAGCGGCGTGATTCCTGCTTGCTTGATGCCGTTTGATGAGCACTTGGAAATCGACGAAGCCGCCTATCGACGGCACTTGCGCGACTTGGCGGGCGTCGCCGGAATCTCGGCCATCACGGTCAACGGCCATGCGGCAGAAGTCCACGCGTTGTCGATCCGTGAACAACAGCGTGCGTTGGAAATCGCCCGTGATGAAGTCGGTTTATCGTTGCCGTTGGTGGCCGGTGTCTATTCGTCGAATTGCCGTGAAGCGGCGCGGATCGCTCGCATGGCTGCCGAGTGCGGAGCGGATGGCTTGCTCGTTTTCCCGTCGGACGTGCTGGCGCTCGGCGGGCAGCAGCGACCGGAATTGGCGTTGACCCACGTTGCCAGCGTCGCCGACGCGACCGACTTGCCGTTGATCTTGTTTCAATATCCGTTGGCAGGCGGTCTGGGTTATCCGTTGGATACATTGCTGATGTTGTGTGACGAGATTCCGACGATTCGTGCAATTAAGGATTGGTGTAACGATCCGCCGCTGCACGAACGGCACATCCGCGAACTCCATGCACGCGATCCGGTCGTCAGCGTACTGTCGACGCACAGTGCTTGGCTGCTGGGTTCACTGGTCATGGGATGCGACGGACTATTGTCCGGTGCGGGCAGCGTCATCGCCAATTTGCACGTGGCGCTTTGGGAAGCGGTGCGTGACGGTGATCTGCTTGCGGCTCAAATAGTGACCGATCGCATTTTTCCGACCGTGCAAGCGTTTTACGCCGACCCTCTGGTCGACATGCACAACCGCATGAAGGAAGCCCTGGTGTTGCTGGGGCGGCTCGACTCGGCACACGTGCGGCCGCCACTTTGCAAATTGCGGGAGGACGACATAAGTCGCATCGATGAACAGCTATGTGCGGCCGGGCTTTCACCATCAACCGTGTATCAACCGATCTCCCGATCCTTGAACGACCACCCTTTATCCTCCGAGAACAAATGAAATCGCGAATATTCTCGATCGTCTGTTTACTACTTGGCGCGATGGCCGTTCCTGCGGACGAGCGGCCCAACATTATCCTCATCTTTGCCGATGACCTTGGGTACGGCGATGTCGGTTGCTTTGACAAGCAGTGTCCGTTCAAAACACCGAACCTGGATCGGATGGCCGCCGAAGGGGCTCGGCTGACGAGCTTTTACGTGCCGACGCCCTACTGCGCTCCGTCGCGCGGGACGATTCTGACCGGGCGTTATCCTTTCCGTCATTCCGTGGTTCGCAATCCTGCACCCGACGTCGGCCAGTCCAATTTCGGCCTGTCTCAGTCCGAAGTGACCATTGCGGAACTCTTGAAATCCCTCGGCTATGCAACCGCCGCGTATGGCAAATGGCATCTGGGTCACAAGCGCGAGTGGCTGCCACGAACGCAAGGGTTTGACGAGTATTTCGGCATTCTCTACTCGAACGACATGTTGCCGGTTCAGCTAATCCAAAACGAGGAAGTGGCCGAGTACCCGGTCGTGCAGGCGTCGCTGACCCGCCGCTACACCGAGCATACGTTGCGATTCATCGAGCAGAACAAGGACCGGCCGTTCTTCATCTACCTCCCTCATGCGATGCCGCACAAACCGCTGGCTGCGTCCGACCATTTTTACACGCCCGAAACACGAGGCGATCTCTACGCCGACGTGATTGCTGAATTGGACGCTGCGGTGGGCGAAGTGCTCGACAAGATCAAGCAACTGTCTCTCGACAAGCAGACTCTCGTCATCTTTACGTCGGACAACGGCCCCTGGTACGGCGGCTCAACCGGCGGACTGCGGGGCATGAAGGGCAGGACATGGGAAGGTGGGTTGCGCGTGCCAATGATCGCGCGGATGCCGGGCGTCATTCCCGACGGCATCGTGAACGACGCACCGGCGGCTACGATCGACATCCTGCCGACGATCTGCAAACTGGCGGGCGCGGCAACTCCCGATGACCGAGTGATTGACGGCGGTGACCTCA
>CALBSZ010000505.1 GCA_937967665.1 uncultured Planctomycetaceae bacterium
CGGCATGCAGCCGCGTGCTGGTCATGGACGCCGTCTACAACACGTTTGTTGACCGCCTGGTCGAAGCCACGCGCAGCCTCAAGGTGGGACCGGCGGATGATCCCGAAACCTCCGTGGGACCGCTGATCGACGAAGATTCCTACCGCAAGGTGCTGAAGTACGTCGACCTCGGGCGCCGCGAAGGTCGTGAAGCGCTGTCCGTCGACGTCGGTGAACTTGCCGCACAAGGTTACTTCGTCGGTCCGCATATCTTTGTGGATATCGCCCCCGACGCCCGATTGGCACAGGAAGAAGTTTTTGGGCCCGTCCTGGCCGTGATCCGAGTGAAAGATATCGATCACGCCCTGCAGGTCGCCAACGCTACCGACTATGCGTTGACCGGCGGACTCTTTTCCCGCAGCCCCGAACATCTCGATCGTGTGCGGCGCGAGTTGAATGTGGGAAACCTGTACTTGAATCGCAATATTACCGGAGCCCTGGTCAGCCGTCAGCCGTTCGGCGGCTTCAAGATGTCCGGAATCGGCAGCAAAGCGGGAGGCCCCGACTACCTGCTCCAGTTCGTGGTTCCCAAGACGATCACCGAAAACACCATGCGCCGCGGTTTTGCGCCACCCGCGGATGACGAATAGGGGAAGATATCAGCGGATTCTGTCATGCGGAGCATGACCTACGGTGGAATCGTGGGTACAGCCGAACTCTCCGGTCCCTGCCGCACGTCGCATTCGTTTCTGTTATAATCACCGCATGAAATTCGCAATCTGCAACGAAACGTTTCGAGACTGGCCGTTTCCGAAAGCCTTCGCATTCGCTCGCGAGTGCGGTTATACGGGCATCGAATTCGCGCCGTTTACCATCGACAAGAACGCCTATAACATTGGAGCCGACAAAAGGGCCGAGGTGCGCCGGCAGGCCGAAGACGCGGGCCTGGAAGTGGTCGGCCTGCATTGGCTGCTGGCCTTTACCGAAGGCTACTATTTGACCTCGCCCGATGCGAAAGTGCGTCAACGAACCGCCGGCTACCTTACCGAACTGGCTCGCCTGTGCGCCGATTTAGGTGGAAAGGTACTCGTGCTCGGTTCGCCGCAGCAGCGGAATCTGTTGCCGGGCGTGAGTCACGAGGACGCCATGCGGTATGCCGCCGAGGTCATTTGCGAGGCGGTACCGGCGTTCAAGCAACAAAACGTCGTACTCGCCCTGGAACCACTCGGGCCGGAAGAAGGCGACTTCCTGCGCACCGCCGAGCTCGGCATTGCCCTGGCCGAAATGGTCAACGACCCGTCCGTCCGCCTGCACCTGGACGTGAAGGCCATGGCGAGTGAAGAAAAACCGATTGTCGATATCATTCGCGACTGCGCGCCCTGGATCGCCCATTTCCACGCCAACGATCCCAATCGTCGCGGTCCCGGAATGGGCGAAGTCGACTTTGTCCCCATCTTCCAGGCGCTGCGCGAAATCCATTATCAAGACTGGGTATCGGTGGAAGTATTCGACTACGATCCCGGAATTGAATCCCTGGCTCGCGATAGCTTCAATTACATGCAAAAATGTCTCTAGAAGTGGTTTCACAACCGGGAAAAACCACTTTCGTTTAACCCCCAGCCGAAGGCGCCGGCGCGTTGCAGTTGTTTACAGTACTATTGTCTACGCCGCAGCCGCCGGAACGTTGCATGTGCCCGCGACCCCGGCAGGTCGTTGCACCATGTGCTCACATGCATTGATATTTCGTCAAGGTCATTGACGATGGACTGCTCCGACAGCACAACCCGGAAGTGCAAAAGCGAACTGAAGCCAAGGGAATTTCAACGTGACGATGCCATCATCGAATCAGTCGGTCCGTTCCGATTCCCATTTCATGTCCGTCTGGCGCGGTAATATTCGCTTCCCTGAGGCCCGACTCCCTGAGGCCCGACGGTGAGTTATCCAAAAGTCGCTCAACTCAAGACGCTCGACGACTTCCGCGATCGCTTGCGTGAATTAGGTCTCGACATCCCCACCGACGACCAGATCCTGACGGCGGCGGAAGGCTCGCCGTTGGCCCATCCGATCCAACTCGGGAAACTCGTGGCCGGGAATCGCTGGTGCACTCATCCCATGGAGGGCTGGGATGCCCTTCCGGATGGCTCGCCGTCGGAACATACCCTGCGCCGCTGGCGCAACTTCGGACGCAGCGGCGCGAAACTCATCTGGGGCGGCGAAGCGGCCGCGGTGCGGCCGGATGGACGCGCGAACCCGAATCAGACGCTGGCGGTGCCTGAGAATCGCGCCGGTCTGACTTCGCTCTTCGACGAATTGACACGTGCTCACAAGCAACACGTCGGTTCAACGGACGATCTGGTCGTCGGCTTGCAGCTCACACATTCCGGTCGGTTCTGCCGGCCCCATTCGAAGCAACTCGAACCGCGAATCGCGTACCATCATCCGCTGCTCGATCGAAAGTTTGGGATCGACCCGCAGGACCATTCCATCGTCTGGACCGATGACCAGCTCGAGGAACTTATCGACAACTATGTCGCGGCCGCGGTGCTGGCTGCCGACGTCGGCTTTCAGTTCGTGGATATCAAGGCCTGCCACGGATACCTGCTCCACGAGTTCCTCAGCGCCCGCACGCGCTCGGGCAAGTTCGGCGGCGATTTCAAAGGACGGACGCGACTGCTGCGCACCATCCTTGGCCGAGTGCGTGAAGCCCTGCCCGATTTTACCGTCGTCGTCCGCCTCAGCGTCTTCGATACGCTCCCCTACAAAACCAGCCAGCAAGTGGGCGAACCGATGGACTTCCGGGAATTGTTGCCGTACGAGTACGGTTTTGGTGTCAGTCCTCACGATCCCTTGCAATACGATTTGAGCGAACCGCTGCAGCTGATTGGCATCCTGCAAGACCTGGGGGTGGCCGCTGTCAACGTGTCCTGCGGCAGTCCGTATTACAATCCCCATATCCAACGCCCCGCGATCTTTCCTCCCAGCGACGGCTACCAACCGCCCGAAGATCCGCTGGTCGGCGTCGCTCGTCAGCTGAACGTGTCACGTAAGTGTAAACAGCACTACCCGGACCTGCCGTTCGTGGGTAGCGGCTACTCGTACTTGCAGGACTTCCTGCCGCACGTGGCTCAAGCCCTGGTCCGCGCCGGTTGGATCGACATGGTCGGCTTGGGGCGCATGGTTCTCTCCTATCCCGAAATGCCGCATGATTGCCTCACCACCGGCAAACTGGCTCGGAAACAGATCTGCCGCACGTTCAGCGACTGCACCACGGCTCCGCGACATGGAATCGTTTCGGGCTGTTATCCGCTGGATTCTTACTACAAGCAGCTGCCCGAAGCCGACCAGCTTCGCCAAATCAAGCGCCAGCTGCGAGAACCGTAGAGGAACCGTAGAGCACGCGTGGTCGCTGGGATCAGTGGGGAAAACAGGGACAGGTCCAGTTTGTTGCATCGGTTATAACTGGGCGTCATAA
>CALBSZ010000506.1 GCA_937967665.1 uncultured Planctomycetaceae bacterium
ACTCGCTTGCGCTTCGTGCTCGTATGATGGCGGAACTTGGCGCTGTCCACTTAGGAGGCGTCTCCAAATACGGTCCTGCGCGTGAACATGAGGACGCGCACCGCGACACCGTGCGTGCGTCCCCGTTAGCGTTATCGGAAGAAGAGTAAACGGCCGGATACGTTACCCCAAACCGACTGCAGAATCGTTAAAGATGCAATGACCCCTCGCGGTGATTGGCCGCGACAGTGGACTCGTTGAACAGTGCCACAACTTCGCGGCAATCCGCAAAAATACAAGCACGCTGCGCAAGCAAGTGTATCCGGACGCAAGGGACCCACTCGCTTGCGCTTCGAGCTCTTATGACGACGTCAGCGCTGCGCTGTCGTGCCTGGTCCATCTGGGTTGCCGTGCACGGGGTGGGATGTTCGCCCGTCCGTGCCGTCACGACCGTGATAACTCCACTACCGAGTGTCCAACTTGCGGCTTCCAGGGGCGACGCGCGAGCCTGCCTGGCGGGATTGAGCTAGGATTTCTTAGTAGATTTACTCTCCTTCAGTCACGAGCATCATTATGTCACAGCAATCAACGCAACTCGCGGAACATCCCGATTCGCTCGAAATCCTCAGCGATCTCGACGAACTCGGACGTATTCGAGAGTTCCTGCGCGACTGCGCCTGCCGGGCAGGCGTGATTTCGGACGAACAGGAGTTGTGGAACTTTGAAATCGCGGTCACGGAAGTCGTCTCCAACGTCATCCAACACGGCTACTCGGGGGCGGAGGACCAACCGATTCGCTTTGAAGCTGCTGTGGAAGATGAGCAATTCGTGTTCCGCGTATTCCACCAGGGGGCTGCCTACACGCCGCCCACAGAAATCCCCGAGCTGACGGAACCGACCGAAGGCGGGATGGGACTTTTTATCATTTCGAAATGTGTGGACGAAGTGAGCTACACCGAATCTCCCGACGGACACCCTTGCATTCAACTAAAACAAAGCCTTCGAAAGGAACTGGCACATGGAAAGCACAATTGAGAAAGTAGGCGAAATCGCCGTCGTGCAAGTCAATTATGAATCGCTGGACGCCGGTAGCGTCAACGACTTTAAAGCCGACCTGGAGCCGATTGTGCAAGACGGCGGTCTGATGGTGCTGGACCTGAGTCACACGGAGTACATCGATAGTGCCGGTCTCGGTGCTGTCGTGTCGACCCTCAAGCGACTCCGCGGCGCGGGCGGCGACATCCGCGTTTGCGGTCTTTCCAAGGCCGTGCGCGCGTTGTTCGAACTCGTCCGCATGCACAAACTGCTCGACGTCTATCACGACCGTGACGAGGCGCTGGCATCGTATTCGGCGTGAACCGCTGGTTGGCCGCGGTAAGCGTGCATTCATGAGCGACCAACAGTCATCGATGGTAAGCGCACTCTGCGGACGCCAGGTCTACTACCGCCTCGTCAGTCAACTGATGGGCGACGAGGCCGCTGCGGACGAAGACGAAGCGCGATTCGGTACGGGTGAGAGCGACGCTGACCTGGGCAGAAACCGTCGGGGCACAGATCGTTTCAACTACCACTACCTGCAGCAGGTAGCGCCGAAACGTTCCGATCACTTTCCCACAACCGAGGAATTTCGCCGCGTTCGTTTCTACGACCTCTCGCAAACCGGGTTCTCGTACATTACGAACAAACTGCCTGATTACAACGAGTTGATAGCACGGCTTGGAGAGGGCGCTAAAGTGGTTCACGTGTTGGCCGAGGTCATGCACATTACAGAACTGCGAACCCCGCAGGAAACGACTTACAAGATCGGCTGCCGTATCCTAAGACGCTGCCGTCGCGAGGAAATGAGGAGCGGGACCCGCGCGTAGCTGGATCGCTCAGCACGTGGTTGACGACACGGTTGATTTTGCCGGAACTGCGACGTTCGCGCGTGCCTGTGCCGACCGTGCCGTGGATGGAAAGTTCCGCCGCCTGCACGCGGAGTGCAGGAATTACGAACACGCGCCGCTGCTTGCCGGAGTGACGGCCGGCGCGGCTTGAGGATGTAGAGACGCAACATGGTGTGGATCGATACCCTTGCTGCAGCGGCCGTCCTGCCGGGCCACTGTGTCCTGTGGATTCTGTTCGGGAATCACAACGAAGCGTCATCGCGTCCTCTGCGCCTGCGGAGGTTGCTGAAGCACATTTCCAGAGTCTTCGCCCTGTTCATTCCTGGCTGGTACTACGGACTCGGCGGGTTGCACTTGCTCAGCGGTCTGCATTCCGGAACGCCCCTTTTCGCGCACGCCGTGTATGCCGCGATCTGCATCGGCTTGGCGATCGTCTTCGTGGCGGCAGGAATCCTGGGCCGCAGGCGAGTGGCCCGTCTCGCTGCCCGGGACGTTGCCTCACGGCGCATCCATGACCTGCACGGACAACTCGTTGCCACGTCCGGCAACGATGCCTGGAGCCGATGGCTGCTCAAAGTGCCGGGTAACCAGGCTTTGCAGCTGGAAGAGGTGAGCAAGAACATGCGTTTGCCGCGATTGCCCTCGGAATTGGACGGCCTGACCATAGCACACCTGTCCGATCTTCATTTTACGGGACGCATTCCCAAGCGGTTCTTTGATCATGTAGTGGACCACACCAATGCGATGGACCCGGACTTGACCGTCATCACGGGCGACATTCTGGACAGCAACGCGTATGCCTCGTGGATCCCCAGCACGCTGGGCCGTTTGCGCGCACGGTATGGCGTCTACTATGTGCTTGGCAACCACGACGTGCATCCCAGGATCGATAGCGACCACCTGCGGCTGATGATGAGCGAAGCGGGCATCGATCCGTTGGGCGGTCGTTGGCAGGAGCTCACGATCAACGGAGCTCAGATCATCCTGGCCGGGAATGAAATGCCCTGGGTTCCACCCGCGCCCGACATTTCGGACATTCCTCCGCGGCACGCCGATCAAGTGCGCATCCTGCTAGCCCACACGCCGGATATTTCTGCCTGGGCACAAAGGCACGATTTCGATCTAATGCTGGCCGGGCACACGCATGGTGGGCAAATTGCCCTGCCGGGAATTGGGGCCGTCGTGAGTCCCAGCCGGGGACCCTTGGAGCATGTGGTGGGTATGATTCGCCTATCGCCAACACTGCTGCATGTGAGTCGCGGTATCTCGGGTGAAACCCCATTGCGATTGAACTGCCGCGGCGAACTCGCCAAACTGGTCTTGCGCAGCCCGCAACCAACGGAACAGCAAACGCTGTCAGACTATCACCAGCAGGAACGGACAAAGCCGCTCGTCCACTGACATCCGACTCCAACGCCACCGCCTGACACGATTCGACCAACCGATACGGACCTGCCAGGACCGC
The DNA here is from genome assembly GCA_937967665.1 of uncultured Planctomycetaceae bacterium. Lineage (GTDB taxonomy): Bacteria > Planctomycetota > Planctomycetia > Pirellulales > Pirellulaceae > CALBSZ01. The sequence continues at coordinate 3,331 of CALBSZ010000506.1, forward strand.
TTGACGATGAAACCCGAACTCACCGATTTCCGCAATTTGAATATCAAGTACAGCCCGTTCAAGGGAAAGCCATTGCATCACTTCCTGCTGCAGGCGCGGACGAACGACATTCAATCTTCCGGAATCGGTTCTCTGGATAAAATTCCGATGGGAATGGTGGGGCCGAGAAAGTCGTTCACAGTCCAGCTGCCGAACGGCCGATTGGATTACCACGTTTTTCTGGGTGATATGCAGTTGCTGGTGACGTTTGCGAACATGGCCAAGGAATTCGTCAAGCGATTCCCACTGTACGAATTGTCCGGGTGCCCGGCGCGACTGGGCGAACGGTCTCCAGAAAAGGTCTGGGCCGCGACCCTGCACCTGATTTCCAGCAGGCAGCAGAAGCAGGGTCTGACCGCTGATCGCCGTGCGTACATCCGCTTGACGCGCGAAGAGTGGCTCGAAACCAACGATCCCGAGCTGTGGACGGAATTCGAACCGGAAAACACAGGCCTGCGCAGCGCTGTGGCCGAACAGTTCGAAAACCGCACCGCTGGCCCCATTCTCGGCCTACGTTGCAGTCTGCTAGAAGACGACCTCTTCACGGCTTCCTTCGCCGCCGTGCAATGGTTAAGAAACGAGTATCAAACCGCGGTTTAGAAATTGACGCGTCCCGTCGGCGGTGACCGTCAATCGCCATCGTGCCATGACTGATCCCAACGCAATTCAAAACGATCCAACTTCGGAGAACCATGAGATGACCGCAATGACTTCCGACGCTTTGCCTGCGGGAACTTCCGGCGCCGAGACGTCGACAGCGATCCTGGTCCAGCACGCGACGGCGGAATGGTCGTATGGCGACTTGCTGGCACGGCTGAAGTCCTTTCAGCAACAGCATGTCCTACAGTTCTGGGACGAGCTGTCGCCGGACGAACGTCATGAACTTGCCATGCAGGTCGAGGCGATCGATCTGGCCCAGATTCAGCGTCTCTACGAAACGCGACACGACGATCACGCCGACGCTTTCGATCCGGCTCAAGTCGACGGTCCTCCCGCCTACCGGCTAGGGGTGGGAAATGACCCGAAACGCGACGAACTCGCTCGCTCCATTGGCGCGGCGATGCTCGGCGCCGGCACCGTCGGCGTGGTCATCGTGGCCGGCGGGCAAGGTTCTCGTCTCGGCTTTTCGAATCCCAAAGGGATGTATCCCATCGGCCCGATTTCCGGAGCGACGCTGTTTCAGATGTTGTTTGAAAGGGTGATTGCAACCTCCAGGAAATTCGGAATTCGCATTCCCGTCTACCTGATGACCAGCCCCGCGACCCACGAACAGACGGTTCAATTCCTGCACGCACACGCCAACTTCGGACTGGCTGATGAGGATTTGTTCATCTTCTGCCAGGGTGTCATGCCGGCTGTCGACGAACAAGGCCGGTTGCTGCTTTCGGAAAAAGGCCAGCTGTTCCTGAGCCCGAACGGACATGGCGGCATGTTGGAGGCGCTGCGTCGAAGTCGCGCGTTGGAAGATATGCAGCGGCGCGGCATCGAACATTTGTTCTACCAGCAGATTCATAATCCCCTGGTCGACCTGATCGACCCCAAGTTCATCGGCTATCACGTACTCTCCAACTCGGACGTCACCACGCAGGTCATTCCCAAGCAGGGTCCGTTCGATAAAGCCGGTAATGTTGTGGCGATTGACGGAAAAGTGCGGATCATCGAATACAGTGACCTTCCCGACGATCTGGCCTGCCAGCGGCGAGGCGACGGCAGCTTGAAGTTGTGGGCTGGCAACATTGCCGTTCATTGCTTTTCGGTGGCGTTCTTCGAGCAAGTCGCGGAAGGCGCGATTTCGCTACCTTTCCACTACGCCCACAAAAAAGTTCCCTTCCTGAATGACGCGGGAGCGGTGGTGGAACCCGAGTCGCCGAATGCCACGAAATTCGAGCAGTTCATCTTCGATTTACTGCCCGCGGCGCGGCGAGCGATCGTGGTGGAAGTCGATCCGGTGGACGTGTACGGACCGGTGAAGAACGCGCCGGGGAGCGGCCAGTATTCGCCCGAGCACGTTCAAGAATTGATGATGGGTCGTTATCGCCGCTGGCTGCGCGCGGCGTCCGTCGATGTGGCCGAGCACACGCGGGTGGAAATCAGTCCGCTGTTTGCCAACAGCGCCCAGGAACTCCGCGACAAGTTCAGCCAGCGCTCCGCGTTGACTCGCGACGCCTACCTGAAATAACGTTGCGATCGCGCGCTGGGCAGCGCCCCAGTGGTTCGAACGAGCGTATCTAGGTCAGGCAATCATCTGTTTAACCCGAAGCCGCAGGCGCAGGCGCCGGATCGCGCAGGCGTCAGATCGCGCCGGCGCAGGATCGCGCCGGCGCCGGATCGCGCCGGCGCCG
>CALBSZ010000507.1 GCA_937967665.1 uncultured Planctomycetaceae bacterium
GAGTGAAGCGAGCCCCCGGAATCCAAGGTTCTGTGGGGTCGCTTCGCTCCACCAAAGCCACCCTTCTCCGGTTTTAAAACAGAGCCTAGCGAATAAATCCCATGCGTTTGATGTTGGGTGTAAACGGTACCGGTCGATTCCAGGAATGCGGCCAGTAGATGAACAGGGCTTTTCCCGTCAGTAGTTCGCGTTTTACGTAGGGGGGCGCGGGGAACCAGAGTCGCGCGTCCTTGCTTTGCGGGCTGTTGTCGCCGAGTGGCAGGAACTGGTCGTCCGTCAGGGTGAATTCAATACTGGCGCGGTCCGCGAACAGCCCCGTCCTGTCCCACGTTTCGGGGCTTTGAAAAATCGCATCGACGTCGTAGCGCCCCGGTATTTCGTTCGAGTCCGACGTGGTGGCTACGTAGTAGATGTCTCGCAGGAGCTGCAGCCGCTCGACGTTTACTGCCAGCTGCCGCGAACCGATGCGTGCCGGTGACAGGTCTCCCGGATCCTGGGGACTCCACTGCGGTTTCACGTTGGCCACGGGAACATAGGTTGTCGGACCGGTGAATGTGACAACGCTGCCATCGACCCACAGCAACAGTTCGTCGTCGACATTCGAAAACTGCACGGTGTGCCGGCCCTTGCCCATCACGCTCGTCTTTCCGGTGACCGTTTCGGTCGTCGCGCCGTCCGCGGCAGTGAAAACGCCTTGGCCGTCATCAATGGAAAGCGTGGCCAGTCCGGTCGCAACGTCAATGGAACATTGGTAATGCAGGCCGCCTTCGACCAGTACCAGCAACAGCGAACCGGTCGCCGACTGCACTTCGATCTCCGCTTGCACGGCAAGATCTCCAACCCAGTTTTCGGCCGTGTAGCGCAAGCGGCTGCGATAGCGATCCTGTTGCGTGAGGAAGTCGTTGTAGGCGTAGTAGTCCGTGATCAGCTGTCCTTGGTATCCGTCCAGGACGATCGACCGTCCTTCCAGGGCATTGGCCCAGTCGTTTTCGGTCGGGACGAAATGCCGGTAGTGCAGCCAGGCATCGCGTTGCGTGTTCCCGTCAATCTGATAGGTTCTGCCGCTATCGTTGGTCCCCCAGCCGTCCGTGCCGTGCCAGCGCTGTGGCCAACCCGCATCGATCAATGCCTGGGGGACGTAGGCACTGTCGTCCACCAATTGCAGCATCGCCGTCAGCTTCGCCGGGGGCTTCCTCGCGATCCGGAACTCGTCCAACGCGTCGTCCTTCAGGAAAATGTCCCCGTGCCGGATCCGCACGATCTCGTTGGGCAGTCCCACCAGGCGGTTGATGTAGTTCTGTTTGGCATTGCCGGGAAACTTAAAAACGAACACGTCCCAGCGTTTCGGTTCGCGCAGGTCGTAAGCGAATTTACTGACCAGAATACGATCGCCCGTGAAGGTCGCCTGATTGGCGTCGCGCGATTCATCGATCTCCATGACGTAGCGACAGATGGGACAGGTGGTTGCCTTGACAATCAGCGGCCCGTCGTTTTCGATACTCGCCCAGGCACGGTAATCGTGACCGCACTGAGAACACGTCACGTCCTTGTGATTCCCTTGCAGCGTCGGCGCCATCGAGCCGGTGGGGATGACGAACGCCTCCGCCACGAAGGCGCGAAACAGGAAGGCCAGGATGATGGCCACCACGATCGACTCGACGGTTTCGCGATACGCCTTTTGTGAATTCGGCTGAAGTTTCAGGTTCGCGTCGGCGCCGGGGGGCTGCTTCGTTTTATACGTCTGCTTGGTCATGAGTTCGGGAAGTCGTCCTACGGCACGGGCGAGCGGCCTGGGTTGTTGGAGCAGCGGGGCATTTCACTTTGTATCAGCTATTCGTCCCCGGGTCCCGAAATATAGCGAAATAACGAGCTTGGCGATACATCGAGAAGGCGGTAAACCCGGCGAGACCCGCTCTACTGGCACGGCAAGACTTTTCCTGCGATCAACTTGCGGGGCAGCCCCGGCGACGCCCAGTGGCGGCTATCCACGGAAACAGGAACGTTGTCCCCCACCAAAAAGAATTCGTCCCTGCCCAGCGGCTGTGCCATTTTCCATGGCCATCCGACTCCGCCAGGGTCCAAATAATGGATGTCGCGGTACACTTTCAGTCCTTTCGGCGGGGAATCCAGGCCGTCAATCCGGACTGCTAGCGGTGTCAGCGTAGGCGTTCCGCGATGCGGCTCGTACGCCTGGTCGATCAACGCCAGCCCGTTGATTTCCACCAGGACGCTCGCATCGCACAAAGCCACGGCGATTTCGTAGCGGGGCGAACGTACCAGCATGGCGGAGTCCAAGACGTCGCCCGCCGCCGTCTGCAATTCCAACTGCTGACGCGCGAAATCCATTTGCACCATAAAAGTGGTTTCCGAATCGGTGAGCTGCACGGCGGCGAACGGAGTTTCCGCGGCGAGTTCCAAAGTCAGCAGGATATCGTGCACCTGCTGCAATTGCCGCGAAACCACCTGATTGTAGCCATAGTTGTCCAGCAGGGGCGTCACCGTTTCACGGGGGGACGGGTTAGCAAAACATTTCCAAGGTTGAAAGTCGAACCACGTTTGGTTGTCGGTGGATCGCGACACCCAGCGCGGCGGCAGCGCGGCATCGCGCGGCATAAACGCGTTGTCGTGCACCAGGATGGCCAGCTCGCGAAATTGCGTCATGGACTTGCGTACGATTTTTCCGTTCGCGTACAAGTCGCCGTCTTGTATCGCGATGGTTTCACCGGGGAGCCCCACAATCCGTTTCACGGAAAGCCGGTCCCGTTGTTCGGGCCCCCGGAAGCCGAACAGTTCGAAGCGGCGCGGGGCACGCCTGAGCAGCGGCCACTTATCGATCCGTACTCGCTGCCCGCGTCGCCGCGAATCGTCCGCGGCTTCGTTGTGGCGGTAACCGCAGTTGGGGCAGACCACGGGGTCGTCGGGGTCGGTGAGGTCCGCGCCGCAGGGGAAGCGGATACCACAGTCCGCGCACGTCACCAGGAAGTGTTCGCCCGGCAAGGCAGCGGCCATGGACCCCGTCGCGGTGCGAATGGGCTGCGCCCAACCCTGGATCAAGAGCACACGTGCCAGGAACCCGGCCAGCAGCGTCAGGAAGGCAAGGCCGAGCATCCAGCGTTTGCGTCGCATGTCAGTTGGCCAAGGCTTGGAATCGCGCAAAGGCGTCGTCCCACGGCGCGGGATTTTGCGGAGTGTACTCATCCACATCGAAACTGCCGCGGACGACCTGCCGCGCTTCGGCAATGTCGGCGACATCGCCGGAGGCCACGGCCTGCATCATGATATTCCCAATGGCGGTCGCTTCGATGGGGCCCGCCACGACGCGTCGGTTGCACGCGTCGGCG
>CALBSZ010000508.1 GCA_937967665.1 uncultured Planctomycetaceae bacterium
AGGCAGGCGGAGCCTGCAGAGTATGCGGTTCCCGGGCAGAGCCCGGGAACCAGTTGCGAAGGGAGCGGCAAATCCAGGGCCTCCGCGGGCAACGCAGCGGAAGGGCAGTTGACCCTGTTCTAGGCGTGCAGGTTCCTCCCTTGGCCCCACTCGTTCCCAGGCTCCCGCCTGGAGACGCACTGTGATTCAGGCTCTTGCCTGTGGAGGACGCTTCGTAGGCAGGCGGAGCCTGCAGAGTATGCGGTTCCCGGGCAGAGCCCGGGAACCAGTTTCTACTTGGTCGATGTGTCGCCGGGTAGCGCGGAGACGCGTTCGGCGGTACTTCCGCTGAGCAGGGCGAAGAGGTCGGCGATTTCGTCAATCGTCAATTCGTTCAGCAGTCCGTCGGGCATGGCCGACTTCTTGCTGGGGGTGATCTCTTCCACGTCCTCTTTGGCCACTCGGATCTTTTCGCCGTTTGTTTGGAGCACCAGATATTCGTCTCCCGACAGAGCCACGATACCCGTCATCACGACGCCGTCCACGGTGACCAGATTCTTCGCGGCATATTGATCGGAAATGATGTGTGACGGGAAGACGATGGAGCGCAAAATCTCTTTTTTCATGAAACGGCTGCTCAGTTTCGTCAGATCGGGTCCCAGGCTTTCGCCCTTCGTGCCGAACCGATGGCACTTGGCACACTGCGCCTTGGCAAAAACGTGCTCGCCGCGTTCCGCGGAGCCCTGAATGGCTTCGTCACCCAGCAGCGTTTCCACCAGGTATTCGAATTTCCATTTATCTCCTTCCGCTTCCACGGGCGCGACCGCCGGCGGCATATCGGGGTACGTAGCGGCGAACCACTCCGACCAGGCGACGAGGGCTTGAGTCGGATTGTCGATGCCGGCTGCCGGACTCTGGCCTGTCCATTGTTCCAGCAGTTTCAAGCAACGCGCCGGTCCGCCACCCTCCAACTGCTGGCCTAGGATGATGAGATTGCGAATCGGTTCCCCCGAATCGGGCTTCTTGTCCACGGAAAGCAGTCGTCCCACGACCTCCGTCGCGGCGCCTTTTTCCAGGATGGGCAGGCTTTGCACCAGCAAGTCCCAGTTCAAACCATCCGGACGTTGTGCCAGTCCCATGGTGACGGAAAGGCGGCGTTCTGGATCCCGCACCCAGATTTCGCGCAAGTATTCCATCGACGCTTCGTCCGCGCTGCGCGCCAGCATGGCCACGATGCCGACCTTCAGCCGCTTGTACGCTTCGTTCTCCTCATCGTCGAAGGCGGCAATTCTCTCGTCCAGTGTTTTGAGTTGTTCAAACAGTTCCGTATCCAGCGTGTGAGGCAGCTTGTACATCGCGCCCAGGCCGGCGTTTGGCCATTCGGCGGCAAAAGCCAACACCTGGCGGCTCTGTTCCTCGGTCAGCGTTTTCGAGAAGTCGCGTGTCGCGTTGAGGATGTAGCGAGGATAACTGTTGCCTCCCTCTTTCAATTGCGCATCTTCATAGAAACTCAACAGATCCAGCTTCTGGTCGTTGGTCCAGCCCGTGTGGATGAACTGCAAATGCATGGCAACCTGCAGTTTATCGAGATCATTCGCACTCGATTTCAAGTACTGGACATAGCGGTCCGTAATCGTATCGACTTTCAACGCGGCGAGCAGGCGAATCAGTTCACGGTTCATCGTCCCGTTTCCGGAAGGAAATTCGTCGGCCAGCAGCACCTTCAGTTCAGGTACGTCTTCGCCGGTGATGGCGCCCCGCAGGATCGTGACTTGCATCAAACGGAGCATGTCAATGAAGTTACGGTCGCTGATGAAGCCTCCCATCAATTCGCCGCAGTGCTGCAGGACAGCCAGGCCGTTGTCTTGGCTGGGATGCGCGATCATCAGTGCCAACGCGCCTTGGATAAAGAGACGGTGGTTTTCCGACTTGAGGACGGCATCTTGCCACTGTTCCGTGGGCATGGTTTCGAGCAGACGCCGCGCGGCCCAGGCTTCGGCGTTGTCGTCAGAAGTAAGCAGGTGCGTAATTTCCGAGAACTCGGGCGTCTGTCCCGCACGGACCAGGGCTTCGCACGCATGTCGGCGCACACCGCGGTCGGGATCGTTCAGCAATTGTGTCAGCGCCACCCGCGTCTTTTCGTTGCTGTGGACGCCCATCAGATCGGCGGCCTTCGAGCGTACCTCTTCGTTTTTTGCCTGCGACTGCTCGACCAGGAAGTCGGTGGTCGGTGGAGGTCCGAACAGTTGCATCAGGTCCAAGGCCCGTGTTCGATAGAACGAGGGATTCGCCGTGCTACGGGCCACGCCCTTCATCATCCGCGCCCAGTTGTCGCCCAAGTTCACCATTTCGGTCGCGATTTCTTGACGGGTCCATGCCGTTTGCATCTGCGGCTGCCGAATGATCTTGTTCAAGCCGGTCCCCAAGTCGGTGACGGAACTGGGGGGAGTCCCCATCCATTTCACGCGATAGACGCCGCCGCTGGTGCCGCGTCCACCCGTGATGAAGTACATCCAGCCGTCCGGACCGATCTCCAGATCCGTCACGTTCAATGGCTTCCCTTCCAGGAAGACTTCGCTGTGCGCCTGGTAGCTGGCGCCATCCTTTTTAAGAGAAACCGCCAGGATCCGTCCTTCGGACCAATCTGCCAGGAAGAGCGTGTTGTGGTACCGGGTCGGGAACATGTAGTGGTTGTAGACCACCGAGCCGGTCGGTGAACCACGTCCGGTATCCAGGATGCCCGAGTGGGAATCGACGAAATAGTCCGGCCACTTGGCCCACCCGCTGCGCCACCCGAACTCGGCACCCGCAGTGACGTGGTACAGACGCGTAGGCCGGTACCAGGGCGTTCCCTCGTCCGATTCCATGTCGCTGTCATGCACAAACAGTTCGCCTTCGCGGTTGAATGCCAGGTCATACGCATTGCGCAAGCCCCCCGCCACCAGTTCAACGTTCTTGCCTTCGGTGTCGGTTCGCAAAATGACACCGCCCGGCGTTTTCACTCCGGCGGCATGCCCGCCAGGATCTTCATAACGCGGGACAATATCACCTTCGTAGAAATTGCGATGGGGACTGCTGGCGGCATAGCCATCCACGGGCGAAGTGTGGTTCCCCACGACAATGTAGATCAAGCCGTCGGGGCCGAGCACCAGACCGTGCGCGCCGTGTTCGCCGGCATCGCCTTGGAACTGGATAAGCGACACCACTTTTTCCAGCCGTCCGTCGCGGTCCGTATCGGAGAGTCGATAGAGCGCGGCACCCGCCGGACCAACTCCGGTCACGTAGACGTCGCCGTTTAAAGCAAGGATGCCCTGGCAGCTGGTAACCTGATCGCAGTATTCGCGGACCGTATCCAGCATGCCGTCATCGTCGCTGTCATAGATCAGCAACAGCGGACCTTCTTCTCGTGAAGCAATGACATGACCGAATTCGTTGAACGTCATGGCGATCAGCGAACCGGTGTCGTCACCGTCCACAATGCGTTCCACTTCGAACTCTTCGGAGATCTTGAAGCGGCTGCTCTTGTGCCGCTTTTCCGCGGCCACATGTTCCTCGCGGTCCCAAGGCGCCGTATCGCCCAGGCGCCCGAAAGATTGGGCCAGTGGCCAGCGATTGTCGTTATAGATTCCCGTGTTCCATAACGGGAGCGGATTCTGACTGGTCTTCCAGGTCCGGTCGGTCGAAAACGAGGACCAACCCCCACCGCGATTCTTGACCATGACACGTGCCGCCACCGCGGCCGTATTGCCGCTGACGTTGCTGACTTTGATCGACACGATGTTGCGACCGCGCGACAGAAAACGCGTGATATTGTGTTCATCCAGTTTGCCGGAATTGTTCCCGACGGCGATTCGTCGGCCGTTCAGAAACAATTCGTAGTTGTCGTCGGCAGCGATGGTGATCTGCCCTTGCTCCGGCGACGATACGGAAAACGCTTTGCGAAAGTAGACGGTTGTTTGTGGAATCGCGTTCTTCTCGAATCCGGCGGCCCAGATCCAATGCGCTTCCTGCTGGGCGTCGGCGCGGTTACTGCAAAAGAGACTGGCGCACAGTATGGTCGAGCACACAATCCATTGTGTTGCACGTTTCATGACGACCTCATCGCAAACGAAAAGAAGTGAGAATCACCCGGTTGCAAACTTTTGAGTCCGCCGGGCAAGGCTACAAAGTGGTGGGGAAGGGTACCAGCAATGAGAGAATTGGGGCAAGGTCGGATTGTGAAGAAAAATGTCTTCAAGTGCTAGCGGAAGTCCTCGACACGTTGCTGGACGTCGCGATCAGCGGCCAGCAGGGTCGCGAATGGATCACGACAACCGAAAAAAGTGCGCTGGGAAAAGGGAATTTCCCTGAGACCGAGTCAGGCCAGCCAGTCGGAGATGACCTGCCCGCCGACGTCGGTGAGCCGGAAGTCGCGACCTTGAAAGCGATGCGTCAATTTCAAGTGATCGAGCCCGAATTGATGGAGCATGGTGGCGTGCAGGTCATTGATGTGGACCGGTTTTTCACTGGCGTGCCAGCCGATTTCGTCGGTTGCTCCGTAGACCTGGCCCCCTTTCAGGCCGCCGCCTGCCAGCAGCATGCTGAACGAGTAGGGATGATGATCCCGTCCGGTACCCACTTCACGCTTGCCGCCCCGATTTTCGCCTAGTGGGGTGCGACCGAACTCGGTGCCCCAAACGACCATGGTGGAATCGAGCAGCCCGCGCTGCTTGAGATCGCGGATCAAGGCGGCAATCGGCTGGTCCACGCATCCCGCGTTGTAGGGCAGTTCCTTGGGAATGTTGCTGTGGTGATCCCACGATGCGTAGATAATGTTGATAAACCGTACACCGCGTTCGACCATCCGTCGTGCGAGCAGGCAATTGCGCGCGAAACTCTTGTAAGTATTCCCCTGCTTGCCGCGTCCGCCCAAGTTCGACGGTTCGGCGCGTTCCAGGCCATACGCTTCGTGTGTTTCCTGTGTTTCGCCTGAGAGATCAATCAATTCGGGCGCCGCGGTTTGCATGCGGTAGGCCAATTCGTACGAAGCGATGCGCGCTGCGATTTCCGGCTCGTGCACTTCGGCGTAGCGTGCCTGATTCGCGTCTCGCAAGGTGGCGAGCCCGGCCCGCTGCAGCTCTTCTGGAATGCCCGGGGGATTGCCGAGGTTCAAGACCGGTTCGCCCTGATTGCGGAACAGCACCCCCGCGTACGTGGAGGGTAAGAATCCCGATTGCCACAACGTGGCTCCACCCGATGAACCTCTTCCGCTGGTCAATACAACGTAACCCGGCAGGTTTTGCGACTCGCTGCCCAGGCCGTAAGTCAACCACGATCCCATCGTCGGCAGGCCAAACGTCCCGCGTCCGCATTGCATCATGAGCTGTCCGGGATGATGGTTGAACTGTTCGGTGTGCAAGGAACGCACCAGCAACAGGTCATCGGCCACTCCGCCCAGGTGCGGCAGCAGTTCACTCAACTCCATCCCGCATTCGCCGTGGCGTTGGAACGTGTACGGCGAACCCTGCAGCAGCGCCTTGTCCTTCTTGATGAAGGCGAACCGGACCTTTTCCAGCATCGAGGCGGGCAACGGCTGGCCGTGGCGCTCTTTCAAGACCGGTTTGGGATCGAACAGATCGATATGCGAAGGCGCTCCCGCCATGAAAATGAAGATACACGCTTTTGCTCGCGGTTCGAAATGTGGCGGGCGCGGTGCCAGCGGATTCGCCAGGTCGGGTTTCCCTGCGGCGGATTCGTCGGCAGCCGCGGCACGCATCAGGCCGCTATCGGTCAACATGGCGCCTAGTCCGGCCAGGCCCAGGCCACTGGCCGTGGTATTGAGGAACTCACGCCGAGTTCGCCTGCGGATTTCAGTAGCAAGTTGAGAGTTGGGTTTTTTCATGGCAATCTGCTCTGTGTGTTACGACGGTCTTATCGACTTTCTTCATCACTGTTTAACCCAAAGCCGCAGGCGCCGGTGGACGCAAACAGCCGGCGCCTGCGGCTGAGGGTTAAACAAAGGTTGTGCAGGAAAGAGAAACAGCCGGCGCCTGCGGCTTTGGGTTAAACAGCTCACATGCTCTTTCCCGCGACGAGTCAAATGTTGGGCCATCCTGCTAATCCCGCACGATAAACTCGTCCAGGTTCATCATCATGCGGACCGTTGCCACCCAGGCCGCGTTTTCTGCTGCGTCCGTACCCTCTGCGGCGTGGTGTTGAATCGCTGCTTTGGCGTCGTCGGCCTGCGACTGGTAGTACGATCGCGCTTTCGCCAGGAGACGCTGGAATCGTTCCACTTCCTCAGGCGTCGGCGCGCGGGCCAGGAACAAGCGGAGTGCGTAATTCAATCGTGACGAATCGTCCCCCGAGCTCTCACGCAGCACGCGAGCCGCGGTGGCCTGCGCGGCCTCGCTGAAGACGATGTTGTTCAGTGTCACTAGTGCCTGCAACGGCGTATTGCTGGCGTCACGCTGCAGCTTGGTGGTATTGGAATCGGGGCAGTCGAACGTGATCAGGCTGGGATGTGGCGATGTACGTTTGAAGAATGTGTACATTCCACGGCGATAGCGATCCTCGCCCGTGCTGGTATTCCATTTGAAATTATTGGCGTAACTCAATTCGGCGACGCCCGGAGGAATGGGCGGAAAAACGCTCGGGCCGCCAATCTTTGCGCTCAGCAACCCGCTTACAGATAATGCCAGATCCCGCACAATCTCGGCTTCCACGCGGAAACGATTCTGTCTGGCTAAAAGCTGATTGGTGGGATCGAGCTGCTGCAGGTCGGGTCGGTGCCGCGACGATTGCTGATAGGTGGCACTCATCACGATCGTCTTGATCAGTGTCTTGCGACTCCATTTCATCTCGCGAGGAAACTGCCAGGCCAGCCAGTCCAGCAGCTGAGGATGCGTTGGCAGTTCGCCACGGACACCGAAGTCATTCAGCGTGGGGACAATACCGCGTCCGAACAGATGCGCCCAGACGTGGTTCACCGTAACGCGCGCCGTGAGCGGATGGTCTACATGCATCAGCCAGTGGGCCAGGTCCAGTCGATCGGCCGGTTGAGGATCCTGCCTGGAGACCAGCGGGTGTACACGGCCGATGACTTGCAATGCCCCCGGCGTCACGCTGTCGGCGGGTTGCAAAAAGTCGCCGCGATTTAGAAGGCGAGTCTGACGAGAGGCCGGCGCGATCACGCGAACACTCATCGTTGGCGCCTTCGGAGCTTTTTTCTTGAGGGCTTCCAGTTCCTGAGCCAGGTCTGCCGTTGTCGGTTCGATCGAGGCGACGTAGTCGGCCAGTTTTCGCAGCTGGTCGCCCGATCGCTTTTCGGGAATCGTCTTCAATGCCTCGACGACCGCTTTTGGCAAGGACTTTAGCGGATCGTATCCGGACGTTGTTGTGATCCGGAACCGGCCAATCGTATGCTGGCCGCCGTATTGTTGGTCAAGGACGATTTGCAGGTACTTCTTGCCCGGAGATACCGGTTGCGCCGTGAAGAAGGTGATCTGGTGATCCTTGCCCATTTGTGGAGAAATCGCCCAGCCGGATTTCTCGGCCGACGACAGCGCTCCTTCCGGACCGAACTTGTTTTGAGCAAAATCGGCCTCGGCACTCGATAATTCGATGCGCGTGTATTCCTTGAAATCACGATCGTCACTGGCATAGACTCGCAATTCACTCAACACAAAATTACCGTGTGCCGTTCGACCCGGTCCCCGCTTGCCCAGCGAATCGTGGGTCAGGACTTCCAGACGCAGCCCTGTGAACGGCGCGGCAGGTGCTTCGACGACGAGTGTGTACTTGTCCTTATCCGGAACGTTGCCTGTCGCCAGGATGGAACCGTCATCCTGGACCGTGAGGGGCGAGTCACTGGCAGCGGTCGCTTCCAGCAGAACGATCGGCGAGAACTCAATTGGCCCTCCAGACGCGGCAAGCCGGGACGTCATGTCGCGTGTCCAGGCTTCAATGGCCGGTTGTAACTCTTTGGTGGCCGCGGAAAGTTCTTGTTCGAGTTTTGCAACTCGAGTCTCGTGGGCAACCTTTTGTTCCAGGTATTTCTGGTAGGCAGCCTCGCTATCGGCAACGTTTGTATTTGCTTCGTTCGCATTATTGAAGAACGCGAACAATTGGTAGTATTCCGTCTGCGAAATCCGGTCGTATTTGTGGGAATGGCAGCGCGCGCAGGTGAATGTCAGGCCCATCCAAATCGCGCTGGCGGTTTCCGTGCGGTCAAACGTCGCCTCCACGCGAAACTCTTCCTTATCCGTTCCGCCTTCCGTGTTGGTCAGCGTCTGGCGCTGGAACGCGGTTGCAAACTGCTGCAACGGCGACCTGCTCGGACGCAGGTCTCCCGCCAGTTGTTCAATTGTGAATTGATCGAACGGCATGTCCTGATTGATTGCTTCGATCACCCAGTCGCGATAACGCCAGGCGTCGGGTCGCGGACGGTCTTTCTCGTAACCGTCCGAATCGGCATACCGCGCCTTGTCTAGCCAGTGCCGCCCCCACCGCTCGCCAAAGTGTGCGGAGTTCAGTAGTTCGTCGACCAGGCGTTCATAGGCGTCAGATGCGGAGTCGTTCAGGAACGCTTCGACGCGCTGCGGCGATGGGGGCAGCCCGACCAGGTCGTAATGCAGACGTTTGATCAGCGTCGCGCGTTCGGCTGTGGGAGAAGGTCTTATGTCCGCCCGTTCCAGTCGGGCCAGCACAAATTGATCGATCGGATTCTGAACCCACTGCGAATCGGCAACCGGCGGCAGCTCCGGTGCGGAAACCGGACGGTAGGACCAGTGAGTTTCGTAGGCGGCACCGTCCTCGACCCATTGGCGCAACCGAGCGATCTCGTCCGCGGACAACGCATCTCCTTCGGGAGGCATGCGAACGTCTTCGTCGTCCGACGTCACGCGCGCCAGCAATTCGCTGCTGGACGGATCGCCAGGCACGATCGCGATCGTCTCGGATTCCAGTTTCGCAAAAGCCCCCTCGGCGACGTCCAATCGCAAGCCGGCTTCCGCTTTGTCAGGACCATGGCACTGCAAACAGTGTTTGGCCAGCAGCGGCTGGATGTCGCGCGCGATCATGATGCTGTCATCCTCCCCGGACACCCCGCAACGCGCGAGCTGATCCGCCCCGCCACGACCACAGACCCCGCGGAACGCAAAACC
>CALBSZ010000509.1 GCA_937967665.1 uncultured Planctomycetaceae bacterium
ATGCCATCCAGACGAAACGCTGGGCGGCAACTTGGGAGTAACCGCTCCAGCGGAACAACGTGCTTTGGGTGATTACCCGCACGAGTCCACCTATCGTGCCCACAAACCGTTCGCATCTGCCGTTCGTGGCCGGCGTAACGGAGATTTTCATGCGCGAAGGCTCCGCGGATAAAACGGAAGGCGTGAATGCAACCCCTTCAGGGTCAATAAGTAACGATCGCGCGGTTGGCCCTTCGAGGTACCGAACAAAATGTCCTGGCGTCCCGGCCCGGCCGTGCAACCACTATCAACCCTCCGATTGCCGGCGGCAGCGGGAGACGAAACCCAGATATGGCTCTGAGCTCTGACCAGGTGAGACATCGCCGCTTACACCAATCAAACCAGTGATGTCCGCGCTCGCCCCACTAGAAAATCCTGATCTTGGCCGGTGAGCTCGGCGTGCTGATTGATTGTGGTCTACGGCGATACCGATTCTGGCGAGTGCTTGGCGTGCAGGCGCTGCCAATAGTCTTTCCAGTATTCGTCGTAGTAATCGTAGGCTGCGAGCTCGATGTGCTCGGGATCGACGACCTTCGGAGAATCGGCGGGATCAAAGTCCTGCAGGTGTCCCATGCCGGCGCGCTGGCGAGGCGAGACAAAACGCCATGGTGCATCTCCCAAGACGTCTTCGCATAGTTTCGCCAAATGGGGATCGTACGCCTTGAGTTGCTCGCGCGTATGGATGTGATTGTGGTCGTGGTCCATGGTTCGATTTGTGTCGTACCAGCATTGAACGCCTTCCGCCCAGTATTCGGAGCGATTCTTATGCGCGTAGCATTCTTTCGGCCCGCCAAATACGATCAGCACTTTATCTTCCTTGGTGACTTTGATTTGCGAGTTCGTTGGCTTGCCGTTGACGAGCACGTCACCGCTATCGAGACATTTCTTAAGCAACTCAGGCGGCTGATCCGGAAAGGAAGTCACCAATGCGTCGAACAGGCTTACCGGTGTCGAGCTCGTGACCCGCCTGAATCGCTGCGCGGCACGACCGTCCATCCAGATGCCTTTCGCCCGCGCGCGCTGAAAGACGTCGGTCAGCCGATTTTGCAATTCGTCGTCGAAGCCCGCGCCGTGGATGACGTGGCCGAATTCGTGAATGAGAATACTTTCCAATTGCATCCCGCCTTCGTACTCCAGAACATCCTCTTCAGCAAATACGACCGTCGGCCGATTGTTCTTGTACGCCAGAAAACCGCGTTGCCGCCAATTGTAGAAATCCAATTCCTTGCCTGTCTTGTTGGTCGCAAATTGCGGCACGTCAGACGTGAGTTCATCATGCCCGATAAGAATGCAAAGCGGTTCGCGCTCTCGAATCCGGGCAGCCACCTCTGGATTGATGCTCTTCATGATCATCTCGAATTGATAGGCCGCTTCTCGATGGGCGTCGTCCGATACACGATTCGATGTGGCAATCAAGATTGACTGAACCAATGTGCATTTTGTGTAGAAGGACGTGTCGAGACTGTATTGTTCGGCTTGCTCGTCAGTCAGTGGCTTGACTTCGTGCGCGAACGTGAAGGATGAATTGCAGGCCAAGACGGAGGATGCCAGCAAAAGACGGATACACGCAGAACAACTCACGGTCAAGAAAAGGTTTCTCATGGATTCTTTCTGCCTTCAGGCCAACGAGTTCTCGAAAACAGTATGCCGCAAAGCATCGCCATCGTTCAACAGCGGCATGGACGAATCGCCTGCGGAACGGCTGGCTATTTTTGAACATCGTATTCCAAGATGCGCGTGATGACTTGCTGGCCCTGGATCACGCTGAATTTGCCGGTGATGGTCATTACCGATCCGACATAGACGTCGATCTTCGAGCCATTGATGTTGCCAAAGTCCGCGCGTATTTCGCGCTGCGTGCCGTCGGATAGATGTAGCAGGTACAGATTCGGGTTGTCCTCGGTGACGCTGATCGTGAGTAGGCCCTTCAGCACGATCTCATCACCCTTGGTGCTTTGCACTTTCCAACTGCCGTCGTCCACGACGTCGTCCCGGAACGATCCAGTCTCGGTGATTCCGGATAGCGCCTCAGTCGAAGCGCCGAACTTGTCGGCGTCGACACCCATGATCTGCATGATCTTCAGTAGCAGATTGCTGTTCGGTGCGTGGTCGTAACGTACATGACGTCCCAGGCGAATCTGCCCCGCGCCGCCCCCGGACAGAATGAGCGGCAAATCAGCCACCGAATGATAGTCGCCATGCTTAATGCCTGAGCCGAACAAGATGACCGAGTTATCGAAGACCGAGCCTTCGGAGTCGGGCAACGACTTGAGCCTGGTCAGAAAGCGATCCAGTTGACCGATATGCCATTGGTTGACGCGGTCATACTCGGGAATCTTGCCGCGCCAGCGTACAAAGTGCGACAGCGAATGAAACTCTTGATTAATACCGATGAAGTCGTATACGCCCCGGCTTTCCGTATGGGCCATCATCAGCGAAGCGACTCGCGTGGTGTTCGTCCAAAACGCGATGGCAATCAAATCGAGCATGGCCTGAATCCGATCGCCCATGTGTGCGCCGGCCGAAATGTCTTTGAGCTGTGCGGATCGCTTGTCGCGTTCCGGGTCCGTGTTCGATTGAAATTTCTCAATCGCTTGTTCGACATCGCGAACCGACTGCAAGTATTGATCGAGTGTACGACGATCTTGCACACTCGCCTTGGCAGCCACGGCGCGGTGGCTTTCTCTCACCTGGTCCAGAATGCTGGCTACCTGCACGCGATACGCGGCGTTGTCGAAGCCGCGGAACAGCCGGCTGAAGACCACTTCCGGATCGAACTCGCCATGGATCGGGTTGCCTTCGGCGTCGTACGAAAGATAGTTCTCGCTGGCGTCACCCTTGTCCATGTACGTGTCGCCCCGCAGTACCAGGGATTTGACCGGCGTGGAGTCGCCGATCGCTTCGGCAATGACCTGATCAAACGACACTCTTTGTTTGAAGTTCGATTTCCGCAGTTGTCCGGTCATGAAGGCGACCGTCGCCTGCACGTGAGAGCCGTTGGCCCCGAGAGGGCTGTCGATACCGCTGAGCACATTGATGTCGCTGTGGTGTGCGGCGAGCGGCTGCAGCAACTTCGACAGTGGAAACTTCGATTCGCCCCCGCCGGTGATGTCCCAAGAACTCGGGTTCACACCGCAGCCTTTGTAGAGCACCGCCATCCGCAAGTTTTCTTTCGGCCTGCTGGATGCGGCTCGAGAATTCGCCGGTGACATGATTTCTAATAGCGGCAGGGCCATCGCCACGCCTGTGCCGCGTAACATCGTCCGGCGCGGAATGAGATACGAGTTGGTCATCTATTGGTCCTGCCGATAGCGAAAAGGTTGGCTCAGTGCGATCTCTTCGATCAATACCGTCATGCGGTAATCATTCGCGGCGAGTGCTTCGTGAATCCGTTCGATCGTGGGGCGATCGTAAGGTTGCAACTTCCGCCCCAGCGCATAAGAAAGCATCTGGCGAATCGTGTTGTCGACAATCTGGTCGCGATAGAAAGTGACCAGTTCCTGTTTCAGTTGCTTCGGTGTGGTGAAGGTCTTGCCATTGGGTAGCGTCCCTTGCGAAATGATTGGTGACTTGTCTGGATATTTGGTGCGCCAATCGCCGGTCGGGGAAAAGTTCTCAAGCCCTAAACCTAATGGGTCGATGTGCTGGTGACAAGAGCGGCAGGCCGCTTTAGCAGTGTGCAGCTTTAAAGCTTCAACGATTCCGTCGGCCTTCTGGCTGTCGGTCTTTTGCTCACTCTCGGAAAGTGGCGGCACATTCGCCGGTGGGTGCATCTTCTCGCCGATGATGGTTTCCAGCAGCCAGACTCCGCGGGTGATCGGCTTGGTCGACTCCGGCGCCGACGTCAATCGCATGATACCCGACGACGTAAGCATTCCGCCCAGTCGATCGCTCTGCACGCGGCGCAACTCGGGTGGGTGATAGAATCGTTCGACGCGCATCTGCTGGTTCGAACGCCGCAGCGCGAAGATGTCTTCGTACTTCGCTTCCAACTGTATCTTCTGCGGCGCCTGGCGCTGCCTCTGCGAACGCAAATAAACCCACTCGGCGTCGACCAGTTCGAGGATGCTGCGGTCGGATCTAATCAACTCGTCGAAGCTGAATAGTAGTTCGTCGTAGACGCCACGGTTCCAGGCTTCGTTGCGAAAGTACATTGGATCGGTCCGCAAGGCGGCGAACCCCAGCCATTGGCCGGCGAAGTTTCTCGACAAAGCGATGCGACGGGGCGAGTTGAGCATCCGCGTGATCTGTTGGCGAAGTACTTCCTCCTGAAGCAGCGAACCGGCGGTCGGCACCGCAAACAACTCTTCGTCCGGCATCGACGACCACAAGCAGTACGACAACCGCACGGCCAATTCCTGGGCACTCACCGGGTAAGCGAGCGCGGCGCCGCGGCTGTTTTCCAGGCGAAATAGAAAGGTCGGCGAGAGCAAAGCCTGGTGCAACGCCCTGCGGATCGCCTCGTAACTGGTGCTACTGGCGCCTGCATTTTCCCAAGCTGCCAAGATCAATCGGCGATCTTCGTCATTCACGTACCCTCGACTCGCACGCCCGGCGAACTGCATAAGAATCTTCTCGGCCATCGCCCTGTCGACAGGTTGCATCGTGTCGGAAAAGCCGAGCACTGCTTCGCGCGCCTGTTGTGATTCGTCGAAGACTCGCAAGGCGTAGTCCAAACACTCGATGTACTTCACCAGCGGTACTTTGACCTGCTGCATCCGCAAGGCGTCGTTGTCGAATCCCGATTCGCCAGGCGTGTCGGCCGGGTAAAGACGCTGGATCGTTGAGGGCTGAAAGGCCGAAGTCTGAATGCTGTATTCGTAAGGTTGCTTGAGCTTAATGTGTAACAGGTCCTCGAGAGTGTTCTCCAACTCGTAACGCGTCAGTCGACGTAGTGGCGTGAGACCGATGTGCTCGTGGCCGTCGCGAAGGATGAACGTTTGGCGAAACCAATCGACCACGGTCTCGCGCTGAGCAGCAGTGAGCGGCTCCTCGTCCTGGGGCGGCATTTTGGCGGCCGCGACCATTGCTTCGACTTTGATCCACAACTCGGACTCGGTCTGCGGATCGGGAGACTGCAACAGTTCTTCCAGATCGACATCACCATGAGCGTCGTCGGAATTGTGGCAATGGAAACATCGAGATTCCAGCAGCGAGGCGATCGGCCGGGCAATCTCGGCAGCAGGAGCCGAAAGCGGTGCGACGATGAGCAGAAGAGCAAGCCAGAATCTCAAGTTCATCTCCGGGGGGGAGGGGTGCCCAAGCTCAAGAAGAATTGGGCGGCGAGTTTCCCTTGATTGTCGTTGATCGACTGGAACGCGTCAATCGAATTCAGTTTGCCAACTTCAGGCCCCGGCCGCCGGCGACCAGCCAGTCCCGCCCTGCAATCACGTCAGTTGCGAAATCCAAGGGATGTTTTCGGAGACAGGGCCGTGGCAGGACATATGGCGAACGTTCGACTCGGGCACTGCCGCGAAGCGGTGTCGTGGGCGCTCTCGATTCAGAGTGCGGGAAAGCGTCGTATACCGTGTCGGATACCGATCGAAGATTGGTCGGGAAGCGCGAGACCGCTGGTTCAATTCCAGCCATCCTGACAGTGCGAGTCGCACTGACGAGGATGGCGGTAGGTCCGGTGCTTTGGGACGCAAGAACCAAGCAAGGACGGACCGCGGACGTTACAATAGAGTCCCGCAACCATTCGTTTGTGAACCGAGACGTGTTTACCATCTTGGATAAGAAGGTTGACGACTCGCAATGAATCGCCCGTTGATGGGAGGTTGAACCGTTGAAACTCGTGCTCGTTGCCGCCATCCTGGTGCTGCTGCCTCGCACTATCGCATTTGCCGAGAGTGGCGAGCCCTTGATCGGGTCCATAGAGAAAGAGACTCTGTGGCGGAATCGCGATGGCCAAAGCGTCACGTGGTTTCATCCGCGGGCCTGCCGGCTACCCGATGAAAATGGCCCCTCCCGCGTGTTGATGACCCTGCAGGAGATCCGCGGATCAGACTACTTTGGGCAAGTCCACTGGTCGACGTCGGACGACTTGGGAACGACCTGGACCGTTCCTGAGCCGATTCATGCCTTTGGGCGTGAGGGCGTTCCCGGTCGGACCGACGGACTGAAGGCCGGAGTCTGTGACGTCGTGCCGCAGTACCACCGCCCGACTGGTACCGTGCTGGCGCTGGGGCATGTCGTCTTTTACAAGGGAGCGTATTTCGCGCGCAACGAACAACTTGCCCGCTACCCCGTCTACGCAGTTCGCTTCCAGGACGGCGCGTGGTCGGGTCGCAAGGTCCTTGCCTGGGATGATCCGCGAACGGCTCATATTTATACGAACAACTGCGGCCAGCGAGTCGTGTTGCCCAATGGCGAGATTCAAATGGCTTTCACATTCGGTCCCGAAGAGAGGAACCGGATGGTTGCGGGTGTCCGTGCCGCGTTCGACGGCCGGATGCTTGAAGTACGCGAAGTCGGTCCACCGCTCCACAACCAGCACGGCCGTGGTCTGTTGGAACCGAGCGTGACTCAATTCGATGGTAAGTTCTGGATGACGATCCGCGCCGAGGATGGCCGCGGCTATGTCACTTCGAGTACGGATGGATTGACTTGGGAAGCGAAAGCCGCGTGGGCCTGGGACGACGGCACGCCGCTGACCATGTCCACAACGCAGCAACATTGGCTAACGCACAGTGACGGCCTGTTCCTTGTGTACACGCGCCAGGATGCCAGCAACAAGAACGTTATTCGCTGGCGCGCTCCATTGTGGGTCGCGCAGGTCGACGTCGAACGCCGCTGCCTGATTCGCGCAACGGAGCAGGTGATGTTGCCGTTGGTCGGTGATGGCGTGGGCGCACCCGATAAGGTTGCCTTGATGGGGAACTTTCATGTCACCAATGTCACCGCGTATGAGTCCTGGGTAACCGTCGGTGAATGGATGCCTCGCAATCACTATGTCGGCGATGTGCTGCTGGCGAGAATCCGTTGGGCCAAGCCCAATCGGCTGCCACCTTGGTGAGCGTGGAGGAGTTGAGCCCTCCACGGACGCTGAATTTCCACTTCCGCCACAACGAACAGGTGGTCGCAAGGAAATCGTCCCAAACCGTGTCCGCCAACCAGTGTACGGCTGCGGAAGGTGGAAGTGGCGTTTCCTCCTCCATCATTTGCCAATTTGTAGCATTTTGCTGCTGATTTGGTATCATGACCTGCAATGGCACGCTCTGACTCTGACCGGTGGCCGCGTGTTCTCGGGATCCACACGCGCCCACAGATCTAGCGGATATGGGAAGGTCTTTCGATATGCCACGTCTTTCGCAGCGCGGTCATGCGACCCGTTGTCGATGCAAATGTCGTCCTCGGCGAGTCTGGCAGCGAAAATTGTTGCTGGAGCCCTTGGAGCACCGCCAACTGCTGGCCGCGATCAACAATAACTGCAATTCAACAATGGGTGTCGCGACCGCGTCTGGCGACAGCATCGGCGCTGGGCAAGCCACGGCAAACGTTGGCTCGTCGACGATCCCTGTCGTCAATCCGCAAAGCGAGCAACTCGTTTCAGACCCGGTCGAGATCGTGAGCCTTTTGGGCGAGGTAGCCGGCACGAATAGTACGGAGGACGATGGAGGCGTCACGGTTTCCAACCTTGAAGGCAACGCCTTCTTGCTCGTGGACGGCATCTCGGGAGGATCGCAGGACGCGGACCATCGGGATTGGATCGACCTAACGGACTACAGACTGGATGTTGTCACCGTGCCCCGCGATGGCCTGCCGGGTGTCGATTCGATTACCTGGAGCTTCCAGGTCAGCTTTGAATTGAATCAGGCCGCGCCTCCCATTATTGAGAGTGTAGCGGATGGTAGTCGGATCAACACGGTTCGGCTGGAGGATACTGTGTTGTCGCCGCACAACCAACTCGATCCCGTGTTGGACATCGAACTGCGGGGCGTGCAGTTCGTGTCGCTGGCGCAGAGTAGTTCCAGCGTTACGGTTTCGCTGGAGTTTGACGAAATTCGCTTCACTTATTTCCTGTATGACGAGAATGGTAACCTGGAAGGCCAGTTCGCGACGCAGCACATCAGTCAGTTCGACAACTTTGCCGACCGCTCCCAAGCGGGTGCTCCGGCGGCACCGCTGGAGCGCGCGTTTTTGTACGTGGAAGGTGTCGACGGTGAATCGCAGGATCAGGACCATCGTGATTGGGTCGACTTGACCGGCTACGGGCTGGACGTGGTTTCCGACGACCCCAACGATCCCGCTACGTGGGGGTTTCAGGTAAGCTTTGATTTGAACCGAGCCACACCCGGACTGTTGGAAAAGATCACGCGTGGAGAGATGATTCCCGAAGTGCGTCTGGAAGACGAACTTACCTTCGACAACGGTAGAAGTGAACCGGTTTTGTCCGTGGAGTTGCAAAACGTGCAATTTGTGTCGCTGTCGCACCCGGGGGTAGCGGCTAGCTACTCGTTGCAATACGACGAGATCCTTTATCGCTATTTCGCGCGTAATCCAGACGGCAGCGAGGAGGCAGTCGTTGGTTTTCAAAGGGACGTTTTCGGGGACGAATTTGCCGACCGTTCCATCGCCGCTCCGTTGGGGCCGCCTGCGGATGCAGCCTTTTTACTCGTGGACGGCATCTCGGGAGGATCACAGGACGCGGACCATCGGGATTGGATCGACCTAACGGACTACAGCCTGGACGTTGTTGCAGTGCTTCGCGATGGTTTGCCGGGTGTGGATTCCCTTACCTGGAGCCTTCAGGTCAGCTTTGACTTGAATCAGGCTGTGCCGCCGATTATCGAGAACCTTGCGGATGGCAAGCGGATTGACACGATTCGGCTGGAGGATACCGTGCTGTCGCCACGGAGCGAGCGCGATCCCCTGCTGGCCATTGAATTGGTGAGAGCGCGGTTCGTATCGCTGGCACAGAGCAGTTCGAGTTTCACGGTGTCGTTGGAGTTTGACGAGATCCGCTTCACTTATTTCCTGTATGACGGGAATGGTGACCTGGAAGGCCAATTCGAGACGCAGCACATCAGCGAGTTCGACAACTTTGCCGACCGCTCCCAAGCGGGTGCTCCGGCGGCACCGCTGGA
>CALBSZ010000510.1 GCA_937967665.1 uncultured Planctomycetaceae bacterium
AAGTGCCACCCTCGGCCGCGACGCACTGGGCGAGGTCGATGTCGAAGTCGAGCATCGAGGTCAAAGTTTCCGCGGCCGCGGCGTCTCCAACGATACGGTCGAAGCGACCGTGCGGGCCATACTCAGTGCCGTGAACCGCATCGCGGTAACCCGCGATTGAGAGAATGGGTTGCGAATGACTTCCGAATCCTAAACCTGCATGTCAATCCTGCGCTGGGTTGTTTACGCTACCCGCGCGCAGGCGGCTTGCTGCGCCCCCATTCTCCTTCTGGGAGAGTCGCGAGGAACGGGCGGAGAGGGCAATCGGGCATATGGTGCGTACCGGCGGTTTGGCGCCGGTTCGGTATCGTGCTTCCCCGCTCCCCGGCCGCTACGGCGTGTGACCCTCCCAAGGGAGGATGGCTTACGACGTGCCATTCTTTCTTGAGAGACTTGCGTTGGGAGCCTGCCGGCGACTTCGACTTAAACGTCAAGTCCCAGCGAACGCATCAGGGTGAGAGCGTTGCTCTTCTGCACAACGCCGTCGCGCATGCGATAGTCGAACGACATCTGGCCGTCGACCAACTGGTCCTCGAAATGCACGTTTCGCGCGACGCTGCCCAGGCGGTCGGCGATTTCCGCAAGCGCCAGGTCGTGGGTGGTCACCAGGCCAATCGCATGCTGGTCCAACAGTCGCCGAATGATTCCTTCCGAGCCAACTCGGCGATCGTGCGAGTTCGTTCCGTGCAAGATTTCATCCAGTAGGAACAGCAGCGGAGGCTGTCCGTTGGCGAGGTCGACGATCAGCCGCAATCGCTTCAGTTCCGCATAGAAATGCGACGTGCCGTCGTGGATCGAATCCATGATCCGCATGGAAGTTCCTACGACCAGCGGCGAGACAACCATCGATTCCGCGCGCACCGGCGCGCCGGCCAGCGCCAGCACGACGTTGACGCCAACGCTGCGTAGGAGTGTACTCTTTCCCGACATGTTCGAGCCGCTGATCAGCAGCAGCTGATTGTCGTGATCCAGCAAGACGTCGTTGCGGACACAGTGATCCGCCGGTATCAGGGGATGTCCCAGTTGGCGGCAATTCACGACCGGGCCCTCATCAGCGATCTCCGGAAAGACATCGTGAGGGTGTTCGTAAGCGTATCGGGCCAGCGATACCAGAGCCTCGAATTCGCCCACCACGTAAAGCCACTGGGGAATATGCCTCCCGACGCGAATCCGCCAGCGTTCAATCGCGTAGACGATATGCACAAACAGCATGAACAACAACGACGGAATCGCGACGAACTGGTTTCGCGTCATGTCTTCAAATCGCTGCACCAGTCTTCGCAACTTCTCAATTTCACGGGACGGCAGGCGTCCGTCGGTCCGCAACGATTCTTGCAGCTGCTGCAACCTGGGCGTCTGGAAGTCCGCTTCTTCAATAATTGCCAGTACTTGCACGAGTACTTGCAGGTCGCCGAGCGCGCGGTCCACGTTATGAGAGAGTGTCTTCAAAGCCGCCTTGGTGAACAGCAGAAACAAGCCTTCCATCAGCACCACCACCAACAGCGGCCACAACTGCCCGGTCATGTACCAGATGATCAAGGAGCTGAATGCGGCAAGGCCGAGAACGATGGCTATCAACGGGCGAATACGGTCGGTCAGCGCGGCTGGCGCCGAGGCCCATTGAATGAGCGGTTCGGGGTGGAGCGAAGTCTGCAGGTCCTCGTCCAGCGTAGCCAGCCGTTCGCGCAGATCAACGTGGTCCACCAATTCTTCAATGGCTTCATGGCGCTGCCGGATACTTGCTGGTTCGGAAGGTTTCAACAACCAGGCAGCCAGCGTGTCCTCGCCGACGCGCGTCCGCGCTGCGCATAGCAGCTGGAAGATCGAACCGCCGCCGAACAGGTCGAGATCGCCGGCGTAAGGATGCGAAGCCTGCAGGTACTTCTGGCCGTTGGGGCCGGTTCCGTGCCAGCGTTCGTCCAGCCGATCCAGTCCCTGTTCGAAGTGGCGAACCGATCTGGCAACCAGGGCAATTCGCAGTTTGAGATTGCGGTGCCGCACCACCAGGCCCACGAAGAATGCTGCCGGCAACACCAGGACCCAATACGACCAGGACCACGGTCCGAGCACGGTATAGGCGCAGAAAAGTCCCAGCAAGAACACGGCAACGCGCGCGTTGACAATGGACGATTCGCTTTCGACAAGGCGGTCGACCGATTTCAGTCGTTCGTCGAGTAGGCGTTCGTACGTTTGCCGGGCAGTATTTCGAGACGGAGACAGCATTATGGCGACGGATAATTTCAACGACCCTGTCGGGCGAGCGCGAATCGGCCCTTTCCGAAGCGTGCACCAGGGTTGTCGTAACGCTTGCGGGTTGTAGTAGATATTCCTTTGATTGTAGTTAACCGTGCGGCACAGCGAACACGCCAAACGTGGGATTTGCGAAAATTTTCGGGAAGTGACTCACGTCCGCTTTTGCGAAAACACGCTTTCGCGTTTGCCACGTCGCCCAACGTGACCTAGCCTTACAGGAGTGGCACGTCTGCTTTTCTTTCGCCACTTGATTTAAAGTCTTATCTTTTTGTTGAACGCGCTGAACACTTTGGCGCACGATCGGCAATCGCACCATGTCCACGAACGAACTCGTCACCTCGTTTCGGCACGATTCGACCCAATTTGAGCGCGAGTTGCTTGCCCTGTTTGACGAACTGGAGCAGTTGCGCATTCACTTGCAAGGGAAGGCCAATGAATTGGCCATGGAAAACCGGCTGCTCCTGGAACAGAAGCAACAGCTTGAACAGGTACGCGATCAGCTCACAGACGAACTCGGAGAACTACGCCGGCTGGTTCAAAAACAGGCCCATGCTGTTGCGGAACTGCCGGAATAAGTAGCGGCTGTCATGCGGGCCCGAAGACGCCTCAGGATGGTACTGCACGCTGAACGCCGGGGCGCTACGGTGTTTCACGCCGGCCACCGTGTTGTCGTTCAGGTGCCGGTGCGTGACCTCCAGGCATTCCGGCAACGAACCTTCGTCCACTGCGAAACCATGGTTCTGAGCCGTAATCTCGACACGACCGGTCTCGACGTTCATGATCGGCTGGTTCGCGCCCCGATGGCCGAACTTGAGCTTGAATGTCTTCGCGCCACAGGCCAGGGACAGCAGCTGATGCCCTAAACAGATTCCGAAAATCGGACGGGCTCCGATCAGGCTGCGAATCGTGTAGATGGCATACTCGACCGGTTCCGGATCGCCTGAGCCGTTGGAGAGGAAGATGCCCGCGGGATCAAGGGCCATCACGTCGTCGGCAGTGGCCGTGCCGGGCAAGATCGTCACAGCGCACCCCTCGTCCACCAGGTGGCGGGCGATATTCAGCTTCATGCCGAAATCCAGGGCAACGACCCGCGGTCGATCCGACGCGGCCAAGGAGGATTCGTTCAGCTTCGACCAGCGATTCAGGGGCTCGGACCATTCCCGCGGAGCCTCGGGAATCACCTCGCGAACCAGGTCGCGCCCCACCAGCCCCGGACTGCATTTGGCTTTTTCGATTAAACTGCCATCGTCCAGGTCGACGGTAGAGAGCACACCTTTCATGGCACCCGACGTCCGGATGCGCCGCACGAGCGACCGCGTGTCGATTCCCGACAACGCCACAACCCCATGGGCACGCAGGTAATCCTGCAAGCGACTCTCGGCACGAAAATTACTCGCAATCCGGCTGTCTTCACGGACGATGAAACCGGACAAGTGAGGCTTGCCGCTTTCGACATCTTCTCCATTGGTCCCAATATTACCAATTTGTGGATAGGTCATCGTGATGATCTGCCCACGATAACTGGGGTCGGTCAGGATCTCCTGGTAACCGGTCATGGACGTGTTGAAGACGACTTCGCCGTCCACTTCGCCGGCAGCGCCACACGACGTGCCAGTAAATACGGTTCCATCTTCGAGTGCGAGTTTCGCAATATCAGGCATGGTTCAATCATTCAGGTGGAAGGACTGTTGAATCCGTCACAACCGGAACGCCGGGCGCGTGGAATGGGAAGTTTGCACCACACCCCTAAAGTAATATGGTGTCCTACCCCGATACCCTTTGTACGGCTGTGGGTCTTCGGACTTCGGTTTCACCAAAGTCCGAACAGCCTAATTCGAAGGACTCCTGTTGCGGCGAGCAGGAGTCCTTCTTTTTTTTCTTAGCCCGGATTCTACCGGCAGCACGACGATTCGCCTAGTACGTCGGAAACGGTGTCCGTTGCTTCGTCAATGGAAAAACGACCCGCTGGCCGTCGCCCCGCGCTCCGTTCGCGGAATCCGGCTGTAGTCCCGCGACTCCGCTCGCGGAATCTGGCTGTAGTCCCGCGACTCCGTTCGCGGATTCCGGCTGTAGTCCCGCGACTCCGTTCGCGGAATCCGGCTGTAGTCCCGCGACTCCGCTCGCGGGATCTGGCTG
>CALBSZ010000511.1 GCA_937967665.1 uncultured Planctomycetaceae bacterium
CATAATCATGTTGCGACCCGCAATACGCACAGAGCAACCAACGATTTCCGCCCCACGAGACTATCCAAATTGCCAAGTCATACCAGCACGACGCGCAAGCGAGTGTGTCTCAAGCCAACTCCCCGCGAAAACTCACTCGCTTGCGCGTCGTGCTTATATTTGCGATCACGTTTTACCGCGCCTCTTTCTTGATGGCTGAAGACAACACGAACTCGCTCGATCGACAAACCACTCAGTTCTTCACCACTCACTGCACGAGTTGTCATGGAGGGGATGAGCCCGAGGCCGACTTCTCGCTACAAAGTCTGATTGACACCGCGGACGTGCCGAAGCACGCCGAGAAGTGGGAGAAGGTGCTCGAACAGCTGCAGCTTCGTGAAATGCCGCCGGAAGACGAACCGCAGCCATCCGCGCACGCGAGGGCCGATGTGGTCAGTCGGCTAACGCGCCAGCTTCGCCTGGCAGGGTACGGCACGGACTTAGAACGCAAGATGCGCGATTTCGCCTACGGCAACTATGTCGATCACGATGCGCTCTTTCAGTCGAAGCTTGAGGTCGCGATTCCGGCCGAGCCACGGCTGTGGCGGCTCAGTCCTTCGATCTACGAGGAACTGGTCGATGATGTCGGCGGCGACGGTGTCGCGCAGCCGTTTTCGTTCGGGCCCGGACATGGGCTGAAGGATTACGCCTCGTCGTACGCCATTGGCGAACCGGCCGTCGTGCAACTTTTGCGCAACGCCGGTGAAATAGTCAACAACCAGACGCGCGACAAGTACGACAAGAAAACCGGCAAGACGATCGTCATGGGAAGCGCCGCTCGCCCGATCCGTGACCTGGTCGAAACGAATGACGAACCCACGGACGAACACATCACCGACGCACTGCGCTACCAATTCAACCGCGTCCTGCAGCGTGACCCGACCGACGACGAACTCGCCGGCTTCACCAGCCTCATGAGGAAGAACCTCGCGGATGCCGGCCGCGTGGGCGGTGTTCGCGCTACGTTGATGGCCGTGTTGATGATGCCGGAAGCCGTTTTTCGCATGGAGCTTGGCCAGGGCGAGCCGGACGAACACGGCCGCATCTTGCTCAGTCCTCGCGAGTTGGCCTATGCGATTTCTTACGCGCTCACGGACGAACGGCCAGACGGCACTTTGATGAAAGCGTTTACAAGCACGACGCGCGAGCGAGTGGGTTCCAACGGTCCTGTCCAGAACAAAGACACTCTCGCTGGCGCGTCGAGCTTGTATAAACAAACGATCGCCGAACAGGTCAAGCGGCTTTGGAACGATCCCAAAAAGAAACGGACTCGAGTGCTGCGATTCTTTCGCGAGTACTTCGATTACCACCGAGCCGTCGACATTTTCAAAGACGACAAGGACATCAAAGACTTCAACGGCCGCTTTCGGGCCGCAATTCTGGTTCACGATACCGATCAACTCGTCGAGTGGGTTCTGGAAAAGGATCAGGACGTGCTGCGGGAACTGCTGACGACCAACAAGAGCTTTGTCAACGCCAAGTACGACACGAAGAAGCGGCGCTACGTGATGGCACACGACAAGAACCAAATGAACCTCGCCTACAATGTGCCGACGGACAAATGGTCGAGCAAGCAGCCGATGGATCTGCCGCGTGATGAGCGTGCGGGCATTTTGACCCAACCGAGTTGGCTGGTCGCGCATAGCGACAACCTGCATACGCATCCGATATTCCGCGGCAAATGGGTGCGCGAGCGCCTGCTGGGGGGAACCGTACCGGATCTGCCCATCACCGTCGATGCCCAGTTTCCCGACGCCCCGGAGCAGACGATCCGTCAGCGTCTGTCGATGACGAAGGAGCAGTACTGTTGGAAATGCCACCAGAAGATGAATCCGCTCGGGTTGCCCTTCGAACAATTCAGTCATCTTGGTCTGTACCGCCGGCGCGAAGAGGTGCTGGATGTAGAGGCGACCGCCGCCAACGTCGACAAGAAGGGCCAGCCACAAGGTCCGGTGATGACGGACGTTCCCGTGGACAGTACCGGAGCCATCGCCGGTAGCGGCGACGCGAAACTCGACGGCGACGTGAAGAGCGCCGTCGAGATGATTCACCGGCTGGCTGAATCCGAGCGCGTTCGCCAGGTTTTCGTCCGCCACGCGTTCCGTTATTTCCTCGGCCGTAATGAGCAACTCGGCGACGGGCCGGCGCTGATCGCCGCCGACAAGGCGTACGTCGAAAGCGGCGGCAGTTTCAAGGCCCTCGTCGTGGCACTGCTGACGTCCGATTCATTCATCTACCGCAAGACGCCCTCAACGAACCAACAAACCGCATCTGCAAGGAGAGATTAATGTCCATCAATCGACGCGATATTCTCAAAGGGATCACGCTTGGCTCTGGCGCGGTCATCCTTTCGCCGTTGGTGAAGCAGTTGGAAGCATACGGAGCGGATGCGGCGGTGCCGCGCCAGCGATTCGTTTTTCTCGTGGAGGGAAACGGATTGCCGTGGGAGCAAATTCAGCCGGTCGGTATTGAGCGGGCGAAGGAGCATCAGCGGACTGAGAAGGTCGAGTTGTCGCTCGAAGACCATCAACTGTCGGCGTCGCTCGAACCGATCGCCGAATTTAAGGATCGCGTGAGCGTGATTCAAGGCCTCTCCGGCAAGGTCTGCGGCGGCGGCCACTACAACGACTTTGGTGCCTTGGGGGCTCATGCAACGAAGCGCGGCAAGGTCCAGGCGATGGGGGAAACGATCGACGTCGCCTTGTCGAAGGCCCATCCCGCGCTGTTTCCGCAAATCGGGTTGGGTATCTCCGATCGGCCGGATCATAACGCCGTCTATGTCTGTTCGGCCACCGGCGCGAACAAGCCGCTGCCGACACAATGCCGCCCTGACTTCGCCTACAATGCGTTGTTCGGAAGCGTGGCCGAAGGCGCCGGCCGCGAAGCTTTTCAGGCACAAACAAATGTGCTCGATTTCCTGGCTGGCGATCTGAAGAAGCTCGAAAACCGCCTTACCGGCTTCGAGCGAGAAAAGTTTCAGCAATACGTCGGGGCGTTCGAGTCGCTGCGTGATCGGCAAAGCCGATTGAACGAAATCGAAAACACACTGCGCGACCATGCGCCGGTCGTCAACGATAAATACAAGTCGGAAGTCGAGACCGACCGGTTGGACGCCCACTTCGATTTGGCTGCCGCGGCACTGATTGGCGGTTTGACAAACGTGGTCACCATCGCGTCAGGTGTGGGTCCGCACTTCAGCGTTCGCTTCGGCGGCCTGGGGATCAACAAGTCGAAGCATGGCATTGGCCACGGTGGCGGCGAAGGAAACAAATCAGCCAGCGACCTGGCAATCATGATTCGCCGCTTCCACTTCGAGCTGGTTCATCGCCTGATGAAGAGACTGGAAGCGATGCCGGAAGGGGACGGCACGATGCTCGACAACACGACGATCGTCTACCTCAGCGACGCAGCGGAAAGCCATCACTCGCGCTGCTGGGAATGGCCGTTCGTGGTGATCGGCGATTGCGGCGGTAAGCTCAAGACTGGCCGCTACATCGAATACCCGTACTACAACCTGGCGGGACATCGACCGTTCAACTGCCTTTACAACACCCTGCTGCACGCCGCCGGCGCGCCACGCGACGACTTCGGCATGGTCGATCCGAAGCTCGACCGCGACATCAAGCAAACCGGCCCACTCGACGAACTTCTGGCGTAACGGCATCCAACGATTGGACAGCGACACTTGCACGGAACCCTGTATACATGCACGACGCGCGAGCGAGTGTGTTTTGATGTCGGTGACTCACTCGCTCGCGCTTCGTGCTTGTATGGCCACCGAAAGTGGTTTTGGCCAAACGATCATCAACTTGATAGGCGGACCTGATGCGATACTTACCAAATGTGACATGTGCCTTGCTCTTGCTGTGCTGCGTTCCGCTCGCCGCATTCGCGGCAGATGACACCCCGGCGGATGCCTGGATCTTCTCCGGCCAGTCCAACATGAAAGCCATTGGCGGCGCAGCGCAAGCTGCTGTTGGCGAGGTGGTCAAGGGCCGCGGCCACGACTATCTACCGATCTATGTCGCCGAATCCGGCAAGCCGATTGAAGCCTGGCTGGAGCCGCAGCATCGCGACTACGGAAAACTCTGGAAGCCGCTGGAAGAGAAGGTCAAACAGGCGCAAACCGCAGGCCATCGTTTCCGCGGCTTCGTCTGGTATCAGGGCGAATCGGATGTGAATGCCGAGGCGGGCAAGTATCAGCAGCAACTCGCTGAATTGGTCGGTCGGATACGCAAGCTAACAGGCGAGCCCGACCTGCCGGCGATCATCGTGCAAATCGGCGCGGCAACGTCATACGATGGCCGCGACTGGGCGGTGGGTGTCGTGCGCGAGGCTCAGCGCCGCTTCGCCGGCGAGGATAAGAATGCGGCAGTCGTCGCTGCCATTGACGCGGAGGTCGGCGACTACACGGTTCACATGAGCAAGCGGGGAGCGGAAACGATCGCCGACCGTATTGCATCCGCTGCGGATCGGCTGGCCTACGGCAATGAGCAAGCCCACTGGGGGCCGCAGTTCGAGGCCGCGTATTTCCTCGACAGCGAGCGCAAGCTGGTCGTCGTCGCATTCGACAACGTCGACGACAAGCTGCAACTAAACGACGGCTGGCTGGCGGGGTTCGGCGCGAGCGTCGAGTCACGTCTACCGAATCGACTTTCGGATTTAGAAGACGCTGTGATGATAGGGCGACTCGCCGACGATTATCTCTATCCTGTGGGCGGAACGGTGCTTAACGACCACAGCTTGATGTTGGAGTTTGCGTCGCCATTGCCGCAGACCGCGCGGCTCAGCTACGCAGCAGCCCGCAACGCCCAATATGGCCCGCATCGGCGATGGGGTCTTGAGTTCGGCGGCCTTCGCGATGGTTCGGGGCATCAGGCGCCTGCGTTTGTGCTTGTGCCCATCGCGGAGAAGAATGCTGTTTTGACGGTCCCGAAGATTCCGCAAGTATCGGGTGTGGCGGAGAATTGGCAACAGATCGCCGTCAACTGCGTGGGCCGCTACCCGGAAGCCGTGATGGCGCCCGAAGCAAAAGCAGGCGCGGAGCAGGGTGGCTGGCGACAAGCCTATTGGAATCCTGTTTCCGCTGGGGCGACGCCCAATCTGATCGACAACCGCGGCCGCGTTACACCGGTCGGCTTCCACACGGGCGTGTGGTACATGTCGCCTTACTTTCGCGAGTTGGAAGATGGCGACGACGCTCTGATGGCGAGCTGGTGCAAGAACAACATTCACGAGTTCACAGGCTTGACGGCCGGAGCGAAATACCATCTGGCCATTTACCTGTTGCAGGGTCCGCCGAAGAAGAGCGACGCCCGCCCTGCGCATTTGCCGGTCCGCGTGCGTGTGTTGCACATCGCCCCCAGGCAGAAACT
The DNA here is from genome assembly GCA_937967665.1 of uncultured Planctomycetaceae bacterium. Classification (GTDB taxonomy): domain Bacteria; phylum Planctomycetota; class Planctomycetia; order Pirellulales; family Pirellulaceae; genus CALBSZ01. The sequence goes on from CALBSZ010000511.1 coordinate 5,415, forward strand.
ACGTGACGCGACGGCGGTGGTCGAGCAGGTCGTGAAGGTTCCGGCATCCGGCACGTTCGAACGCTACCAGGTAGCGATACCTTCCAGCGAGGCGAAGGGCAATGTGCTGCTGTTGGAAGACGTACCTGCAGATGATCACGGCAAGATCGCTTTGGCAATCGAAATCGGACAGCCCAAGGGAGAGTCGATTAAATGGGGCGATACTACATTGGCGGGAGTGCAGATTCGTCGTCGACCGTAGCGGTACGTTCGCGTTGCGGTCAGAAGATCAATGAGTTGCAAAAACGGTATGAAGATCATTCAGCAACAATCGAATTGGATGACTCGCCTGTTCTTGGGGACGTTTGCGATGACGTTTCTGCTTGGCACGACGTCCGCTGAGCAACCGGACTTCAGCGCCGTCGAACCGCTGCTGAAGAAGCATTGCTATAAGTGCCACGGCGAGACAAAGCAGGAAGCCGATTTTCGCTTGGATAAACTCAATCACGACGTGGCTACAGGCGAGAATCTTGACTATTGGCACGAGGTGCTCAATCGCATCGACGGGGGCGACATGCCGCCGGACGAGGAACCGCCCCTCACGCAAGCGGAAATTGAGAGGATCACTTCCTGGTTGCGTCCTGCTTTGCTGAAGGCGACGGAGTCAAGCGATGCCGGTCGCCCGTTGCTAAGGCGGATGACGCGTGACGAGTACAACTACACGCTGCAGGATTTGCTCGGCGTGCCGATTAACTTCGCCAACGAATTACCGCCGGATGGGACAACGGCCGCAGGATTTTCCAACACCGGCGAAGTGCTCGGATTCTCTCCGCTGCACATGGAGTATTACCTCAAGATCGCTCGTCATGCGATGCAGAAGACAATCGTCACGGATGGGCCGCCGCCGGTTTATCGTCAGCGATTCTGGATCGGTGAGCGCAAGAAGAACGAATTCGCGTTGTTGTCCGAAGCCTTACCGCCCACGTTCGAAGCCGCTCCCAACGCGCTGGCGGAAGTCGAAAACGAAGATGGCACTCGATTGGCTCATGGTGGCATTCGATCCAAGCCAACGAACCACGGTGACGGTTGGACGGATCTCTACCCCTGCCAGCGATGCCCAGTGAGTAAAGGCGTCAAGAGCCAGCGAGGACCGCAGCCGATGCTGCAAGTTCGGATGCGGCATTATCCGCGCGGCGGCATCGTTCGCGTGCGCGTGAAAGCGGCGTCGCTTGCCCCCAAGCACGGCCCACAGCCGCATCTGGCTGTCTGCCTGGCTCGGAAAGCGGGCAATGGGATCGAGTTTAGGCAATTGGGTCCAACCGTGGTTGTCGAAGCCCGCGAAGGTCAGCCGCAGACGTACGAGTTCATCGGTCAGTTAGAAAACTTGCCCATCGCCCCCGATGATGCCGATGTGACTGCCGGGGGCGACAACAACGAAACTATTCTTGGTGTGTGGAACGCCTACGACCGCGACTTGCTTGAGAAGGACAAGACACCGCAGCCACACCTGCGAGTCTATTCGATCGAATTCGAGGCGCCGTGGTTGGAGCAATGGCCGCCCGAAGCGCACACGCTTGTCTTGGGCGAGTCGATACAAGCACGACGCGCAAGCGAGTGGGTTGATTCCGACGGTACACACTCAGGCCAGACACACTCGCTTGCGCGTCGTGCTCGTATTTCCCCAGTAGAAGAAGAACAGGCTCGTCTGGCGATTACACGTTTTCTGCGACGTGCTTGGCGTCGCCCGCCGACGGATGCGGAGGTCGCTCGGCTGCATGCGTATTGGCAACGGATTCGCGCCGACAGTGACAGCTATGCAGCCAGCCTGCGCGAAACGCTGGCGATTGCTCTGGTCTCGCCGAACTTCCTGATGCTGTCGCAGGCCGCGGAGGGCACGACCGCTGGCCAGCCGCTAGACGACTATGAACTCGCGTCGCGATTGTCGTATTTCTTGTGGAACAGCATGCCGGACGAGGAATTATTTGTTCTGGCCGAATCGAGCGAGATTCGAGAACCCGCGACATTGCGCGCTCAGGTGAAGCGGATGTTGGCGGACGCGAAGTCGCAGCGGATGGTGAAATCATTCACCCATCAGTGGCTGGACCTGGCGAGACTCGATCGCGTTCGCGTCGAAGCGACCGGTGGCTTCCATGTCGGCACCAAGGAAGAACTGCGACGCGAGACGAAGTTGTTCCTAGACCACGTACTGCGAAAAGAGCTCAGCGCGCTGATGCTTATCGATTCCGATTTCATGCTGCTTAATCGCAAGTTGGCTCTGCTTTATGGCATCGAAGGTATCGAACACCCGGATCTTCGCCCCGTCGCGATTCATCCGGACGACCGCCGCGGCGGTTTATTGACACAGGGAAGCATCTTGACAGCCGGCAGCGACGGCCGGGAGTCGCATCCGGTCAAGCGCGGGGCGTGGCTGCTGAAGCAATTGCTTGACGACCCGCCGCCCCCTCCACCGCCGGTCGTGCCGCAATTGGATGAACAGGATCGCGATACGCGGAAACTGTCTCTAAAAAAGCGATTGGAAATCCACCGCGACAGCGCCGCGTGCAATAGTTGTCATCGTAAGATCGACCCCTGGGGTGTTGCTTTGGAAGGATACGACGCGGTTGGCCGATGGCGGGACGAGCGCGAACGCCAGAAACGCAAGATCAATGACACCGTCGCATTGCCCGGACGGGAAGAGGTAGCCGGAATCGACGGCCTGCAAGAGTACTTGCTGGAAGAAGGCCGAGACAAATTCGCTCGGGCGCTCGTCCGCAAATGGCTGACCTATGCACTGGGCCGGCCGCTCACCCTCGCTGACGACGAGTTGATTGATGACTTGACCAAAGAGTTCGAGCAGGATGGTTATCGGCTGCAACCTTTGATTCAAAGAATTGTCATTTCCGACGCGTTCACGCGGCGGTCGTGATTGGCGAGATGAGATATGGTACGCAACACCAATAAGAGCACGAAGCGCAAGCGAGTGAGTCGCGCCGACCTAACCCACTCGCTGGCGCTTCGTGCTTGTATCGTCGCGCACGTAGTTTGCGCCTCTCGATTCGTCACAGCCGCGGAGGATTACGCCAGCGACATTCACCAGATTCTCAAAGCAAATTGCTTCGTTTGTCACGCAGCGGAGAAACGAGAGGCCGAATTGGACTTGGCTTCGCTATGGACGAAGAGAAAATTTGCGAGTTCCTACGACGCTTGGCGGGACGTCGCGGAGCGGGTGAAGTCAGCCGAGATGCCGCCCGAGGAATCGAAGAAACAGCTCTCGGCAGAGGATCGCCAGCGTTTGCTCGCTTGGGTGAACGATTCGATCGCACGAGACGCAGAAGCCACCAGCGGTCACCCTGGCGAGATTCCCTTTCGCCGATTGACTCGCGGCGAGTACTCCCGCACAATCCGTGCCATCACAGGCCAGGAAATTGATATCGAACTGATGTTGCCGGTTGATCGCGTCGGCAAAGAAGGCTTCGGAAACAGCGCCGCGTCTCAGCTTCTGACCAGCGGTCATCTCGACCGATATTTGAGGGCTGCGATCCGCGTGTCCGAGCATGCTCGCATCTTGCCCTCAACTGGTTTGATTTTCGAGTCCGAACCGGCCAGTTCCGGCAACACGCGGCACATTCAGCGAGCCGTGGACGTCGTCAGGAAAAGCTACAGCATCAAGGGCGACGAAGCTTTTCGCCAGTTCGACCTCGGTTTGGCGTTGTATGCTGTCTGGCGACAAAGCCGTGATGCCGGCGAGTCGGCTTCGCGGTTGTCCGACGAACTCGGGTTGTCCGCGAGCTACATCGAGACGGTTGAAAGTGAACTCGCGCGTTCGATGGGTAGGGTGAGTCAAGCGACCGATAGGTCGCGCGGGCTCACCGGAATTGTTGAGCACGCTGATGATGGTGGGCCGGCGCTTCGCTTGTCCCACCCTACGACGATCATCGAATCGACGTGGGTTAAGTCGCGCGGGCTCACTGGAATTGTTGAGCACGCTGATGATGGTGGGCCGGCGCTTCGCTTGTCCCACCCTACGACGATCATCGAATCGACTTGGGTTAAGCAGTTATTGATCGAACCCTTCACGGCAGTTGTCAACAACAAATCGATCGACCGCGAAAAAGCAAAACGTCGATGCAAGGAGATAGGAGATCGCGTCGGCTGGTTGCATGCTACCAGCTACGACATGACCAAGACCGGCATTCCGTTCTACGAGGTAGATCGGCTCTATAAGTTCGATGGAATCTATCGCGATCAGGCTTTGGAGCACATACACGAGATCGGCCAGCGGCGTGTCCTCCGCTATCACGTCGCGCTGACAGATGCTGGAAATGCGAAGGCCAGGCAGGAGGTCTACTTCTATCCTGGCCAGCAGTGGGCCAAAGAACTCAACAAACGTTTGGATTTGCCGCTAGAGTTGCGTCGACCGCTGGACGGCGTCGCCGGCGCCAAAACCAAGAGCGAACCTTGCGTGCGGCTTCCGGTTCCAAGCTATTTCACGCTTGAGTGGATAATGCCGCCTGACCAAGTCAAACGGTTGGAGCAGTATCAAGCCGCCAAGGACGACAAAAGCCGTAAGGATTTAGGCAAGAAACTCGGTGAGATCGGTCGCGAGATGGCGTTCGAGGTGAAGATCGAAGGTGAGCCGAGCCCCGTTCAAATACTCGTAGACGTGAAGCCGATCCGCGATGCCGACAAAAAAACGGTGACCAAGGTCCCGCAGCGCGGTCAGGTCTTGCCGGGAGCGGATCTGCCCTACATGCACCGTTCCGGTTGGCCGATCTGCCCCAAGCCCAGCATAACGGCTCACGAGGTTTACAGGGCCGCCGATGAGTTGCATGAGCGCTTCATTCCGTATCACCAGTTGACTGTCTATCACGGGAAGATGTTCTTCATCGGGACGATGTTTAACACGATCGCCTACCGGCACGGATATGGTCCGGAAGTCCGCGCGGAACGCCACCCGTTCGTCGATGAATTTTTCAACCGGCACGTGTTCGACAAGCGGCAAGCGAAAGAACACCGGCTACGCTGGCTCGACCTCTGGGCAATCTCGCGTGAGCCTTGGGGGCGACTGGATCGAATCATCGGCTACTACCCCGAAATTGCCGACGTCGAACCAGCCAGGCGTGCTGACGCATTATCGAAGATCGAGCAGTTGCCGATTCAGCACTGGAAACACTGGATGCGCATGCCGAAACATCCGGCCGAACGATGGCGACGCATCGAAGACATCTGTGCCGAAATTGAAGCGGTGCAGGAGCCGCATGTCGTACCTGATGTCTTGGAGTTCGCAGGCAAAGCCTGGCGACGACCGCTTAGTGAAAAGGAAAAGAGTGACCTTGCTGCCTCCTACCAAAAGGCTCGCGAAAGCGGCTTAGGCATCGAGGAGTCCGCCCGAACGGTCATCGCTGCGATTCTTACGTCGCCTCACTTTCTCATGCGTGTGGAAGAAGCGCCCGAAGGACACAAGCCGCGGGCGATCGACGATCACGAACTTGCCGTTCGCCTCAGCTACATGTTGTGGTCCGAGCCGCCCGATGATTATTTGCGAAAATTGGCTGACAGCAAGAATCTAGCCACCGACGACGGGATTCGCAGTGCCTTTGGCAAGATGAGAGGAGACCGTCGAATCAAAGCATTCGTGGACGAGTTCTTTGGACAATGGTTTCATTTCAATACCTATGAAACCGAAATCCTGATCGACGCGCAGCGGTTTCCGGCATTCACACCACACGTCAAACGACTGCTTTACGAGCAATTACACGCCCAGTTCATGGATTTGGTAGTCAATGATCGCCCGGTGACCGAATTGCTGTACGGCGATCAGATGATGATGAGTCCCTTTTTGGCCCGGTTCTTCGGCCTCGAGCTGGATGAAATCGGTTGGCCGCAGAAACGCGGCAAGCCGATTCCGTTGCCTAAAAGCGACGACGAACTACTTGACTCCAAGCAGCGGCCACGCTTCACGCAGCTTTATCGTGCGGACGTATCCAAGACTACGCGTCGTGGGATGTGGGGACTTGGTGGGATGTTGGCGATGTCCTCCAAGCCGCTGCGTACCGATCCGATTCGCCGCGCGTTTTGGATTCACGAACTTCTGCTTGGGCGCCACATGCCGCAACCGCCCGACGACGCGGGCATGTTGCCTGAAGACGACAAGCTGGGCGATGGCAAATCGGTGCGGCAGCGACTGGAACTTCATCGCCGTCAAGCGAGTTGCGCGGCATGTCATCAGCGATTTGATGACTTTGGTTTTGCGCTGGAACGATACGATGCCCTGGGCCGCTGGCGCGAGAAGGACGCCGAGGGACTGCCGATCGACGACAGCCTGGGCATGCTCGGCAAGCAATTGCCGAAGCAGGACGAAGGCCATCATGGACCGCTTGGTTTGAGTGCCTATCTCAAAGCGCACGAAACTGACTTCCTCGACAACCTGTGTCGTAAGCTGATCGCCTTTGCCCTGGCTCGCGACCCGCTGCCAGGAGATCAATCGTTGATCGAAGCTATGAAGAATTCCGGGGCTGCGAACGATCATCGGCTTAGCGCTTATATCGAACCACTGCTCCTATCTCCGCAATTTCGCAGTCGTCACGGGAAAGACGGTAGGGTGGGACAAGCGCAGCGCCGGCCCACCA
>CALBSZ010000512.1 GCA_937967665.1 uncultured Planctomycetaceae bacterium
TGGAGCGAAGCGACCCCACAGAACCTTAGCTTCCGGGGGCTCGCTTCACTCGACCCCGGCCACCCATGACAACAACGCGACATCTAAAACAAAGCCTAGTGCTTTGTCAAGCAGAAGCAATGGGGTTGGGTGGCTGGGGTCGAGTGAAACGAGCCCCCAGTGTTTTGCAGCCTGGGAGCTCACTGTCGTTCGAACCCAGCCACCCTAAGATTAAGCGTTGACAAAGCGCTCGCCTGAAGATCGAAAGAATCTGATATGCAAACCTACTTGTCCTGCTTGCTGACCTGCCTGGGCCTGTTTCCCGCGGTGACCGAGGCCGCTCGACCGAACATCATTTTGATCATGGCGGACGACTTGGGATTTGCGGACTTGGGGTGCTACGGTTCGGAAATCGAAACGCCGAATCTGGACGCGCTCGCTGCCGAAGGCCTGCGATTCAATCAGTTCTATAACACGGCAAAGTGTCATTCTTCGCGCGTCTCGCTGTTGACGGGACTGTATTGCGACCAGGCGGGAAGCGCAAGCCTGAGCCGCGGGGCGACGATTGCCGAGGTGCTGGGCGACGCCGGCTATTTCACGGCGATGGTCGGCAAGTGGCACTTGAGCAAGCAGCCAACCGACTTCGGGTTTCAGCGTTATTGGGGACACCTGTCCGGAGCCACCAATTTCTTTACCGGAGACAATACATTTCGTCTCAATGGCGAAGCCTGGCAGGTGCCGTCAAAACTGAACGGCAGGCCGTTCTACACGACCGATGCAATAGTGGAGTTTGGCTTGTCGTTTCTGGAAGAGGCGGTGAAGACCGACAAACCGTTCCTGCTCTACACCGCCTTCAACGCGCCGCATTACCCGCTGCAGGCGCCGGCAGCGGCGGTACGCAAGTACGATGGCGTGTACGACGTCGGCTGGGACCAACTGCGCGTCGCGCGGCATCGGCGGCAACTGAAATCAGGACTGCTGCCGGCCAAATGGAAACTGAGTCCGCGTCCGGATCACATCCCCCCCTGGGACAGCTTGTCGGCAGCAGAGCGGCAGTGGGAAGCCGATCGCATGGAAGTGTTCGCGGCCATGGTCGACATCCTGGACCAGAACGTCGGACGGCTCGTTGATTTCCTGAAACAGAAACGGATCCTCGACAATACCTTGATTCTGTTTTGTTCCGATAACGGCGCGTGCCCGTTCGAACGGACGCGCGGCCGCGACTTGAAGCCGTGGGATCCCAAGTCGTATTGGACGTACGATGCCAGCTGGGCCCACGCCGGCAACACTCCATTCCGACTCTACAAGCAGAACCAGCACGAAGGAGGCATTTCCTCGCCGTTGATCGTGCACTGGCCCCAGGGCCTCAAGACGCCGGCCGGTTCGATTACCAGCCAGCCCGGACATCTGATCGACTTTATGGCAACCTTTGTGGCTTTGACCGGCGCGAAGTATCCCGACCGGATCGGCGATCGAGCAATCGATCCGCTGCAAGGGAAATCACTGCTGCCGATCTTCCACAACCAGACTCGCCCGGGACACGATACGCTCTACTTCCATTTCGGCACCGACCGCGCGCTGCGCCAGGGTTCGTGGAAACTGGTCTCCGCGAAACTCGGCAAATGGGAACTTTACAACATGGACGAAGATCGCACCGAGTTGCACGACCTATCGGCGGAAGATCCCGACCGCGTCGCGGCGATGTCCGCCGAATGGTTTCGCATTGCCGAGAACGTCGATCGACTCAAAGGAAAATCGCTGGCACCGGTAGGCAATTCGATCAAACAGCTCCATTTTCGAGGCGGCGCGAAAGGCAGCAAGAAGAAAGCCGGCAATGGCGGCAGCCGAAAATCCAAAGCGAAATAGCGTTTTGGGGGAGCTGCCGAGGCGGGTCTTCTCTTCGCCATGACTCGCGGCTTCTGGAGCCACGCCGAATGGCCCTCCGCTCGTTCCTCGCGACTCTCCCGAACGGGAGAAGGGCCGGCGACAAGAAGGCAGACAAAAGCTTACCTACTGGTCGTCGTACGGCGACTCCGTTCGCGGGCTCCCGCGGGCGGAGCCGCGGGTCTACGAAAAACTCGTATTTTTCGCTCACCGAACTGACTCGTTCTCTGGCAACTTGCCCGTGAAGCGGTAGACTTGGCGGCAGTTTTTGGAATATCATGATGGAATGCGTGATCCATCTCTGATGCACTGTGGAAAGCTGGCGTTTCGCCTTGCCTGCCTGTTGCTGTGCCTGCTCCGGTTGGCACACGCAGACGAATTCACTCAGGATGTTGCCCCGATCTTGGCGGAACGTTGTTTGTCGTGCCACAACCAGCTCGACAAAAAAGGCGACTTCTCTCTGCAGACGCGTGACGCGCTGCTCGATAGCGGTTATGTGGAACCCGGCGCGCCGGACGACAGTCATCTGCTGACGGTCATTACGGCGCAAGGCGGCAAGCGGCCGGGCATGCCCAAGAATGGTGATCCGCTGACGGAGCAGGAAGTGGCTGCAATCCGCCAGTGGATCGCGGCGGGTTCCGTGTGGCCGGAGGACTTTCAGCTGCGGCAACCGGCCGTCCGGAACTTTGATTGGTGGTCGCTCCAACCGCTGGCCCAAGCGGACGTGCCGCATTTCGAGGGAAATGCCGCGGCGCAGCAATGGATTCGCACGCCAATTGATGCTTTCGTGTTGGAGAAGTTGGCCGCGCAGGGACTCGCTCCGTCGCCTGAGGCGGATCGGCGCACCCTGATTCGACGGCTCACGTTCGACCTGCTCGGCTTGCCGCCGACTCCCGCCGAGATTCAAGCCTTTGTCGACGATCCGGACCCGCAGGCCTACGAGAAACTGGTCGACCGCCTGCTCGATTCCAAACACTATGGCGAACGCTGGGCGCGGCATTGGCTGGACGTCGTCAAGTACGCCGACACGTGTGGCTATGACAAAGATAAGCTCCGGCCCAACGCCTGGCCGTATCGCGACTATGTGATTCGTTCTTTTAACGAGGACAAGCCATACGCTCGCTTCGTCCAGGAGCAGATTGCCGGAGACGTTTTGTTTCCGGGTACGGCCGACGGCATCCTGGGACTTGGCTTCATTGCCGCGGGACCATGGGATTTTATTGGCCATGTGGAAGTGCCGGAGTCGAAGCTGGACGGGAAGGTGGCGAGAAACCTGGACCGCGACGAAATGGTGTCGAACACGCTGAATACTTTTTGCAGCGTTACCATTCAATGCGCGCGCTGCCACAACCACAAGTTCGATCCCTTCACACAACAACACTATTACCAGCTGCAGTCGGTCTTTGCAGCCGTCGACCGCGCGGAACGTCCCTACGATACCGATCCGACCATCGAAGACAGACGCCGTGACCTTGCCGCGCGTCACGAAGAACTGGTACGGCAGCAGAAGCAGCTGTCAGAGGAGATCGCGGCAGCGGGTGGCAGCGAGCTTTCCGAATTGGAAAAACGAGTGAGGGACTTGCAGGCGAGGACAAAGGTTGCCAGCAAGCGACCTGAGTTCGGTTATCACAGCGGTATCGAAAAGAGCCAGGATGTCATCAAGTGGGTCCAGGTCGATTTGGGCGCTGAGATCGAGATTGATCAGGTGGTACTGCACCCTTGCCACGACGACTATGCCGGCATTGGCAGCGGATTCGGGTTCCCCGTGCGGTTTCGCGTGGAGGCAGCAACGGAAGAATCGTTTGCCGTAACGACGCTGCTGGCCGACGAAACCGAGCGCGATTTGGCGAATCCCGGTTTGGCGCCGTATCGCATCGAACGGCCGGTGTCAGCCAGATACGTTCGCGTGACCGCCACGGCGCTGGCACCGCGTTCCAACGACTTCATCTTCGCCCTGTCGGAGCTGGAAGTGTTCGCTGGCGACAGCAACAACGTGGCCCTGAGAAAGGTGGTCACCTCACACGATTCCATCGAAGCCGCTCCCCGCTGGCGCCGCTCGAACCTGGTCGACGGCATCTGGCCGGCGGCTCAGGATCCCCAGGCGCTGGTGGAGCTGGCCGAAGCCACTCGGCGTCGCGATACGTTGCTAGACGATGTCATGACCCCGCAGCGTTTGGCGAAACAACAGGAACTGGCCGAACAACTCAAGACCGTGAACGAACAGCGCGCCGCACTTCCGCCTGGCAGCATGGTTTACGCGGCGGCTACCGAATTCTCGCCGCAGGGAAACTTTAAACCCACGAAGGGGGAGCCGCGAGAGATTCACGTCTTGCATCGCGGCAACATCGATCAACCACGTGAAGCGGTTTCGCCGGGGACCATTCCTCTGCGGCCAGACGATCGCGATCTGTTCGAACTGCCGGCCGATCATGCCGAAGGCGCGCGCCGCGCGGCGCTGGCTCAATGGTTGACGCGCCCCGATCATCCCTTGACGTGGCGGAGCATCGTGAATCGTGTCTGGCAGTACCACTTCAGTCAGGGGCTGGTCGGTTCGCCGAATGACTTCGGCCGCATGGGACGACTGCCGACACACCCGGAGTTGCTGGACTGGCTGGCGGTGGAGTTCCGGGATAACGGTCAATCCATGAAACAACTGCACCGCCTGATGGTGACGAGTGCCGTTTACAGGCAGGTTTCGGACGACAATGCCGCCGCCGCCAGCATCGACGGCAGCAATCAATATCTGTGGCGGATGAATCGTCGACGTCTGGAAGCGGAAGAGGTGCGTGATGCGATTCTGGCGATCAGCGGCAAGCTGAATACGGAAATGGGTGGTCCGGGCTACTACCTGTTTGTGCTGGAGAAAACGGCCCACTCGCCCCATTTCGAATACCACAAATTCGATCCCAACGACAGTCGTTCGCACCGGCGATCCATTTACCGGTTCATCGCACGCTCGCAACCGGATCCGTTCATGAGTACGCTGGACTGCGCGGATTCGTCGCAGAGTACTCCGCTGCGTGACGAAACGTTGACCTCGTTGCAGGCCTTGTCGCTGTTAAACAACCGCTTCAACCTGGTCATGGCACAACACTTTGCCGACCGCCTGCAGAGCGAGAGAGCTACGCTGCCGGAACAGATCGAACGGGCCATGTGGCTGGTTGCCGGGCGGACGCCCACCGCCAGCGAACAACAGAGACTCGAAGATTACGCCTCCCAGCACGGCCTGGCAAACGCGTGCCGCCTGCTGTGGAACCTGAGTGAGTTTGTTTACTTGGATTAGTTCGACAGCGCCGGGTCTGACACGGGGCTACCAAGGGTTAGGAGCATATAACACCGCGCCGGCGCCTGCGGCTAGGGGTTAAACAAGACGACGGCGGCTCCCTTTTTGGACACGCGCATACGGAATGAATGTCATGCAACCGCTCAGCCGCAGGCGCCGGCGTACACACGGCGCCGGCGCCTGCGGCTAGGGGTTAAACAAGACGACGGCCAGCTCCCTTTTTGGACACGCGCATACGGAATGAATGTCATGCAACCGCGAACGACGACTCCTTCAATATCCCGCCGCCAGCTGTTGCAATCCGTCGGTCACGGTTTCGGCGGGTTGGCGTTGGCCGCGCTGCTGCAACACGAAGTCGCGGGACAGACCACTGGCTCCATCAAGGTACTGCACCATCCGCCGCGTGCCAAACGCGTCATCCAGCTGTTCATGGGAGGCGCTGCGAGTCATCTGGATCTATGGGATTACAAACCGGCGCTGGAAAAGCACCACGGCGAACCATCGGATTTCGGCGAGCATGTGGAAGCCTTCCAAAACGGACTCGGGCCATGGATGAAGTCCCCGTTTTCGTTTCGGCCTTATGGAGAAACCGGCAAGCAGATTAGCGACGCGGTCGCGCCACTGGGCGATTGTGTCGACGACATCGCCTTCGTCCATAACATGATCGGCAAGACGGGTGTACACAGCCAGGCGACGTACCTGCAAGCCACCGGATTCCAGCAGCCCGGGTTTCCGGGAATGGGGGCCTGGATCAGCTACGGACTCGGCTCGATCAACGAAAACCTGCCGACCTTTGTCGTCCTTCCCGATCATCGAGGGTTTGCCAGCAACGGCCCCAAGAACTGGGCATCTGCATTCCTGCCCGCCAGCACGCAAGGGACCACCATTTTCCCCCAGCGCGAAAACCCGATTGAAGACCTGCATCCGCGCGCCGACTTCGTGACGGCGCAAAGTGATCAGGATGGCCTGGCCTTGCTGAATCAATTGAATCGCGAATACCAGGCAGAACGGCTCGGCGATTCCCGTTTAGACGCTCGGATTCGCAGCTACGAACTTGCCGCAAAGATGCAGCTTAGCGCCCCGGAGGCACTCGACATCGCCGACGAACCGCAACATATTCTGGACATGTACGGCCTGGCGAAAGCCGGAGCGACCTATCCCGCGACCATCAATATCCCTGAAGAAACCGAATACTTCGGGCTCAAATGCTTGATTGCCCGGCGGCTTGTCGAACGGGGCGTCCGTTTTGTGCAAATCTGGTCTGGGAACGACAACAGCTTCCCCCGCCGCAACTGGGACAGCCACGAAGACATCCAACGGGACCACAAACCGCTGGCCTACGGCATGGCCGTGGGAACGGCGGCACTGTTGAAGGACCTGAAGCAGCGCGGCCTGCTGGACGACACAATCGTCCTGTGGACGACTGAATTCGGGCGGATGCCGAGCACGCAGGGGAGTAAAGGACGCGATCACAACCCGTACGTGTTCACCAACTGGCTCTGCGGAGGCGGCATTCGCGGGGGCATCTCGCACGGTCCTTCCGACGAGTGGGGCTACAAGCCGTTAGATCGCAACAACCCGACGCAGGTTTACGATATTCACGCGACGATCCTGCACCTGCTGGGCATTGACCACAAGCGGCTGACGGTCCGCCACGACGGCATCGATCGGCGGCTGACCGACGTACACGGCCACGTCATTCAAGAGCTCATTGCCTGAGTCGACAGCGCCAGGTTCCGTCGTCATACAAGCTCGAAGCGCCAGCGAGTGGGTAACTTA
>CALBSZ010000513.1 GCA_937967665.1 uncultured Planctomycetaceae bacterium
TTTTCATCCCCATCTGTGGTGGAGCGAAGCGACCCCACAGAACCTTGGATTCCGGAGGCTCGCTTCACTCGACCCCGGCCACCCATAAAAACAACGCGAGATTTAAAACAAAGCCTGGTCCTTTATGACGAGCTCGTTTTGTCGTGTCACGATTCCGCCCGTGTCACCCGCAGTGTAGTAACACTCCTCCGCCCGAGTCACCGTCTTATGCAACTCTTCGATACGCACGCGCATCTGGACGACGAGCAATTTGACGGTGGCCGCGACGGCGTGATGGCTCGCGCCCGCGACGCCGGACTGCAGCAGATCATCGCGGTCGGCACTACGGCGGACAGCAGCGAAGAATGCCTGCGGCTGGCCAGAAAGTACCATATGGTCTCGGCAGCTGTCGGCATTCAACCGAACTACGCCGCCGCCGCCGGGCCTACGGACTGGGATAAGATTGTTGCGTTGAGTTCTGAAGCGGGAGTCGTGGCACTGGGCGAAACCGGGCTGGACCGGTACTGGGACCATACGCCGTTTGACATCCAGCAAGACTACTTCGATCGCCATTTGCGGCTGTCGCAGCAAACACAGCTCCCCTTTATTGTGCACATGCGCGACTGCGCCGACGACATTTTGGCCATGTTGCGAGACGCACGCTCCCGCGGACCCCTGGACGGCGTCATGCATTCGTTTACCGGGGATGCCGACGTTGCCCGTGAATGTCTGCAGCTGGGACTCTACATCAGTTTTGCAGGCATGGTTACGTACAAGAAGTCGGAGGATTTACGTCACGTGGCGAGAATCGTTCCCGATGACCGAATCTTGATCGAAACGGACAGTCCCTACTTGTCGCCGCATCCCCAACGCGGCCAACGTCCCAACGAACCGGCGCTGATTGCCCATACCGCCGGTTGCCTGGCGGAAGTTCGTGGTGTATCAACAGAGGTGTTTGGCGAACTTACCACAGCCAACGCCCGCAGATTGTTCCTGGGTGCATGAACCCACTCGAAATACGGAGGGAAGCAGGATGGTGAAAACAGCAAGTACGATGATGCAACTCGGCGCTCCGGCGCCTGATTTCAGCCTGGTCAATGTCAACGGAGAGACCGTATCCCTGTCTGATTTTGACGACGCGCCGGCGCTGTTGGTCATGTTCCTCTGCAATCACTGCCCCTTCGTCAAGCACGTGGCGCGGGAGCTGGCCCACCTGGGACGGGAGTACCAGCAGCGCGGCGTGGCGATAGTGGGCATTAGCTCCAACGACGTCGACAAGTATCCTCAGGACTCGCCGGAACAAATGGTCCATGAAGCCGAGTCCCAAGGTTACACGTTTCCCTATTTGTTCGACGGGACGCAGGAAGTGGCGAAAGCCTACCGCGCGGCCTGCACCCCAGACTTCTTCCTGTTCGACAAGTCGCGGAAACTCGTCTACCGCGGCCAACTCGACTCCAGCCGCCCCGGTTCGGACATTCCCGTAACGGGAGTCGATCTGCGCGCGGCCCTGGACGCCGTGCTGGCGGGCGACGCAGTCAGCACCGAACAGAAGCCGAGTATCGGCTGCAATATCAAATGGATCGAAGGACAAGAGCCCGATTACTTCGATCCGGCCGGGATTCAGTCCTGAGCCGCCGGCGCCGCTCATTGGTATCGCATGCCCGGTAGGAGAGCACGGCAACCTTGCTGATACGGTATCCGTCATGACCGCAGGCGTTTCGCACGTTCCAGAAGCTCACTTGTCCCAATTCGGACTGACGGAGTTTCGTCCCGGGCAGGCGGAAGTCGTGCAGGCGATCCTGGACGGCAGCGACTGCCTCTGCATCATGCCGACCGGTGGCGGCAAGAGCCTGTGCTATCAACTTCCGTCGATCGCGCGGGACGGGGTAACGCTGGTCGTCTCGCCGCTCATCGCGCTCATGAAGGACCAGGTCGATAGTCTCAAGTCCTTGGGCATCGCGGCCACCTACATCAACAGTTCACTCGGCGCGGACGAGCAACATTCTCGCATGCAGGGCATGGCGGCGGGCGAATACGATCTGGTTTACATCGCGCCCGAGCGGCTCCGGAATGCCCGCTTTGTGGATGCGGTACGAAACTCCCAGGTGCAAATGCTGGCGATCGACGAGGCGCATTGCATCAGCGAGTGGGGGCACGATTTTCGACCCGACTACGCGCGCTTGGGGTCCTTTCGCAAGCGGCTTGGCACCCCGCAAACCGTAGCGCTCACCGCCACCGCGACGGAACACGTCCGCGGCGATATCGTCACGTTGTTGGAACTGACCGAGCCGAAGATTTTTATCTCGGGTTTCGCGCGAGCGAACTTGCGGTTCGAGGTGGTTGCTGTCGACAGCCAGGCGGACAAGGACGCACGCCTGATTCAGTTTCTCGAAAAGACGCACGGATCGGGTATCATCTACGCCTCGACACGGAAACGCTGCGAAGAACTCGTGGAGTTCCTCGGCGAGAGGCAGAAACGCCGCGTCGGCATTTATCATGCCGGCATGTTGCCCGACGAGCGGAAGCAGAAGCAGGAACAGTTCATGACCGGGCAGCTGGACCTGATCGTGGCCACCAACGCCTTTGGCATGGGGATCGACAAGTCCGACTTGCGATTTGTGGTCCACTACAACCTGCCGGGCAGCCTGGAAGCGTACTACCAGGAAGCGGGACGTGCCGGACGCGACGGCAAGCCCTCCACCTGCCTGTTGCTGTACCAATATGCCGATCGTTTCCTGCAGGAATTCTTCATCGCCAATTCGTATCCGCCTCGGGAGGCGTTCGAGCAGGTTTACGAATTCCTGCGGACCTGCGATGCCGACCCAGTCGAGCTGACACTACAGGAACTGAAAGAACGGTTGGGTCTGCAAGTGGGTTCCGAAGGCGTGGGGGCGTGCGAACGGCTGCTCGAAAAATGCGGTGCCATCGAGCGGCTGGATTCGGGTGAAAACCGGGCGTCGGTCAAGATCAGCAGCGACTTGCCGACACTGGTCGACCTGCTTCCCCGCGAAGCGCGCGTGCAGCGTCGCATCCTGCGGGCGATCGAAAAAGAAGTCGGCGCTGATCGCTGCGAGCGTGTCTATTTCCACCCCCAGCAGATCTGCGCGAGCTGCGAAGTGGATCGGGATAGTTTCAATCGAGCCGTCCGTGAATTGCAAAAGTTGTCCGCTTTTGATTACGTCGCGCCCTTTCGCGGCCGCGCGGTCCACGTCATCGACCGGAACCAGCCGTTCGCGAAATTGGACATCGATTTCGTCGAGTTCGAACAGCGCCGCCGAGCTGAGTTCGAGAAACTGGACCGCGTCATTCGGTTCGCCGAAGGAGGCCGTTGCCGGCAGCTGGAAATCCTGGAGTACTTTGGCGATCCGACACGCCGGCCCTGCGGACTCTGCGATAACTGTACCGCCTCCAGCGAACACGCCGATCCCACAAAACAGGCCGTTAACATCGATGAAGACGCGGCCGTGAACGAAACCATCAGGATCGCGCTGAGCGGCATTGCGCGGACGAAATCCCGGTTCGGCAAACAGCTTATCGCCCAAATGCTGTGCGGCTCGCTGTCCGAAAAAGTCAATCGCTGGCAGCTCAATCAACTCTCCACGTTCGGACTCCTGTCCCATCTGAAGCAGAGCGAGGTGGGGGACCTGATCACAACACTGGTCAATACGGGACTGGCTGAACAGACGGAACTGGAAAAGTTTCGACCGGTGATCTCGCTGACGGCGTTGGGTAAGGAATTCATGCTGGGACGAGTTGCGTTCGGGCGCACCCTTGCCCTGCCCAAGAAGGTGCTGAAAAAGGTCTACGCCAGGCTCGGCGAACCGCCAGGCGGTGATCGGTCCGGCGTGTCGCTGTCGGACGAGACAACGTCCACGCCACCAGCAGGCACGGACACAGACGCGGACTTACTGCATGCACTGAACGTGTGGCAGAAGCAAACGGCCGCCGATCTGGGTTGGGCGCCGTATCATGTCTTGCAGGGAAAGACATTGGAAACCATCGCCCGTGATAAGCCCGCCAGCCTGGAAGAACTGGCTGCCATCAAGGGTGTCGGTCCGGCTAAGTTGGAGAAGTTTGGACAGGAGATTCTGGACCTCGTTACCCACCATGGCGAATCCAAGAGCCTGCGGTTCGATGAGCCCACGGCACCGCCGCGACGTCCTGAAGCCGCGCCGCGCGAACCGGCGGCTCGGGTGCAGCCGTCTTACGTCTGGACCTGGACGCTGCTGGATCGCGGATTCGCGCTCCACGAATGCGCTCAAATCCGCGGGATCAAGCGGGAACAGATTCTGGATCACCTGATGCAAGCGGCCGAAAACGGGATGCGGATCGAGATGGAATGGCTGTTCGACGAACAGCAAGTGGCCTCGCTGAAAACGGTACTGGGGTCTGCTCCACCGCGGGAACTCCGCCCGCTCATCGATCGCCTCCCCGCTTCGATTTCCTACCAGCACGTCGAATTGTACTTGAAGATTCGCCCGGAAGGTTAGCTGGGCCGAACCACGATTGCCGATGTCCGCGAAAATGCCAGCACGCAGCGCCAGCAAGTGTGTTTGGACCCACGTGACCCACTTGCTGGCGCTGCGTGCTGGTATAGCGATGGTGCCGGTCCCTCTTTCTCCGGCGCAACTTTCAATGCGCGAAAACGACGATCCGCGTCGCATTGAACGCCTGTCTCCTATACAATGGTAAGCTTATCCAATCTTGACGCGACGTTAACCAATCCCGACACGCAGAACCAAGACCTTGAGCATGCCGCCTAAGCCCGAACGAAAGACCGAATTGGAAAACCGCTCCACGGACGATTCCAGCCCGGATTCCCGCACCGCGAACCGGCGGGGACCGAATCTGCTGATGATGCTGGTCATCGCCATGCTGCTGGGCACGATGGTGGCCTACTGGATTGGGGAAAGGCAGTCGTCGCTGAGCAGCTACAGCTTTTTCGAACACTTGATGGAGACCGGGAAAGTCGAACGTGTGAGTATCGGCGACTATACCATCCGAGGCGAATTCAAGACCAAGGTCTACGAAGAGGTCCTCAACGAGAAGGGAGAATGGGTTCTCAAGAAAGACAAGGAAGGGAACACGATCGAGCTCGAACCCGTCTTTACCGTCGACTTTTCGGGCACGCCCGAGGCCAAAGAGGCGGTGCGCCAGCTGGCCAACAGCCACAACGTCATTTTCAGTTTCGACAAGGCCGACAAGACCCTGTACATCATGTACATGATCATGATCTTCCTGATCGGCGGTACTTTTGTATTCATGTGGATTTCGTACCGTCGCCAGCGCGATCAGATGATGGGCGGCGGTTTCCTTTCCGGGTTCAGCAAGAGTCCGGCCAAGCGGTTCGACGGTACGCAGCAGAACGTCACGTTCGACGACGTCGCCGGCCTGGAACAGGTTAAGGCGGACTTGCAGGAGATCGTGGAATACCTGCGCACCCCGGACAAGTTTCAGAAGCTGGGTGGTCGCGTGCCCAAAGGGGTTTTGCTGAACGGTTCGCCCGGCACGGGTAAGACGCTGTTGGCCCGCGCCGTGGCCGGTGAGGCCGGTGTCCCCTACTATTCCGTCAACGGATCGGAATTCATTCAGATGTTCGTGGGCGTCGGTGCCAGCCGCGTGCGGGACTTGTTCAAGACGGCTAAGGAAAATGCCCCGGCCATTATTTTCATTGACGAGATCGACGCGGTCGGACGGCAGCGCGGAGCGGGACTCGGCGGCGGCCACGACGAACGGGAACAAACGCTCAATCAGATCCTCAGCGAAATGGATGGCTTTACCCAGACCGATTCGGTCATCATTCTGGCCGCCACCAACCGCCCCGACGTGCTCGATCCGGCACTGCTGCGGCCCGGACGTTTTGATCGCCACGTTACCGTCGGCCGTCCCACCCACAAAGGACGCGTGGAAATCTTCAAAGTCCACGTGCGAGATGTGCCGCTGGCCGCCGACGTCGACCTGGACGTCCTGTCCTCCGGCACCGTCGGCCTTACCGGAGCCGATATCCGCAACATCGTCAACGAAGCGGCACTCTGGGCGGCCCGCCACGACAAGAGCGTCGTCGAAATGATCGACTTCGAACACGCCCGCGACAAGGTGCTGATGGGCGCGAAACGCGAAGAAGTCATCAAGCCCAAAGAAAAGGAACGCACCGCGTACCACGAAGCCGGGCATACCATCACCGCCTGGTTTCTTCCGGGAGCCGACAAGGTACACAAGGTTACCGTCATTCCGCGGGGACGCGCTTTGGGGGTTACGCAGACCTTGCCCGAAGAGGATCGCATGAACCTGTCCGAAAGCGAGATTCATGATCAGCTGGTAATGCTGATGGGGGGACGCGCCGCCGAACAACTCGTCTACGAGGAAACCACCGTCGGCGCCGAAAACGACTTGGAACGCGCTACGGCCATGGCCCGCCGGATGGTCACGCACTGGGGCATGAGTGATGTGCTCGGACCCGTCAGCTACAAATTGACCGATGAAGATCCGTTCCTGGGGCGCGAAATGCACCGGCAACGGGAGTTCAGTGAACACACCATGGAACTGATCGATAAAGAAGTCGTCAAGATCCTGCACGACGCCTCCGAGCGGGCGACGCAACTGCTGGCCAAGTACCGGCAGCAACTCGACGATCTCGCCCAGGGACTCATGGACCAGGAGGAACTGGATGCCGAGGCCATCGCCGAACTGATCGGCCCTTCCGTACATGACCGCACGGAAAAGATCGACGCGATGCAATCGGCCACCTCGTGACGAGCATTCAATGGCGAAGGACAAAAAGAAGGGAAAGATTCGCGCCGATTTTCGTAAGAAGCACGACGGTCGCAAGCGCCAACGCGATTTCACGCGCGCCTACGAAGAACACGGGTTTGAAGGCGAGGATGTGACGCAGTCCGAGCGTATCAGCGGAAAGGGCGAGCTGACTCGTAAACGGACGATTGTCGGAGATCAGGCGGACACCGAAGATAGCGGTCTGGCCGTCTACCTGGATGTCGACGAGTCCGTTTGCCGGCCCGGTCGCGTTCTTTCCGTGCATGGTCTGTCGAGTGTCGTGCGGACCGATGAGGGCGACGTGTTTCGCTGTGCCACGCGGGGACTGCTGAAGTCGCTGAGTACCGAGCAGCGACATGTCGTGGCTGCCGGAGACCGCGTCTGGATTCGCCCGGACGGGGACCAGGAAGGGTTCATCGAACGCATTGAGCCCCGGCACGGCGTGCTCAGCCGCTCCAGCCGCGGGCGCCAGCATGTCCTGGTGGCCAACGTCGACCAGGTCTTCATTGTCGCCAGCGCCGCCGAGCCGCGGTTGAAACCGAATCTGATCGACCGCTTTCTGGTGTCCGCCGAAAAAGCGGGCATCCGGCCGATCATCTGCATTAACAAGATCGACCTGGTCGCTCCCGCCGACCTGCAGCCGCTGGCGGGAGTCTACGGGCAAATGGGCTATCAGGTCGTTTTGGTTTCCGCCGAGTCGCAATTCAATATCGCCTATTTGCGGAAGCTGTGCGCGGGCCAGGAAAGTGTCTTCACGGGACAAAGCGGGGTCGGCAAATCATCGCTGCTCAACGCGATTGAGGAAGGACTCGATTTGAAAGTCAATCCCGTCAGCGCCGAGAATCAAAAGGGAAAGCACACGACGACCGCCGCCAAACTGATTCCGTTGTCCAACGCGGGTTTCGTGGTCGATACACCCGGTATCCGCCAGTTCCAACTGTGGGATGTCATTCCCGAAGAAGTTGCCGGCTATTTTCGCGATATTCGCTGCTATGTCAGCATGTGCCGGTACCCTGACTGCACGCACATTCATGAAGACGAATGCGCCGTGAAGGACGCCGTCGCCGACGGCCGCATCGACCTGCGCCGCTATGAAAGCTACTGCGGCATCTTTTCCGGCGACCTCTAATCCCCGCCGCAGAAACCGGAGCTTGTTCTGTTTAACCCCCAGCCGCATGCGCCGGCGCGTGGAACCACGCGCACTCCACCCTCCATCTTTCGGGGGTGGCGGTGGGGATCGCAATGAACTCGCGGAGAGGTCCTTCCTGATATCCATCCCCGACGCACCTGCCACCCTCGGCGCTCACAAACTAGTCGCGTTCCCGTCGTGACGGTTGCAGAGGTTGCGAAACACTTGTCGTTCAATTTCCCACGGCAGGAAATGGACCGAGCCGTCGACCATGACCATATTCAATCCCGACGGATGTCGCGACCCGAAGCGCCAGGAGGAGGCGGTGTCCGAGTGGCCGCGATCATGTTGAGGCGGGCTGCTGCCATGACGGACAATATCCGACTCCCAGCCAATATTGACGAACGGTTCGTTGTCGTCATAAGGCGCGAAACCGGGTGTGCCGCCCAGCTTGTTCATGTGCAGCTGCTTCTCCCCCACCAGGATCGTGTTTGCTGTACCATCGATCACCGCACGCAAGCCGATCGGGTCGCTTACGCGCGACTTCAGGAAGATGCCGTTGCCATTGGCGCTGGCATTCGTCCCGGCGTTGCCGACGTAGTCCGTGCGGTTGACGTTGTTGTACGTGGTGGGCGGGCGCCGCGTGGGGCAATAGAGGGTCGCGACCGGCGTGGCATAGATCACGGCATTGCTGGGGTGGACGAACAGGTTCTCCTGTTCCATGTACGGCAGCACATAATACTGCCACGTCCAGAAGTCTCGCGTGCTGGAATTGCAACAGTTGACGTAGTTGGCGCCGCCCAGGGGAAATTGCCGCTTGCTGTCGTGATACAGCTGCACGGCCAGTCCTATCTGCTTGACGTTGTTGGCGCACTGGATCCGCCGCGAAGCTTCGCGCGCGGCCTGCACCGCCGGCAACAGCAGGGCCACCAGGATACCGATGACCGCCATCACCACGAGCAACTCCACCAGCGTAAACCCACGCCGAAATATGCTGTCTGTCTCTTTCATCACGCGGCAATGGCTGGAGTCATGGTGACATTTGAATCTGTTTCGGTTCTCGATCTTCGTGCCTCGAATTTCAACTCCCGAAGCAACGGACCTTGCTTGTTGAGGAACTAAGGCGACTCACTGGCGGATTCTTCCGACTGCGCGGTCGACTCCACCTGCTGCAGGATCTCCTGTTCCTGTTGGGGAGTCAATTCGACAGGACCATCACTAACATCCTTCGGCGCGCAGCCGCAACTGGCCAACGCGGCGGTCAGTAGAATGATTCCGAATACCTGGTGCAGCATCTTTCCTTACCCGGCGAGAGATGGAGGAAGAAAGTAACAAATCCAGGGTAGCACTTGCCTCGAAACGGGTCAACCAATAACGCGCCGTGCTTCGTCGCTACGGCAGTCGCGGTGACCCTTCATTCGTAGGGCACGCTCGGCGTGCCGCGTTCCGTCTCTTACGTCGCACTCTGAGAGCCGCAACCATGCAGACGAAAACGACAGGCAGCATCCATCGGCGTGTTTTTTTGATTGAAGTCGGAAATGTCTAAAGGAGGCACTAAGGCACGGAGAAGAATTGCAGCAGTAGGCCCGCTGGCCGGAACAGCTTTCGCCTCTGTGCCTTCGTGAGAGAAAAATGTTCTTGGCTGTCGTCGAACGGTCAACCAGACGCCTTTTCGATGTTCTGGACCACAGATGAACACGGAGACACACGGATCAGAACGGCCCTCGCTCAAATATGTGTTCATCTGTGACCATCCGTGGTTCAACAGTCATTTCTTTCCTGCATCGGCCAATGTAAATGCGTTGCTGGGGTCGCGCATCCAATGGTAGGATTCGTCAGGCAATTTGCTTCCAGTCGGTGGACGCCGTACCTGCCACCGTTCGTGCTGAAAAACGTGATTCATGCCTTCATACCGTTGCGTATATTGCGGACAAGACCACGATGGGATAAGTATCGAACGGGCACTCGAACTGGTACAGCTGGCCCGAGATGCCTCGTCGCCGAATAGGTCACCGTAAACGGCATGAACCAAGCGGTGCCGCGGGCCGCGCGATTCGTGAAATCAATATCGTTCGCGCGGCCCGCTGAACGCCGCTATTGGCGGTGAAGTAGATCGCTGGCAACGTTTGGGTACTCGTTGTCGCAGAAATAGAATACGCTGCAAGGATATGTGCCTGGGCTGTGTTCGACTTCCAGAACCCACTCTGTTACAATCCACGGCCGGACATCCCCGTGGCGCAGCGTCTTGCTTGAACCAGCGCACGCACCCGACCGGAATGGGCGGTGGGGATTTATCGAAAACAAACTCACTCGCGCCCATTCCGGCGGGCGATGCAGGCCGTTCGGCCCCAGGATGTTCAGCGATGGCGTGGTTCAGTCGAAAAGTAAAAGTGACCTTTATCGATGATGCAACAGGGGTAGTGTTTGCGACGTCGAAAATGCCCCCGGCGAATCTCCCCGAGTCGTTCGAGGTCGAAACGACGCTACACCTGGGGGACGGCAATTGGTCGGTGATCCGCGCGGAACCGCCGACGAGAAAGGAATACACGCGGTCCGGCACGCTAACCCTCCGGCTCCGTAAGATCGAAGAGGTTGCTGCGGAATCGCTTCATTTTAGCCAACTGGATATTACCGAGTGCTTTGACGACAACGTGAACCTCGGCGTCGACGACTGGATTCCAACAACTCCATTGAATGCGACCATCACGGATCCAGAATCTTCCGGACTTCCGTCGCCATCGGCCGATAGCGAAGAAGTGTATCGTATCGCGTCGAAAATGTCGGAATTGAGAGAATCGATCCCGATCCCCAACGATGGCGTCTATTGCCCGATATGTCATATTGCCAACACCGACCTGGGGAAGCTGCGGACACCTTGCCCGCAATGCGGACGACAACTTCTAAAATTTGGATGGGATTAAGCGGCTGGATGTCTACTGTCGCGCGACACACACTCGCTGGCGCGGGGTGCTTGTGTAGACGATGGTGACGGGCTGTGTTTGGGCCAAGGCGGCGCTGTCCTATCAGACGTCGCAGAGTAACGCTGCGTGCCGGAGCGCTTTGACTTTGTCGCTCCAGGTCGGGATGAACTCCTGCGCGACATAACCGTCGTAACCGGTTTCCAGGATGGCTTTCATGATGGGTGGGTAGTTGATTTCCTGGGTCGCGTCCAGTTCGCCGCGACCGGGGTTGCCGGCGGTGTGGTAGTGCCCGATGTATTCGTGGTACTGGCGAATCCGCCGGATGACGTCGCCGTTCATGATCTGGACGTGGTAGATATCGAACAGCAACTTCATCCGCGGCGAATCAACTCGCTTGATCAAATCGACACAGAAATCGACGTCATCGCCAAAGTATCCAGGATGCCCTTTCATGGGATGGGTGTCGTCGCGCGAATTGAGGTGTTCCAGGCAGATATTGATCCCCTTTTCTTCGGCGTAGGGCATGACTTGCTTCCAGCACTCCACGCAATTCGCGGCGGCCTGTTCGTCGCTGATGCCTTGCTTGCGCATGCCGGTAAAGGTGATAACGTTGGGGGAGCCGAATTCGACGGCCCGATCAATGCCCTTGCGGAGCTTCTCGAGACAGCCTGCGTGATTCGCGGGATCCAAGGGCCCGTCCGTGAAGCCGTGACTGCCAACGAGAGAGATCTTCAGTCCCAACTTGCGAATCAGCGGGTAGTGCTCGGCACTTACTCCTTCCATGGCGACGAGTCCGATTTCGCGGCAGTGCTCCGCCAGTTCGGGGACCGGCATCGGCTTGAAGCACCAGCCCATGACCGATTGTTTGATCCGCTTGTGGACGACGTGTCCCGTGACCGAAGTTGATTCCTCGGCGGAGTTCGCCGTCGCGGCGACGGCCAGGGCGCTCATCGAAGCGGTTGAAGTCACCATGAGTTGTCTGCGTGAAAGCATCTGCACCTCTACAATCGATTTGATTAGGCCGAACGCGGATTCTTCAAATTGCGTTCCCAAGTTTGGCGATGAACTATTCTAATCCAATGCGGAGTTCAGCTTCAATTCACGAGTGGAAAAGGTGGTGGTGATTCGTCGGCCGGCCGGCATCGCGTGGACGTCACAGCGCGGAACCGAGCACGCCAAGATTCAGAAACAGGAAATCGTCTACAACAAGGCAGCCACTCCGTCACACGATTTCCGTTTAGAGGCTCCGGATAAGGCCCGCCGTCTTCGTCCTCACCATCCTGAAGCGAAGCGATTGGGGGTTCGGCAGCCGTTGGTGTGGAAAGGTCACGCCACTGGTTGGTGGGAAAACCAGTGGCGTGGGGGAATTCGCTTGCGGCAAAAGAAAACGGCAGATACCGGACCAGGTATCCACCGTCAAATGACCCCTACGGGACTCGAACCCGTGTTGCCGCCGTGAAAGGGCGGAGTCCTAGACCGCTAGACGAAGGGGCCGAATCGAGCAATTTTGCTCGAGTAAACAGTTTCAAGAAGAAGGTGTATAAGGAGTTTGACCTGACAACGTCAAGTGGGGTTCACCCTGGGACGACCGTTTTACGGCATATTATCGGCCATTACGGACGCTGACTGTAGCGCCAGATGCACACGAGAACGCACGGGCGAAGAATCGCATCTCAATGCGGGAATTCAAGCTGCGGAGGGGATTCTGGTGGTTTGGGGCGGGACGCTCGTTGAAAGCGGCGATTACTCAGCCGTGCCGGCTTCGCTCTTGGAATCACCCGAGGAGATTTCTTCGTTACGCCTGATTGCTTCGAAGACCTCGCGACGGTGCACGGGCACTTCCTTCGGAGCTTCAACGCCCAAGCGGACCTTGTCACCTCGAATCTCGACCACGACGATCGTAATGTCATTGTTGATGACAATACTCTCGTTTTTTTTGCGAGACAGAACTAACATCTCACATTCCTTTGTCCTATACTTCCTGTCGTCCATGAGACCTGTCGAGGTCTCCACGAAACTCGGCTATCTGAGCCGACGCTTGGGTGAACGCACGACGAAGCCCATGGCACTGTCCACCTACCCTTCACTCTACGTGCTCCGTTCCTAGAGTCAAGGAAGACCCGGTTCTTGTGGGGTGTTTTTTAGGATATTTTCTTCGACTTTGGCATACAATTCGAATTGATCGCCCGTTTTTCGTTTTCCGCAAATCTCCCCCAAGCCCCGCCAATCCCCGCATTTCGTCGCCTATCTCCCGTGCGTTCAACGCTTTGCGTAACCGTTCTGGCTCGGACTTCGCGGCAAAGAAGCCTGTGTGCCAAGCTTCCGTTCGCCCCCGCCGTGGCCTTGGTGAACGGAACAAAATGTTTTCGAAATCTCACCGGAAACTACCTAGGTTGACGAGATTGACACCTGTTCAAGCACTCGATTGTGCCCGTCGAGTCGTGATTTCGGTGTGGAACCGACCACGCAGAATGTGCTTTTCGCTGGTGTGCGGAGAGCGAGCTGACTGGCAAGGCGTTTGTCGGCGTTACTCCGGGTAGAGCGTTTCGTTGCGCGGGACCATTTGCGAAGTTGTGGGAGCACGCCGGCTGCGTTCGTCTGCTTTCTGATCTGCTTGGAAAATCATACAACGCTTAACGGCTGACAGGACATTTTGTCGGAGCTGGAAGTGCGGGCGCGCGGGACTGGCAGCTTCGCGCGGTGCCCCTCGCCGGGCATGGCGGTTGCGTTGCCTTACAACGGCGCTGCGGCGTTTCGTCGCGGCCGCGATTCCGTACGCCAAGTCGTTTCAGGAACCATCCTTGCGAAACTTCGATTCGCATTTATAATTTCTGACTTCAATACGAACCTTCCGCGTTCGGTGGACTGGTTCTTCCGTCAGGCTGGCGCCTGAGAAAGAGTGTGAACGGAAATCGCCATGTTGAATTGGTTAAGGAATATAGTTGTCGCGGTGTCGACGGTCGCCAAGGGGATGTGGGTCACGCTGCAATACTGGATGAGCACGTATCGCGACGATCGCGGGACGTTTACGGAGCAGTTCGAGTACCCGGAAAAACCCGTCCCCGTGGCGCCTCGCTATCGCGGCTTCCACCGTTACGATTTGACGACCTGTATCGCGTGCGACCAATGTGCCAAAGCCTGCCCGGTGGACTGCATTTACATCGGAAAAGAGAAGGTCGAAGGGGGCAAGGGCTTCAAGGTCACGGGTTTTGCGATCGACTATTCGAAGTGCATGTTTTGTGCGTTGTGTGTCGAGCCGTGTCCGGTGGACTGCATCTTCATGGGCGCGACGCACGACCTCAGCTGCTACAGCCGGGATGGCTGCATCGTCGATTTCTCGCGGTTGCCGGTTGACGTGGCCTGGGGACGCGCGACACTCAACCCGACGGCGGTGGCCGAATCGAAGGTGATCGCCCAGCCGGTTCACGGCGGGCCCAACCAGTAACTTGGAGCGTTTTTCGTGTCCGACGATCCGTACAATCCGACGAAGCTGTTTACCGCGGAGCAGGCAAATGCGATGCTGCCGCTGGTGCGTTGCATCGTCAAGGACATGGTGGAGTTGTCGGACGACATGATCGAGCGTCGCCAGCGTCTGGATTCGATGCGGGCCCATCGCCAGTTGAAGAGTGACGCCCAAGACGAAGAAATCGCGGTCATGGAAGCGGAATTCAGGGCGGACACCGAACGCCTGCAAGGTTTTATCAACGAGCTGGTCGACTTGGGCGTGGAGCCGAAAGGTGTGGCTCAGGGGCTCGTTGATTTTCCGAGCAAGCGGAACGGACGAATCGTGTACCTTTGCTGGAAGCTGGGCGAACCCGACATTCGCTACTGGCACGAACTGGACGGGGGCTTTGCCGGTCGCCAGCCGCTCCGCGAACCGTTGCTGGTCGATCATCATTAACGTCGATCACCACTAACACAGAGAAATTGTCGCAGAGAAATTAACACAGAGAAATAACGAATGGACGCCATTTCGTCATCGCTGGGAATCGTCGCCTACCTTGCCTTATTCGCGGGTGTGGGCTAGTTGTTCCTGTTCGCCAATTTGCTGGTGGGTCGTTTTTTGCGCCCCGCCGACCCGCACGAAGAGAAGCAGGAAATCTATGAGTGCGGGGAGCCGACGATCGGGTCGAGCTTCGTACAGTTTGACCTGCGTTTCTACGTGGTGGCCTTGCTGTTCATCATTTTCGATGTCGAGGTGGCCTTCTTCTTTCCCTGGGCCACCGTGTTTGGCAAGGCCATGCACTTGGCGGACGAGCGCGTGGCGATCACGGCGGACGGCACGACGCTGACGGAGACGGCGGAAGACCTGTACCTCGAACTGGGCGTTCGGAACTTCGACGCTCAGGGAAAATTGCCGCTTCCCCAAGGCGATGTCCATCAGGAGGCACGCAAGCTGGCGCTGGTCACGATCGTGGATATTTGCGTCTTTTTTGCCGTCTTGATGGTCGGCTTTGCCTACGTCTGGAAACGCGGAGACCTGGACTGGGTCCGTGCCGTGAGCCAGGAACGATCGCTGCAGCGCGCGAATGCTCCACCATCCTCGCTGGAAACCGAGCAAGTTGTTTCCGCCTGATTTCACTAACCGGAAGTGTAACTTCGCATGAGCGAAAGTAATTCGTTTCTCGACAAACTGAAGAAGAAATTCGGTGACGGCATCACCGGCAGCAATTTCGACGCCATCGACCCCTGGATCGAAGTGAAACCGGAGGCGATCGTCGACGTCTGCAAGTACCTCAAGACCGAACCCGGTTTGCAGTTCGATATGTTGAATTGTATTTCCGGCGTCGATTACTTCCATACTGACGAAAAGAAGGCGAGCAAAGCCGATTGGGAGCCCCATCTGGAAATCGTCTATCATCTTTCCAGCATCGCCCTCAAACACACTCTGGTCGTGAAAGTGATGTTGCCGCGGTGGAAGGATGGGCAGGAAGGCGTGCTCCCGGAAATCCCGTCCGTCGAAAAAGTCTGGCGGACGGCCGACTGGCACGAGCGCGAGGTGTTTGACCTGGTCGGAGTCCAGTTTGTGGGCCATCCGGATCACCGCCGCATCCTCTGTCCCGAAGATTGGGTGGGGCACCCGCTGCGACGCGATTATGAAATGCCCCTGGAATATCACGGTATTCGAGGGCGCTAACGTTCGCCGATTCCGACGCGGAAGCGGGAAACCTTTTTTCAAAACAATTGAAGACCGAATATGGCTACGCAACTGGACGATCCACGCATTGTTGAATTCGACGTTCGCACCGACGAAATGCTCGTCAATATGGGGCCGCAGCATCCCAGCACGCACGGCGTTTTGCGGCTGGTCCTGCGCACGGACGGCGAAATCATTTCGGAAGTCGAACCGCACCTGGGCTACCTGCACCGTTGTGCGGAAAAGATCGGCGAAAACCTGACACCCCGGCAGTGGATTCCCTACACCGATCGCATGGATTACCTGGCGGGGATGAGCATGAACCTCGGCTGGGCCCTCTGCGTCGAGAAGCTCCTGCAACACGAACTCTCGGAAAAGGCCAAGCACCTGCGCGTCATCATCGCCGAAATGCAGCGGATTGCGAGTCACCTGGTGGGGATGGGGGCGTACGGTTTGGACCTCGGGACGTTCAGTCCTTTCCTCTACGCGTTTCGCGAACGCGAACGCATTCTGGATCTGTTCGAAGAAGCGTGCGGGGCGCGCTTGACCTACAGTTACATCACGCCCGGCGGCGCCACGGCCGACCTGCCATCCGGCTGGTTGCAGAAGTGTGCCGCCTTCCTGGATCAATTTGAACCGATCATCCAGGACTATCACGATCTGCTGACGACCAACAAGATTTTCATCCAACGCACCGCCGGCATCGGCATCATGTCCGCCGACATGGCCATCGATTACGGCTGTACCGGGCCGGTGCTGCGAGGCAGTGGCGTGGATCACGACTTGCGCCGCGACGGCGAAGAACGCTACACGGAAATGTACGACGGGTACGCTTTCGAAGTTGTCGCGGAAAAGGACGGTCATTATCCCCAGGATCACGATTACCCGCCGGTGCCTCCCGAAGCGGTGGTCGGCGACTGCTGGCATCGATTCTACGTTCGCATGCTGGAAGTCGTGCAGGCCGTCGACCTGGTGCGGCAGGCAATCGACCGTTACAGCACCGCCAGCGGGGATTGGGGGATTCCCATCAAACTCACACAGAAACTACCCAAGGGGGAGGTTTACCTGGAAACCGAATGCCCGCGTGGGCAAATGGGGTTCTATCTGGTCAGCGACGGCAGTTCCATTCCCTGGCGAACGCGTGCCCGCAGCAGCTGTTTCTGCAACCTGTCCGTAACTGCCGATCTCTGCCGCGGCTGCCTGATCGCCGACGTCCCCGCGATCGTCGGGTCGCTCGATATCGTGATGGGCGAAATAGACAGGTAGTCCTGCCCTGCCGCGAGTGGCTGCGGGGCCAGTGCGGGCGACAAACGGGGGATCGGTGAGTTTGGCCGGCTTAACGTATTCGTGAGCAGCCGTGCGTTCAGGACACGTTCAGTTCGTCGGTTGCTGTTGCCAGCGGGAAGGGGCGGCGTGCTAGCAGTTTGGCGAGGCGTAAAAGGTAGAGTGCTGTTGCCTGTTTTGTCGATGCTAGGAGAGAGTCCCAGCCACGTCTTCTCTCATCTCGCCACCCCGCCACTTTCGCATGCTGTTCCGTATCTTGACGATACTGTTGGTATTGCTCGTACTTCTCGGCGCCTCGAAACTTCAGGCCGAGGTCGTGAAACGCGTGGACTTGCGCCGCGACACGCAGGCGCCGGGGGAGTACTACGTTGTCATTTGTTCGCGCAAATCCTGGCCGTGGGGGACCGGCCATAGCTTTGTCGTGTGGGCCGAGCAGACCGAGGCCGGACTCCAGACGCTCGGTTCGGGTTTCTATCCCGGCAAAGACAATGTGGTGCTGTGGTTGCTGAGCGGCCTGGGGCGTCTGTCTGACGAAGCGGAACGTCCCGCCTCCACCGAACCGGCGCTGCTGACGCATCGGCTGATCGTGCGGCTGGACAAGCAGGCCTATGAACGTTCGCTGGCCGCTCGCGAAAAGTGGCTGGCGGCGCAGCACGAGTACAACATTTTCACATGCAACTGCACGCACTTCTCGTTCCAGGTTGCCCAAGCCATTGGGTTACAGCCTCCCGAACCGCGTACGTGCGAACGACCCCCATTCTACATCGAACGCATGATGAATGCGTGTTCGGAAGTGCCCACGCGTTTGCCGCTTCCCCCCGACGATCCCACCCGGATTGCCGAACCACCGCAGCTGCGACGCCTGGCGGCACCCCATTGGCGCTAGGCTTTGTTTTAAATCTCGCGTTGTTGTCATGGGTGGCCGGGGTCGAGTGAAGCGAGCCGCCGGAATCCAAGGTTCTGTGGGGTCGCTTCGCTCCACCTCAGCCACCCTTCTCCGGTTCTAAAACAGAACCTGGCGTTCAGCAGGCCGCGAGCCCGGTTAGGCAAGCCGATTCCTGGATCGCGGATGACGGTGGGCCGCCGCTCACACAACGAATGGGAAATGTTAGCACGGGGACAATTGGTGCGTTGTGGGTAATCGGTCACGGTCGCGCCGCTGTGGCACCACCCTACGACTAGGATGACGGTGAGCCGCCGCTCACACAACGAATGGGAAATGTTAGCACGGGGACAATTGGTGCGTTG
>CALBSZ010000514.1 GCA_937967665.1 uncultured Planctomycetaceae bacterium
TACCCCGGCGGCACTCCGCCGGGAGCGACCATCGACGACGTCGACGATTACAATCGGGACGGCCGGGTGGACGGCGCGGACCTGGCGATTGCCCGGGACAACGTCACTGACTTCACGACGGCGCTGCGCCGGATTACACCGGTGTCGCCGCCACCCGCGCTGCCTTTCTTCGTAGCAACCCGCGAAGAGCACAACACACCCACCGACGATGCCGAACCGCCGCCATTGCTCGATGCCACTTCCGTGGATGTGGCCATCGTGGAACTGCTCGACCTGCGCGGCACCGTGGCGGACGAGTCGCATCAGGCCGCATGGCATCACGTCGACAAGATGCTGGATGAGCTGACATTGGAGCTGCCAGCCGATACCGATGATGATCGGCTATAACGCCTCCTGTGAACGACTTACGTCATCTCACGATGCGGAATGTGCGATATCGAAGGCGACAGGGAAGCGACAGGGAAACCGGGAAACGCGACCTGGCAAGCTGAGCTCTTCTTACGCTGCACAGAATTTCCTTGCATCGCAATTCGTCGAGTTGAATAATGAAGGAATCGCACTGACGCGGAAAACGGATTCCATCGCCGCCAAGCGTCCAACCGGTGAAGACTGTTACCGAAGGCTCGCTTCCCGACGGCTCGGCAGCTCGTCCGCTTCCGCCCCACGAGGAATATAGCGAGGAGTCTGACCATGTTCCGTCAGCGGTGGCCGTGGCAGACGAGTGGGCGTGTTCCGAGAACGCGGCAATCCTCGCACGCCCGGCGGCTGCGGATGGAAGCGTTGGAGCCGCGTTGTCTGCTGGCAGTGTTTACCGTAGAGTCTGCCCTTGACTCGACCGTTGGCCCTTTTCATCCGCGCATTCTGCGCGGGGCGATACTGGCGGCCGAGGCGAATCCGGGGCCGGATACGATCGTGTTCGACATGCAGCCCGAGAACTCGGGTCCGTATACGATCCGGTTGGTGGACGAACTCCCAACGATCACCGAGTCGCTCGTCATCGATGGGTTCTCACAGTCAGGTTCCGTTCGCAACAGCAACCCGGCCCCCGAGCCAATCGGCGCGGCCTACATGATTGAAATCGAGCCCGGTGAAATCGATCCGGGGCGTCCCGCCCTGTCAATCGACATCGTTGCGGACCAGGAGGTTCGCGTTCAAGGTCTCTTGTTACGGCAGGCAGACATCAACGTACGAGGAGCCGAAGACAACGTCTACATTGAAGGGAATCGCTTTGAGGAAAGCCGGTCCGGTAGCCGGATAACGATTGGCCCTTTGGCGAACGGCGTAACCATCGGCGGGATCACGCCGGAGTCGCGAAATGATTTTTTTACGACCGACCGCGCAATTACGCTCGAGTCAGACGGTAATCGCGTGTTCGGCAATCAGATCATTGGCAATCCCGCCATTGTCCTTCCGGACCTGTTGTTCTCTGACGTTACGAACAACAGGATCGGTGGAACGGCAACCGGTCAAGAGAATGTCATCAGCGGGCAAGTTCGGCTGGCTGGAAGCTCGACGACCGATAACTACATTCAGGGCAACAACACACAAGCAGACAGTGGACTTTCGGTGCTGATCACCGACGGCGCGCACCATAATCATGTGGTTGACAACGTCATCAGCGGCAACTCTTTGGGCATCGGCGTCGAGATCAGCGACGGCGCCCATGACAACCGCGTCAGCCGGAACCTGATCGGAACCACCGCGGATGGAATGACCGCCAAGGAGAATTCGTTCGGAGTCCGCATCGACAACGCGCCCGCGAACATTATTGGCGGGGACAACCGGAACAGCGATTTCGAGCGGACGGAAGGCAATCTGATTTCAGGGAACACGCAATTCGGAGTGTTTATCTTCGGCGATCAAGCACGCGACAATCGTATTCAAGGGAATTACATCGGTACGGATATCACCGGCAATGATTCCTTGCCGAATGGATTCTTCAATCACGTCGGGATTGCAAGCGGCGGGGGCGTCGCAATCCAGGATGCACCATCAAACTACATCGGGCCGGCGCCGGGTGACTCCGCAGGAGCCGCCAACCTGATTTCCGGAAACATTGGTCCGGGAATTTCACTCTTTGGAGGCGGCATCGACCCAGGTGTCTCACAGAACAATCAGATTCTTCACAACCGGATCGGAACGGACAGGACGGGCATGTTCGCCATCGGCAACGAGCGTTCCGGGATCATGATCATCAACTCGCCAGCAAATGTCATTGGCAGTGCCACTACCGCGGGGTTCGGGCTAATCTCCGGCAACAGCGGACCCGGCATTCACATTACGGGCAGTGAATTTGACGGCTCGCTGGCGACCGAAAACCGTATTGTGCGTACCATGATCGGCACCAATGCCGCCGGAGACGCAGGACTCGGCAACACGGGCGATGGCATCTTGATTGAGAATGAGGCCTGGGGAAATATCATTGGCAGTCCCGACCGGGCAACAGACGGTAACGTCATTGCGGGTAATGGCGGACACGGTATTTCCATTTTCAGCGATACGTTTGACAACAACCCTTCGCATTCCAACGAAATCCATCACAACCTTATCGGCGTGGCTGGTTCAGACGGCGCGCTTGGCTTGAGTAACAGAGAGAGCGGCATCTCCATCTTGAGTTCGGCCAACAATCGGGTCACGAACAACACCATTTCGTGGAATACTGGATGGGGAGTTGAAATCAGGCAGAGCGCTTCCCCAGCCAGCGGCAATGAACTGATGGACAATCGAATCGGGACCAATCTCGCAGGCGATTTGCCGAGAGGTAACGGTTCTGGAGGTGTACGGATTTATGGCGCGTCGAATAACCGCGTCGGCGCGCCCGTGGAGGCGTCTAACGGGTGGAGCAATCTGATCTCAGCCAATAATGGCCCTGGCGTGCACATCCCCTATGGGAACAACAATACCGTTCAAGGGAATTTTATTGGTACGGACACCACGGGAAGAAATAAATTGGGCAACGCCGGCCATGGCGTATTCATTGAATCCGGGGAGAACAACCTTGTCGGCGGAATTCAGGGTAACATCCCAGCGTCAAACGATGAATTCAATGAGTTTGGATCGCTTTACGAAGGCAACCTGATTTCGGGGAATGAAGGCGATGGAGTGAATATCTCGTTTTTTGCAATAGGCAATAAGGTTCAGGGCAACTATGTTGGCACGAACGTCGATGGCGATGCCGCGTTGCCGAATGGATGCAATGCTTGCCCGGGAACCGACGGCATTCGCATCTACGGGGCTTCGGAAAATCACATCGGGGCCCGGCCGGGAGAAGAGAACGCGAGCGCGCGAGGCAACCTCATCTCCGGCAATTGGTCCAACGGAGTAACTATTGCCGACACATCATTCAAAGCCGCCACTCTCAATACCGTCGATAGCAACTTCATCGGAACGGACCGGCGTGGTACCGCAACAATTCCCAATCAAGGCATTGGCGTCCACATCGTTGACGGAGACTCGAACAAAGTAGGTGTCGCTGGCGGTAACATCATTTCGGGCAATGGGGCCCAAGGGGTGCTCATCGAACACGTTACCGACGATCCTGACAACAACATCGTTGACGGCAACTACATTGGCGTGGATCGAACGGGAACGCTCGCCCTCCCAAACGTCTTCAGCGGTGTGGCCATCGTTGACGGCGACTTCAACGATATTGGTGACCAGCACGGTAATCTCATCTCCGGCAATGGAGGGGCCGGAGTACTTATCGCCAATGCCAACAACTCC
The DNA here is from genome assembly GCA_937967665.1 of uncultured Planctomycetaceae bacterium. Classification (GTDB taxonomy): domain Bacteria; phylum Planctomycetota; class Planctomycetia; order Pirellulales; family Pirellulaceae; genus CALBSZ01. The sequence continues at coordinate 3,724 of CALBSZ010000514.1, forward strand.
GCTATCCTCAACACCGTCGACAGCAATTATGTCGGCACGGATCGCTTTGGCATGTCTGCCATTCCGAACGTCGCGAGTGGTGTCGTGATTCAAGATGCCGACCAGAACACGATTGGCAGGAACCTTATCTCGGGCAACCAGGAGTCAGGCGTGCTCCTCGTAGGTTTGCAGGATGATGCAGAGGACAACTTTGTCGACAACAACCTTATCGGAACCGACCAATCCGGCGCGCGTCCCATCCCCAATGGCCTCGAAGGCGTCACGATCCAAGACGGCACACGTAACCAAGTGCGTTCCAACCGCATTGCGTTCAACACGTTCGAAGGCGTCCTGGTGGAATCCGGAACCGAGAATACCATCAGCCGCAATGGAATCCACAGTAATACGAATTTGGGCATCGATCTGAGGCCTCTCGGCGTCACGCCCAACGATCAGCTCGACGGCGATCCCGGCGCCAATGACTTGCAAAACGCACCCGTATTGATATCAGCCGATATCATCAACGGCATGGCCACCGTACGAGGCAGTCTGAACAGCGCGGCCAACACGGATTTTGAAGTTGAATTCTTCGCCAACTCCGCTTGCGACGCATCGGGGCACGGCGAGGGAGAACTGTTTGTTGGTTCGGTGACCGGTACAACGGATGGCGACGGCAACTGGAACCCGCAGCGTACTTTCGCACCCGGCGTAGTCGGACCGGACGTTGTCATGACCGCCACCGCGACGAAACGTGACGGCGGCATCCTGAAAAGCACTTCCGAGTTCTCCAACTGCGTAGCCGTCATCAATCTTGATGATCCGGGGCTGGACTATGGCGACGCGCCCGCCGGGTATCCGACCACGTTGGCCGACGATGGCGCAAGGCATTGGACCGTCGGTCCGTTTCTCGGCGGGCCGCCTGACGAGGAAATGGTGGGCACGCATTCCGCCGCGGCCGGCCATGATGATGCGAACGCTCTGGACGACGAGGACGGAGTGACGATGGGACAACTGGTTCGCGGAACCACGACGAACATTCAAGTCGTCGCGTCCGCAATGGCCGTACTCGACTACTTCTTCGACTTCGATCAAGACGGCGTGTTTGGCAACAACGCGAACGAAGTCCTCACGACGAACTTAGTTCCGGGAACGCAAGACATTCCCGTAACCGTTCCCCTGAATGCGGCGTTGGGAACGACTTTCGCCCGCTTCCGGATCAGCAGCGCGGGTGGACTTGGCCCGGCCGGGCCCGCTGCGGACGGCGAAGTCGAAGACCATGTTGTAACAATCGGGAATGCCATCGTCAGCAGGCACGTATCCTACAGTGCGGGACTTGCCACGGATAAAGCACCGCTATTGCCAGGAGAAACAGCCGCGTTTGCGAACTACATCAGCCATCCCGACGGCATCACGAGCGTATCAATTGACGTTGGCGGGTTGACCGGCGAGCCCATGCTGTCCGACTTCACCTTCCGCCTCGGCAACGACGACAACCCCTCAAACTGGCCAATGGCGACGGCGCCTGCTTTCAACTTCGCCGAAGGCCAGGGCGCAGGCGGGAGCGACCGTATCGAGCTCACCTGGCCGGCAGGGAGCCTTGTTGGGCAGTGGCTGCAAGTGGTCATGGTCGAAAACGCCGCGATCCATCTTCCTTCAGACGCCTTTTACGTCGGCAGCGCTCCGGGTGAATCAGGCGATGCCACCTCTCACGCCCTGGTCAACGGATTTGACTTCGTGGGACCGCGCGACAATCCCACCATAAATGCTCCGATCGACAGCGATTACGACTACAATCGCGACGGCCTGGTGGACGGTGCGGACATGGCCATCGCCCGCGACAACGTCACGAATTTTACCACGGCGCTACGCCTGATTACTCCATCCGCGCCGCCGCCTCCGCTGGCTGCGCTCGTCTTGGACCGCGGGGAAGATAATACTCGCGTGGAAAAATCGCATCCCACGCAGTCCGCCTTGCCGCTGGCCGCCGACGCCGCTGTCTTGGAATGGCTTGATTTGCGAGCGACAAAGTTGGAACGTCCGTACCAAGCTCAGCGGCAAATGATCGAGGTCGTACTCGAGGACCTGTCATTCGAGCTACAACCCGAAATTACGGCTGCGGACTAGCGAGCCGCTTCTTCGGCGGTGACGATGGATTCGGCGAGTCGGGCGAGCTGCAGGTTCTTTTCGCTGGCCAGTTTCTGCAGGCGGCGGAAAGCGTCGCTTTCGTTCAGCGCGGCGCGGTGCATGAGGATTCCTTTGGCACGCTCGATCACTTTGCGGTCGACCAGCGCTTGTCGCAGGTCATCCGCTTCCTGGCGAATAGCTTCGAACTGCCGAAAACGGCACATCGCCAGGCCAATGGCCGGCTCCAGATCGGCATGCTTGATCGGTTTGACAAGGTAGGCCATCACGTGGTCCGCCCCCGCCCGCTCAATCAAATCGGCATCGTGGTAGGCCGAAACCAGGATAACCGGTATCGGCGCCTGATGATAAATCTGCACTGCGGCTTCGATCCCGTCCAGATCAGGCATACGGATGTCGGTGATGACCAAATCGGGATCAAATTCGCGACAATCTCGCACCAGTTGCGTACCCGTCGCCGCCACGGAGACCACGTTGTGCCCCATATGCCTCAGCATACGACTGAAATAATCCTGCATATCCGGTTCGTCATCCGCGACAGCAATGCGCAGTTTCTCCGCCATCGTTGCTCCACTGTTCTCAGCACAAGCTGCCAACTTACACGCAACCACCAAGCGGTCACGCCGAAAACGCGTTAATAGCGAATGCTACAGACGCGGCAAGGTAATCACGATTTCGGCTCCCGACGGCGAATCACCAGCGACGATTCGACCCTCGTGAGCCTCCACGATCCTTCTTGCAATCGCCATGCCGAGCCCCGTTCCTTTGGTCTTCGTCGTAAAGAACGCGTCGAATACCTTATGCCTGACCTCCGGTGCGAAACCGGGACCGTTATCGCGAATGCGGACTTCCACGGCGGCGTTTCCATTGCAAGTCGTTTCACGGCAATAGATTGCGATGACGCCGTCGTCCGGGCACGCACTGATGGCATTCTCCAGAACATTCCGAAAGACCTGGCCCATGGCAAACCAATCGACACTGCACGTCAAATCGACACCTTCGGTACTCTCCACCGTGCGGATCGATTTGCCCTGCCGCGTTAGTTCCAGGTGAGACCAGGCGTCGCGCCACACGTGTGCTAGATTGCACGGTTGGCGGTCGAGTTTGATGGGAGCCGCATAGTCGCGGACTTCTTCGTACAAATGATGCAGGTGATCCAGCGCGTTCTGGATCCGCGCGACCAGTTGCAGTTCCTCCGTCCGCCCTTCCAGTTCCAATTCCAGCATCTCAAGACAAGCCTGACTGCGTTGGAACGCATTGCGGCTTTCGTGGGCCAGTCCTGCTACCGTTTCTCCGATCGCCGCGAGCCTTTCGGATTGCAACAGACGCGTTTCGGCTTCGCGTTGCGACGTGATGTCGCGAACAATTCCGGTAAATAGCCGTCGCCCCTGCAACGCCACCTCGCTGACCGCCAAATCACAGGGAAATTTGGTACCATTCTTGCGAAGCCCCGTTACTTCGCGACCGATACCAATGATCTTGGGCACCCCGGATTTGAGATAGTTGGCGATGTACTGATCATGCTCATCGCGATACGGCGCCGGCATCAAGAGGTTCACATTCTTTCCGACCACCTCGTCTGCCTTGAACCCAAAAATACGCTCGGCGGCCAGGTTCATGGACTGCACGATCCCGCATTCGTCGATCGTCAGGATGCCGTCCACGGCGGTGTCCAGCACGGCCTTCAAGCGCGCTTCGCGATCCCGCAATGCCTCCTCGGATTCCTTGCGATGACTGATGTCGTGACCGACAGCCAGCAGTCCGGGTTCCCCCAGATAATCGTCAATAATCTCGGCATTCCACTCCAGCCAGCGAGCACTTCCGTTGCGGCAGACAATCGGATTCTCGTAGCTACGCGTGGCCGCACCTCCGCGAAACATGCGGCGAACTTCAGCCAGGACGCCCACGACTTCCGTGTCCTTGAGAAACAACTCCACGTAGTTTTTTCCCAACACTTCCGCCACGGAATACCCGGTGAGCTTTTCGGCATAGGGATTGAAATAGGCAATGGACAGATCCTCTCTCAGGATCACGATCATGCACCCGGCGGTTTCGATCAGCTTGGCGAACGCCGCGTCGGCTGGCCTATGTTCTTGCGTCATTCCCAGTTCCCGAGGTCCCGTTGGAAGGTTTGGATTGAGGCCCACTACCGGCAAGTCTCGTTCCACAAGCGGTTGCGACCCGCAATCCGCCGACTGCGGCAAGATGCCATTCCGCCTGCGCCAGAACGCGCGCGACATATCGCACAGCAACGCGCACATTGTCGCATTTCCGATCAGAAATTGCGACCGTTGAGAAACACAGTCGCGATCGCGTGCCAGGCAGTGGGCATCAAATGCCAGGCGGCGATAAGGAATACAACGGTCGCTGAAAGTGCCGCGAAAATGCACGATCGAACCAAGGCGCCTTCCGGGACAAACCGAACACGAAGATGGAATGAGTCCCCGTTTGGCTCCTGCCAACGCGCCCGGCACTAATACGGGTTCGTGCCGAACAACGGTTGGGAGACGGGCGGTGCGGGCGGCGGCTGCCGGTAGTTTCCCTGGGGATATGACGGCGACGTAAACTGCGGTTGACCCGGCCCTGGCCCAAAGCCGGCCGGAATGGCCCTTGTGCCTGCAGGAGCGGGCGCCGGCGGCGCCGACCAATTGGGTTGGGCCAGCGTACCAGGCTGCGCTGTCATCGTTGGCTGCGCCGTCATCGTCGGCGCGCTGGGCAGCCGAGTGGGCTGGGCCTGCAATTGGCTCAGGATGGTATGGGCCGGCATGAGAGAAGGATCTTCGTTCAAGGCGTGGTGAAACTGCTCGATAGCCTGCGTCTGTCGATCGCGTTGATACAACAGCACGCCCAGGTTGTAGTGGGCTATCGATTTCCTGTTGACCGCCGCCAGTTGCTGGAACGCCTCGTCCACGCGGTCCGCTTCCAGCAGGACGGTCGCCAGATTGTTGCGATAGAGTTGACTGTTCGGTTCCAGCGAAATCGCTTGCCCCAAAGCCTGGACCGACGATTCGACATCGTTGTGCCGCGCGTGGCATAAACCAAGGTCGTTCCAGATGACTGGGTTGTTAGGTTTCAGCTTCACGGCGTGGTGGTAAACTTGCAACGCCTCGTCAACGCGCCCTTGACGGTCATAGAGTCGCGCATAGCGAATCAGGGTATCAACGTCGTCGGCGCCGGCATCGACCGCTCGTTGGTACTGATCCAAAGCGGATGTCATGTTTCCCGAGGCCTCATGCAGCCTTCCCGATTGTGCGTAGATTTCGGGTGGGACGTTGCGAATTTCGTTGTTCAACGACAAGGGGTCGATCGCCGCGTCAACCTTCGGCTCGAGCCTGAAGGCATTGGTGACACTGCGCGACGCTTTCTTGAATAGCGATTCAACTTTGGACTCGGGCGCCTGCAGGTACGGATGCGTTTGCGCCGTTTGCGTGGCAGCAGGCTGCGGCGCGGCTGCCTGGCCGGCGGGCGACGGCGAACTCGGTTCGGTCAAGAAGAACGGCGAATTCGCGGTGCAGCCGAGCGAACTTGCCAGCAGCCCGCAAACAGTTACAGGAATCCATTTCCAGGCTGCCATCGCCAGACTCCATGCCGGTCGTTTTCGATTGCGGTGATTCATGCGTACGTGAACGGGCTAGGATCCACTGCTGCTCCCCCCACCGCCACTGGCCGAAGACGGCAACCGCGGTGATGGAATGGACTCGATATAATGCCGACGAATGGTGTCAAAGTACTGCCCCGGGCTTCCCTGCGGCCCGGAATCAATGACCAGGACCGGCGGGAGTTCGCCTTCGGGAAGGATTCGCGATATTTCGCGCTGCACGGCATCAACGCGGGCATTGGTGATTTCCTGCGTGTCGCCTCGCAGCACGTATACCGAGCGACGCTGGAGGGGAGCGTGCCGCACGATCCAGTCGATCTTTCGCTGTCCAGCCACGGTCAATTCGTTACTGGCACTATCAAAGAAGTAGCCCACTAGAGTCGTTTCCTGCCGCCAGCCCACGTCCTTCATGATGTTGAAATGCGCGCGAACCGAATCACGATCAATCTGGTAGAACGGTTCGGGCCAGCAGTTGTTGCGGTGAAAGTCCACATGAACGCGTTCCCAGAATTCGTCCCAGCCAGCGTCCACTGACCCTACACAAGAACACAGCAGAAACGCGAAGAGTCCGAATTGCCGCGACATCGCTTCACTCCAACGCTATTTATCGAACGGGCATACTGGCAACGCGAGCCCCCCGGATGGGCATTGCAGGACGCTGCGCATATGCGGATATTTCGTTATCGTCCTTACGACCGGCCGATCTTCCGCACGAATGCGCCAAGATCCGATAATCCGCGCATTTTCATAAGCAATATGCTAGCACCCGCGCATCGCAACTCGATACGATGACCAGACTGCTGGCGAAGATCGGCATGAGAAGGAGATCGGCATGACAATACGACAACGCTGCCGTACTCATGCAGCAGCGCGAAACAGCAAGCAAGTACTTGTGGAGAAATCCGCCCCATGGCCGCAGTTTACCTGAGTGAATCGGATGTCGACTCGTTGATCGGCATCGGCGATGCGATTGAGGCGCTGGACGCGGCATTCCGGTGCTGGTCCGAAGAAACTATGGACAACGTCCCGCGACAGCGTGCCCGGGCCCCCGGCATTGTCCTGCATTCGATGAGTGCCGCGGCCGCGTACCTCGGCCGCGTCGGCTGGAAGCAGTACACCACAACACGACAAGGGGCCCGCTTCCTGGTCGGCATCTACTCCGCGGCATCCGGAGACCTGGAAGCGCTGATCGCGGCGGATCGCTTGGGCCAGTTGCGGACCGGCGCCGCCACCGGGGTCGCCCTCAGGTATTTGGCGGTCGAGGATGCCGAGTCGATGGCACTGATTGGCTGCGGGTGGCAAGCCGAATCACAATTGGCGGCGGCCGCGGCCGTGCGGCCGTTGAAACGCGTTCGCGTCTATTGCCGGTCGGCGGAGCGCCGCGCGGCTTTCGCGAGCAAGATGAGCCGGCAACTCGGTCTGGAAGTCCTCCCGGCCGATTCACCGGAACAGGCCATCGCGGGCGTGCCGATCGTCGTCACCGCCACGACCAGCCGGACGCCCGTGTTCGATGGCCTGAAGGTTGCCGAGGGCACGACGGTCTGCGCCATCGGATCGAACGCGCTGAATCGAGCGGAAATCGACAGGGCGTTGGTGCGCCGCGCCGCCCGCGTGATCTGCGACGACGTCGAGGCCTGTGCGAATGAAGCGGGCGATTTCGCCGAAGCCATTCGGGCCGGCGACTTCGACTGGTCCAAGGCAGCGAATTTGGCCGACATCGCCAGCGGCCGAGTTGCCGGTCGACGAGCGAACGGCGACATCCTGATTTTCAAGTCCGTCGGTTTGGCCATCGAAGACGTCGCGCTCGGCAGCAAGCTGCTGGACGTCGCCCGGCAGCAAAACGTGGGACAACCCTTGCCGTTTTGAACCACTCTGCCGGTCTCACGGACGGTTGCAGGCACACATCGCAGGCCAGTTCGTCCTGGCACGTCGACTCCTTGCCGCCCACGATTCGTCGCCCATGGCCACATACGAACGAACTCTGATTCGACAGCTGCCTGAATACCCATGATGAGGATTATGGATACCCCCACGGAGGTTAGTGCGCGTCAGTCCTAGGAATTGGGATGGACTCCAAGGCCCGTTGTAGGGAAAAATTCTTACTTCCCCAATTCAAGGAGGAGATTCGATGGAAAAGACGTATATCGTGCGGTTGTCAAAAAAGGAACGTGAGACGCTGCTTGATGTGGTGAAAAAGCGGAAAGGTTCGTTTCAGAAAGTGAGTGAGCGTTGCATGGATGCCCGTAGAAGCCCACGGGCCAGAATGGCCGCAACCTGTTCGCGGCGTTGTTCGGAAGTCAGATCCAGCGGCGGACCGAACTTAGAAGATGGCATGATGCGGCAGTCCCTGAGAGGTTGGGATATGCAACGCGATTGCGCGTCGCCTCTCAGGTTATGTATGCCGTCGCGATCGCCAACTGTCCGCTCTCAATGCGAAACCAAGGGTTCACTCGTCGTCGCTGCGGTGAGCCGTCGCATCCTCGTCGATCCAGTCTTCCTCTTCCCAAGACATCCCGCGGCGACCGGGGACCTTGCGCGTCGGCCCAGCGCGGTAGAGCGAACAGGACTTGGGGCCGTAACAGAAAGTCTCAAAGCGAAACTTCTTCTTTCCCGGATTCCACTGGTCGATGATCATTTCGACCGGCATCCGGCAGCCCCAGATGCAGGTTGAACAACGGGCTGTATAAGTCTTGGCATTCAAGCGGCGATGACCGCGCTCGCGATAAACGGGAAGTTCGGGTGGCACGCCCAGCCACGGTGGAGGCGAAGAAGCTTGCTCCCCGGCCCGCTCGATGATATTCAACCCGCTGGCCTTGTAGAACTCGACAGGCTCCATCTTCAGATCACTTACCGGTTCGGCTCGTCCAGACAGGATGTCGCCGGCTTGGAACTTATGTTTAGACTGGGCTGCCTGGCCGATGCCGACCGAAAACTCTTGTTCGTCGCCGGCGATCGTTCCCTGGATGCGAAGCGCATATCCGAGATAGCTGTGGCTGCGCTGATCGAACGAACGCATCAGCCGTATCCGCGGCTGAATCGCAAGCAATGTTCCTTGCCAGTTGACTTTGTTACTCATCTTGGGATCACTCCGACGACGCCAGCAGTTGCGCAAGTAGGCCTCGCCAATCCGATGGCAAGCCAACCATGTCACCCTGCCGCGTCCACGCCAACCCACGGGCGTCAAACGCCTGCTGATACGCCCAGTTCGCGATTCGCACTGACGTTGGCAAATCGTGCGACACGCTGCGTTGGGTAAATTCCGCCGCGAGGTAGGTGCTGCTACGATGCATCATCCTTGTACGCCAGCACTGACGGTGGCATACGCCAAACGTAGATCTTGAAGTCACCGTCTGCTGATCTCATGTCACCTGTTCCTCCTCCTGAAACGACGGTGCGTCCATCGGAAGAGATGGCGGCATGCGAGGTGGAATGGTTTGGAGCATTGAAACGATGAACTTCGCATTCATCTTTTAAATCCCAAACCCGAATCGTCCGATCCAAACTACCGGCGACGAGAATTCTTCCATCCCCACTTAAGTCAAGCGACTGACAATATAGTATTCCTTCTCCTAACGTCGCGATAGGGGCAAGTGTCTTCGCATCCCATACAATCAGTCCCCTGCCTCCGCTGATTAGAATTGAGTCGTCTTGTGCATATTCTAGACTCTTGGGCGTATACTCGATTGGTACTCCAGCAACACGCTCTGCTTTAGTCAAGTCGTACACCCTTACTATCCTATTCGCTGCCGTCGCCAAGAATCTACCATCGGATGTAAACGCCATTGCATGGCATGCGCCGTGGTACCTGGCAAGTTCTGCGTGGAGCACGCGACCATCGGTGGCATCGTAAATTGACAATACGTTTGCTGGGCTGTACACCACAGCAGCCGTCTTTCCATCAGGACTAATCGCCACTGAATGGGCAAGCGGCTTCTGCTCTGGACCAGCCGCAAATTCGCAGATTCGTTCGCCGGTTCGAGAATGCCACAATGCCGCATTGCTATCGAAGTGGCCAACAGCAATAAGGCCTTGATTGGTAGCGAACTGAGCCGAGCATACGGCTTTGTTCACCGAATGTCTCGACGTTAGTTTTCCTGTGGTAACGTCGTGTGAAATGACGTGCATGAGGTAGGAAATCGACTGAACGATCTTGCCATCACTGGTAAGGTTGATGGCTTTAATGTACGCCCTGTGCCCTGGCATGGTGCGTATCAAACCAGGAATACTCTCCGCAAGGATTTTCGAGCTTCCACCAGACGAGTTTGATGCTGGGGGGTTATTGGGCTTCGTCTCGACACGTAGAACTGTTTCGTTCTCACGTTTTACTACAATGGAATCGCGTTCCAACCGAAAGCGATCCTTCGTATCGCGAAGCGAGACATCATACTGCCCCTCACCCAATTCAATCGTCCAACCGTCATTGGCATCGATCACCTCAATGAAGTCCGCACCTTGGCGAACTTCAATTTGGATGGAATCATCCATCGTGTGAACAACCACCGTTCCGTTGGGTGAGCGAAAAACAAACGTCCCTGCCCAAACCGCACCGATTAACAGGCAAAGCAGGACTACAACTAAGCCTTTTCGCGATCCGCCAACAGATGTCGACCGCGCCTGATTAACTGCCGTTACCGACGTTAAATTGCGGTGGATGAATTCAAGTTCCTCTACAACATCTTCAGCCGACTCGGGGCGATCTTCGCGTTGCTTCTCAAGCAGCTTCATCACCAGTTTGGACAATGCCGGCGGCACATCCGAAGTAACACTGGCGAGTGCCGGTATCGGATCTTGGGCGATCGACATCAAAATGGCGAGCGGGGTAGGTCCACTGTGAGGAGTCTTGCCGGCTAAGATGCGGTAGAGCACACATCCCAGACTATAGAGATCGCTGCGTTGATCGAGCTGTTTCGCTCCAATCTGTTCGGGCGACATGTACAACGGTGTTCCGGCAATGGACCCTTCCGTTGTCAAGTTGCCATCGACCTCATCGGTTCTGGCCAAGCCGAAGTCTAATAACTTGACGCGATTCGATGCTTGCTCCAGCCATATATTGGCAGGTTTGATGTCGCGATGAATAATGCCCGCGTTGTGAGCTGCCGCCAGACCTCGAGCAATTTCCATCCCTATCCGGACAGCATCCGGTGTGTCAAGTGGACCGGAATTCGCCAAACGTTGGGCCAATGATTCACCTTTGAGAAGAGGCATCGCGATGAAGGGAACTTCGCCATCACTCACCTGATGTATGGCGACGATGTGATCGCTATCAATAGCCGCAATCGCACGTGCCTCACGCAGAAAACGGACCTTCGAATTCGGATTGCTGGCGTACAGGGGCTTCACAATCTTGATAGCAAGTTGTCGATTCAGTTTGGGATCCACAGCGCGGAACACGATGCCCATTCCACCTTCGCCAAGAACATCCAGAATGCGATAACCTTCTAGCGAACCGACATCGGATGGATTGAGAGGTGATTCGAGAAACTCATACTGCTCCGATGCCGCTTCAAGATTCGGAGTCTGTATTGGTTGAATAGGCGGCGGAAGCTCATCCTGGTTCGCGATGTCTATCTCGGACGTATCATCGTCCCACCGCTGTGCCGCTCCACTCTGGAAAGCGCTGGTCTCCCCCGCTGGATTGGCGAGGTTGTTGACGGTGTCGCTGCATAGCTCGCAATTCGCGACATGCTTCTGCAATCGTGCGACAGTTTTCTCATCAAGCAATGACAACGAGAGACGTCGTAATTCCTCGTTTGAAGGACAGGATTTTTCCTTTGACATGAATCACCATAGATTATTGAAGCGGTGCACGAATTCTAGCTTTCCAACCAACGGATATCTACCAAGAGACTAAAAACTTAACGCCAACGCCGGTACCACATTTAACGCGCCTCGACCAAGCGGCGCTGTTCGGCGACAACGTTGATCGCGCCTCGTTCCGCTCGAATCGTGATTCGCTGAATTGCCCGATAATTGACGCGCAATTGGGAAATCCATGAAGTACAAATGGAGGTGTAAGAAGAATCCCTGGCAATCACGACGAGTACGTCAGCGCGAACGAACTGTGACAACAAAACACTCGAGATTTGCCGAACCGCGTCCGAGCTGGCTATATTAGTCGGATAATCTCGGGCAGTATCACACCAACAACTCCGAGAATACCAGTCCGAGCTTACCCATTGTTTACATCGGTCTTGCTCACCTCGCCTCAAGAAGATCCGCATGCCGGAAGACCAACAACACGACCATCTCAGTCGCATTACCACGCTTTGGTCTATCGTCCGACAGGCACATAGCCCCGATTCGAGCGGTGACATGACGACTGCTCAAGAGCGGATCATCCAGTGCTACTCGGGAGCGATCTACCGATATCTGTTAACCGTGTTACGGAGCAGCGATGCAGCTGATGAAGTTTTCCAGGAGTTTGCGCTAAAACTACTACGAGGCGGATTTCGCAACGCCAACCAAGAACGTGGACGATTTCGAGACTATTTGAAGACCTCCGTCCTGAGACTGGCGACCGATTACCACCGCAAACGCAACCGAGCCGAACTGCAACAGCCAACCGGTATCGAAGCTGCGGAGCCAGATTCGCCCGAGAATAGCAATGATCTGCAGGAAAATCGTGAATTCGTCGATAGTTGTCGCGACGAATTCCTGGGGCGTGCATGGAGCGTCTTGCGGGACCTGGAACGTGAAACTGGCTATCTCTACTACAGCGTTCTCGACCATCGGGTACGGAATCCCAAAGCGACATCGCAGCAAATCGCTGAAACCTTAAGCGACGACTCACACGTTTCAAAACCGATCACAGCCGCCGGAGTCCGCAAGATTCTCGAGCGTGCAAGAGTGCGTTTTGCCGATGCCTTGTTGGATGAAGTCGAACAATCGCTCGAAGCCCCTCGCGCCGAACTTGTCGAGCAGGAGTTGATTGATTTGGGTTTGCACACGTACTGCGGGCAGGCTTGCCAAAGGCGTTACGGCAAAGACGCGTGACCGAATTCCTGATCAGTCACGCGTCAGTTCTAGACTCTATTAGCATTCTAGCCGAACAGGCCAAAACCGAAATTGGTGAACCGTTGGCGGTTGTACTGCTGATTAAGTTGGTTGCCCAGAACGCGCGTTGGGTTGTATCCGAATCGTGTGGGATTCATGAGACTGTTCTGGAATTGGTTCGCCAATGCCGCATACGTCGTCCCAAATATCGTTGGTGCATTTGATAAATACGACGGGAAGGCATGGCGATTGAAACCGTTTTGCTGATTCAGCGAGCGTTGAACGTAAAATGGGTCGACAACGCCACCGTACAATCCGTTTCCACCACCACTTGGATTTAATCCCGTTTGGGGAAAATCCCAGTCCGCAACAACCGGAGCAACTGAAGACAAATCGATAGAATCGACAAGTCCGCTATCAGGAAGCACGCGAATGCCCAAACCAATGGCGTGTCCCATCAACCCATCGTCTACCGTATCCGCCAGGCCAACCACGTGACCGAGTTCGTGAGCGATGACCGACACGAGATCAATTCGGTCAGGTGCTGAACTACTCTGATTCGTATGTAACGTATTTCCACGCGACACAAACTCTTCGATTCGATCAGGAGTAGCATCGACGAACCAGCCCGGACCACCGGCATTGTCATCAAGCCAGATTACTGCGTCGCCGTTTCCTGTTCGCGTGAACATGGCGGATTTATTGGCCGGTAGATCTGTAACACGGAATTTTGCCTGTGCTAATACATCGACGAGCTCGCTATTCAATCCTGCATCCTGCCAATTGTCGATTGCGGCGTCGACATTCTGTTGCAACCGATGCTGCGAAATCGCAGACGAGTTTCGGCCCCCCGGCTCGCTCACTGATGGTGCCGAAGGACCATTGTCGTTTGAGCGCATACTCTCTGAGACATTTGCGTAACGATCGTATTCTGTTCCTCCATGGAGTTCATCGCGACTCGGACCACCGTGAAGATAATCCCGCCCCGAGCCCCCAAAGATTCGGTCCCTGCCCGAGCTACCATAGAGTTTGTCGTTACCACTCTCACCGGAAAGAAGATCGTCTCCGCTTTGACCATAGATACGATCGTGACCAGTTCCGCCGAACACAACGTCGTCGGATGCACCACCATACAATCGATCATTACCGGAACTGCCATCAAGTAGGTCTTTGTCATCGCCTCCCCACAGAGTGTCGCTCCCACCACCACCACCAAGGTAGTCCCTACCAGCACCACCTATCAATTCATCGCTTCCACTCCCGCCCCAGAGACCGTCCGCTCCCGCGTCGCCCCACATGCGATCGTTTCCGGCTCCACCAATCAATTGATCGTTGCCGGAATCTGCGACGATCGTATCGTGCCCGGCTTCGCCGAAGAGTTTGTCATCTCCCGTCTTGCCGTACAGCCTGTCGTTGCCACTGCCTCCATAGATCGCGTCATTTCCAGATCCGCCGGACACATAGTCGTATGACCTGCCGCCAGTGATCAGATCATCACCACCCTCACCGTACAAATTCGCCTGCTTTGCAGTGTCGTTGATGATGACATCGTCCCCATCCGATGCGAGCACAACGACCTTGTTGACCGCGGCAGAAGATACCGATTCTCTATGACTCATCGTGGTGGATTGAATGGAAGCCACGATTTGAGTGCCTTCCTGTCCGACCTCGATCATATCACGCCCTTTGGTGCCCGTAATCGTCAAGATACCATCGCTAAACGAGATGTCGCCGGCCATCAATTCGCGGCGCTCCAATGTTTGCAGGTGCATCTTGCGACACTTGTTGTTTTCACGAGACTTACGACGATTGCGTGCACGAGACTTGAGCATCATGATTCTCCATGTTCGAAGGTGGTTCCGAGGGTATCTACTGCCCTTTGACAGCAAATACGTGGTCTTCTCGACTCTGTGACAAATCGACGAAAGTTTTTGGACAAATATCTTCGAAACAAAGAACCGCTTTCGTTAGCACCGTAAAGGCGGGTTGAGAGCGGTCGGTCACAGCGCGGGGGCGGTCACAGCGCGGGGACACAGCACTTCCGGGTCACAGCGCGGG
>CALBSZ010000515.1 GCA_937967665.1 uncultured Planctomycetaceae bacterium
GCTCACTGTCGTTCGAACCCAGCCACCCTAAGATTAAGCGTTGACAAAGCACTAGCCGTAGTTCTGTCTAAAGAGCGGAGACGGTTGGCTGTGGAGGAGCGAAGCGACCCCATAGAACCTTGGATTCCGGGGGCTCGCTGCGCTCGATCCCGGCCACCCGTCACACCAACAAGCTCTTTGAAAGAAAGCCTACCTGGAAAGCGTCACGTATGCGGAAGGCCTCGCAAATACAAGCACGCAGCGCGAGCAAGTGTGTTCGGACGTAATGGACCCACTCGCTTGCGCGCCGTGCTCGTATGAGGCCCGAAACTGGAGCTGGCGAACTTGCTATTTCACGTCAACTACTCGTCGACGGCACCGGTCAGGCCGACGTAAGTCGGCAAATGCCGGTAACGGACTTCCAGCGAGAGCAGATTCATCGTCGTGACGTAGATCCGGCCGGCGTGCGGTCCCCAGCGATCCGGAATGGGGCTGTTGGGATCCCAGCTTCCGGCCAGCGGGCCGTTCTTGATCTGCGTATTCAAGAGCAGCGGATGCAGGCGGTTGTTCCATGTTTCCCAGTGTTCTCCCCCCACGCCAAACATGACCTGCGTGGCGTAGAACCAATAGTAGGTGTCACGCTGGGGATTGCGGCTGGTGCCGATAGCCGGCAGGTGCTCTTCCTGCAACAGGTAATCCGCGCCGGCAAGCATCGTCGGATCATCGCTGGGCATGCCCAGATAATGTTCCATCAGCAAACCGACCGACGTCATCGCTTCGCTGGCACGCCGGCCGTGCTCCTGCTTTTCTGTCTTCGGGGCGTAGGGGTTGTAGCGGAACAAGTGCTTTTCATCCGGGGTCTTGGCCACGTCCAGCCAACTGCGAACGCCCGCCAGCGTTTTGTCGGGAACCTTCAGTTTGGCCAGACGTCCCGCGTGCAGGGCGCCCATCATCCATCCGGATACGGAAGTGTCCGAGCCCACCGACGGTGCGTAGCGCCAGCCGCCGCGAACATTCTGGGATTCCGCAATGAAATCAATCGCTCGCTGAACCGGCTCCTTAATGTCCGGATCCTGCGTGGCGCCGTAGGCTTCGCATAACGCGTACGTGGCGACGGCGTGGCTGTACAGCCAGACCGCCTGGTTCGAGGCGTCGTCGAGCGGAACGAACAGGTCGCCGTTTTCTTTCTGGTTGCTGATCAGGAAGTCAATCGCCGCTTTCAACTGGGATGCATATTCAAATTCGCGGTGATTGTATCCAGCGCCCAGGAACGCCATCAGCGCCAAGCCCGTCGCAGCCGTATCGGTGGCGAGAGCGGGACGTTCGTCCTTGAATTGCTGCAACGTCCACCTGCCATCCGGCTGCTGGTACCTTGACAGGAATGCCAGGCCGATGTTGATAGACGCTTCGGTTTCTGGCGGCAGACTTCCGCGACCGCCGCCCCCGGGGTCCCCTTGACGCTGAGCGCTGCGATCACTGAACGGGTCCGCGGCGACAATCGCCGCCGTACTGAAGCTGGGCCGACCACCAAAGTCCTGGCGGACAAAACGCGCATCCTGTGTTGTCACCGCGACGCTTTCCTCCCGCGCTCGCCGCGTATTCAAGCCGGCATCGGGAGCGGCTTCGGCGCCGAGTCCACCCGGACCGATCGAGGCCTGGACTTCAACTTGAATGGAACTGCCCGTATCGCGCGACATCGGTCCTACATCGAGTCCCCCGGCGAGCTCTCCCATCGTGTCGTCGGGATTGGCGGCCGGTTCGCTGGGAACGCCCATGCCGCCTACCGGAGCAACCGCAACCGCACCCGTGGGCAAGGTTGCCTGAGGCGCCTGGCGATGAGGACCGCCACTGGTATCCGCACTGGCGACAACCGGACCATCCGCGCGGGCAGAAGAACTCTGGCGCTCGCCGAGCGCCGAGCCAACGCGGCCGAGAATATCGCCATCCACGGCGGTATCACCGAGTAACGTTCCGGTGGGACCCGTATCGGCAATGGCCAGCATGCCGCCAGCCATGCGGGATGCTTCCGCTCCCTGAGCTGCGAACAACGCGCCTTCCGGAGTTTGCGGTCCGCCTGGTTCACCCGAAACGCTGACGGTTTCCGCACGAGTGCTGGCCGCGAAGACGGGGCCTGTTGCCGAACGCTCGGGTGCTTGAGAACCGCCACCGATTTCAGCGGGGCCTGTGGCGGCTTGCACCGATTCAGCTCGGCTCAGCGGCTGGTTCGTCGCGACTTCGCCACCCAGGACGGCCGTTGCGGGACCGGCCTGTGCCGCGGCTGCTGGCTCCCCAGCGGCGGGACGACTGGCACCGGCGTCAATTCGCGCGACGGTGCTGGCGTCAGGCGTCGCGTCGATGGTCGGCGGCGCGCTGCTACTACCGCCACTGGCATCGGTTTGCGTGGCCGCCGCCGTCGGGGCCGTAATCGGTCCCGCCATGGCCAATTGAGGCGCTCCGCCCTGGCGGCTGCGCTGGACTGCTTGTGCGATTTCAGCCGCTGCTGCGGGACTCGGATCCCCGCCACCAGCCAGCGGATTGCCGGCCGCTGCTTCGCTCGACGCCGCGCGACTGACTGCCGACTGAGCGATCTGTGTTGCGGTATTCGCTTGCGCCGAAGGACCAGCTTGCGTCGCCGCTGAAGG
This sequence comes from uncultured Planctomycetaceae bacterium, assembly GCA_937967665.1. Taxonomy (GTDB): domain Bacteria; phylum Planctomycetota; class Planctomycetia; order Pirellulales; family Pirellulaceae; genus CALBSZ01. The sequence continues at coordinate 2,622 of CALBSZ010000515.1, forward strand.
ACCTCCGGCCGCGGGCGCGCCCCCGGCAGCCGAACTGGAACGCGCAATCTGGGTCTCTTGAGGACCAGGCGTGCCACCAGCCGGCTGGCCACTTTCCGGCGCGGGCTGGGCGCCGCTGGCCCCGGCGGGAATCTCGACGGTCGTCGACATCGCGATCGTCGGGCCGGTGCCACCCTTCGCGGCTAACATAGCCAGACGTCGTCGTCGTTCTTCTTCGTCTTCATCCGGATCCCCGCCTCCGGCAGCCGGTTCACCCGCCATCGCCTCGGCGGCTTCGGCCCGAGTGACCTCGTTGCGGGCGACCTGTTCGGTCATGCTGACTTCCGTTGTCGGGCCGGTTTCACTGGCCTTCGACGGTCCGCCGGAAATCGGTTCGCTCGAACCCGGATCGGTTCGCGCCAGCGCGGCGGCATCAGGTAGCGACTGGCTTTCCGCCGGCGCGCCGCCACCATCGGCGGCGGGAGCCACGGGAACTTCCGACACGCTGGTCGATGCGATCGCCACTTGCGTCGCGCCGCCGGTGCAACTGCGCGGGAGTGATGGTAAATCGGTGTACGTGTTCAACTCCGGCTGACCACCCCCCGAAGCACGGCCGGTGGAATTCTCCGAGACAACGCGGGTCGGTCCGATGTCTACTTCCAGGGACCCCTTCGCGGCGGTGACCGGCGCCGACTCGGCATTCGAATCGCTACGCGCCAGGGCAGCGCTGGCACTGGCGTTGAGTTCGGTGGGCGTTTCCGCGCCCATTTGCGAGGCCACTGCAACGGCGGCCGCCTGAGTCGTCGCGCTCGGCGCGTTGGCATCCGCCGTGGCGCGGGCGATCTGGGCCGGATTGGAGGGCGAAATCGCCGGGCCTTCCGGCGTGTTTTGCGTTGCCGTGGCCCGGTTGGCCGACGCGGAGGCTACCATCGAAGGACTGTCGGCGGCTTCGAGCGCCCGGTCCATGTTACGCGACTCGCCGCGGCCCGCTGTCCCGGCTGTGGAACGTGCGATGGCGGTCCGCGCCGGCTGGGCCGACGGATCGCCCTCCCCTTGCGTGGCCTGCGCCACCGCCGGACTTTCCACGGCAGCTGGCGAAGCCGCGATGGCCGCTGCCCGGACGCTGCGTTGCGGAGATCCCGTTGCCGGCGCGTCAGGCGCGATGCTCGGCGCGTTGGTCGTCGTGGCGGCGCGGGAATGCGAAGTCTGCGCCACGCGCGAGTTGTTGCTGGCGGCGGGCGTTTCAAGTGTGGGCTGAGTCCGAGCGGCTTGCGGGCTGTTGGCGCTGGTCTGCCGCGATACGGTGGCACTGGACGCCGCCAGATGTTGGCTCTCCGCCTGGACCGGTGATTGCGGCGCGTCGACGTTCGAGGCGACCGTGTTGACGCTGGGGGTCGATTGGGCGGACGTCCGCTGCCGCGAGACGCTACTGTTGGACTGTGCGACTTGCGGAGCGGAAACGGCATTCGGCTGCCGGCTGGCCGCACCGCTGAAGATTCCGGACGAAGGTGTTGTCTGCGTCACCTCCACCGAAGGTTCCGCGCTCGCCTGCAGCGTCTGCGAATTGGTCGACGTCGATTGCCGTGACGCGGAGGTACTTGCCGCCGCCACCTGACCGGCCGTGGCTTGTGTCGGGCTTGGCGTCGGGACACTTTCAGCCACCGCGGAAGTGTTCGGCGTCGCCGCAGTTGGACTGGTCTGCGAACGGGACGGTGTGTTGCTGGCCGTCGCGTCGACTTGGACCGTCGGCGCCGGCGCGTTGGTCGTCCGCCGCTGCACGCTGTTCTGGCTCGGCTGCGTACTTGGCTGCGTTGGGACGTTGGCAGCCACATTGGTGCTGGGCGCGGCCGATTGGACGTCGCTGGTGTTCGCCCGCTGGACCGGCGACGTGGTCGCCTGCACGCTGGAAAGCTGCTCGGAAGGAGTCGCATTGGGCGACGGCGAAACGTTTGCCGCGACGGCCGAGGTTTGAATTTGCGGCGTCGGCTGGGCCTGCCGCGTGGGTGTCGACTGCGTGGCTTGCGCTACGGTCGGAGCCGCCTCGGCTTGTGGAGTCCGGCGCGACGCGGTGACTGTGGTTTCCGTGGGCGTGGCGCTGGGCGCGTCGACGGTTGGCTGGCTGACATTCTGGGCGACTTGCGCATTGGCGGTGGCCTGACGCGCCGTTTCCGTGGCTCGGGCTTCCACCTGCTGCGTTGTTGGATTCTGCGCCGTGGGTGTGGGAGTTTGAATCTGCGCCGTGGCCGACGGCGACGGTGTATTCGTCGGCGTCGTGCGGCGTGGAATCGTCGTCGGTGTCGGCGCCGTTTCGGTTGTCGGCGTTTGCTGCGTCTGTGCTCGTTCCAGGCGCGCTACGGTCTGCTGCTGCGACGTGGTCGGCTCGACCGTGACGTTCTGTTCGACGGCCCGCTGTTCGGTCGTATTGCGCTGGACGGGACTGGTATTCGCCGTGATCTGGGTGGGCTGTGCCTGCGCCTGCGTCGGAGTGGGATTGGGTGCCTCGACGGTTGCATTGGCGGTGACATCGGGACGCGTCGTCATCCGCGTCCGCTGGTTCGGTACGTTCTGCGGGGTAGCGGCGACTTGCGGCGTCGGTTCGGTTTGCGCTTCACGCCGCTGCACCTCCGGGGTCACTTCCGTCGGCGTCTGCGGCGTGGGTTCGACATTTTTAGGCGTCGCCGTCGGACTGGCTGTTTCCTGGCGGGTCGCGGCGGTCGTGTTTGGCTGCGGCTGAGCTTGTTCCTGGGTCTGCCGCGTCTGGGCCGCGACGTTTTCCACCTGCACCTGGGTCTTCGGGACCTCCACCGGCCGGGTTTCCGATCGCTGCATCGTCGGTGCGGACGTCGTCTGTGGCTGCGGTGCCTGCTGCGTCTGCTGCCGACTCATCTGGACTGTCTGTTGTTGCGTCGTGACCGTCGGCTCGTTCGTCGCTGACTGCTGCGTTACTTGCGTTTCCGTCTGCTGACGCTGAACTTCGTTGCGCGACGCGTTCAACTGGGTCGGCTGCGTCGGCCGACTCTGAACTACTTCCGGCACGGCCGTCGTATTCGGCTGCGGCCGGTTCTGGTTCATCTGGCGGCTCAAACGCGACTGCTGTTCGTTTTGCCGCGGGGATGTTTCCTGAGGTGTTTCGCGGCGGACGATTTCTGGTTCGACCGTACGTTCCGGTTCGGGCACCGGTGTCTCTTGCTGTTCGGTCGGTTGCTTTTCCGGTTCGGTCTCCTCCCGTTCTACTTCTTCCACTTCGGGATCGGGCGTTTCGACTTCGACGGGCCGTTCGAAATCCTGCTGGGGGCGATCTTCGGGCTCCGAATGCCAGATCTCGCTGTACTCGGGCACGATAATCGGCTCACGCTGCTCGGTCAGATCGGCCAGGGGAGGAATCAAAGATCCGTAACGGGCGAAAATGACCGCTTCAAACGCAATGATGAAGATCAACACGTGGGCTACCACGCTGATGACCAAAGCCAACTGCATCGAACGCTTTACAATGCGGTTCCCGATGAAGTGGACGGCGACGGCAGCGCCGCCGCAGCTCAACAAGATCCCGATTACAAGTAATAGCGGCGCCCAGACGGTTTCAAAAGTCAGGTAAGCGAAACTCATCCCGATCAAGAAAAAGGCCAGGATCACCAACGCCACCGCGACCGGCCACATTTGATCGTCGAACGTTCCATGCCCCGCGGGCTTCAATTTTCGAATGACGCGTTTGATTTTAGCCATAGCTGTCCCGGGGAGTTCTTATCCTACGGAGTGTTCGAGTGGCAAAATGCAAATCAAGCACAATGCGGATTGCTGCATTCCGTGCCGTACGCTTCCAGCTTGCGATGCTACGTTTAAAGGTTGTTTGTTGGTAGGCAGGATGCCTACGCTACCTTTCTTGGTAGGCAGGATGCCTACGCTACTTGGAATTCTTGACAAAGCGCTAGCCTCCATCGCCCTTCGTCGTAATGACGTATTTCATGCCCACTTTCTTGCAAAGATTGGTGGCCGCGACGACCGCGTCGAGCTGCACGCGTTTGTCCGCGCGGATGGTGGCGGCGCGAGTTGGATTGTTGGCGGTGGCTTGCGCCAACACGCGTTCCAATTCATCCACCGCGACCTGCTTCCCTTCCACAAAGTACCGCCCTTCATTGTTGATGTTGATGAACATCTCCTTGGGCTGAACGGTCAGGGGGACGGCTTCGCTGGCATCGGGAAGCGGGAATTCCATTTCCTTGTCTTCCTCGGCGAACTTGGTCGCCACGAGAAAGAAAATCAGCAGCAGTAATACCACATCTATGAGCTTTGTCAGGCTGAGTGCTCCGAGCGCCTGTCCTTTATTGATATTGACGGCCATGGTTGCTGGTTAGTTCCGGTTTTGTGTCAAGGCAGTGGGCGATGCGAATTCTTTCATACGGCACCCGCATACTTACCGTGGCGCGGTGGAAGCCGATGCTTCGGCCAGAGGCGCCTCCGCAGTCGTTTCGCCCCCGCCCCCGTTTTCACTCATCGCACGGCTGAAACGGACACGGCCTTCGTAGCGTTCGATTTGCGGCATCAGGTTAAATAGCATTTCGTCGATCTGATGAAACAGGGTCTGCACGCGTCCTTCGAAATAGTGCGAGAAGATGGCGGCGGGAATGGCCACCGCCAAACCTCCCAGGGTGGTCACCAAGGCGATGTAGATCCCTTTCGCCAGGTAGTCTGCCTTGTTCTGACCGGGAGCCAGGGTGGTCGTATCGTGAAACGCGCAGATCATGCCCCAGACCGTGCCGAAAAGGCCCATCAGCGGAGTCACGGCGGCCGCCAGGTTCAGCCAGCGAACGTTGGCGTACAGTCGTTCCGCCTCCCGGTCGCTCGCTTCCGCCACTGCGTGTTCGACTTCCGAATGCGGGCGGCCGACTTTCAAAAGCATTGAACGGATGACCGACGAGGCGGCCGAGGGCCATTGCTGGCAGATGCGATACGCTTTCCGCGGATCGAAGCCCCCTTTGGCGCCTCCCAGACTGCCGATCTCCTGAACCAACTCGTCCGGCAGCACCTTGGCGCGCCGCAAGCCCAGAAACCGCTCGATCACAAACGTCGCCGTCATCAGCGACATCAGAAAAATCGGGATCATGAATACACCACCCTGCAAGAGCAGCGTGAACAGGTTGATTCCCTCGACTTCCGGCAAGTCCTCGGCCGGCTCCACAGCGGCGTCGCCATCCACATTGCCATCCACCGTCGGAGCCGGTTCCGCGCTCGGGCCCGCTTCATTTTGAGCCCATGCGGTCTGACGCGTGGAAAGGATGGCGAGTGCGAACATGACGAGCAAGGTGAACGAGGTCAGCAGCAGCAGTCGCCGGCGATAATTGTCAGGTTTCAACATGGAAGTTCTTTCTTGAATCGACGTCTCAGCGGGGGTTGATGATGACTTACGGCCGCACCTTTGGCGGCACGGCTCCTTCTATTCTACTTCAACGCGGCCAAACGTTTCTTCGCCTGTTCGACGAGGTTATGATTGGGATGCTTTTCGACGACGTAATTATAGTATTTTTTGGCATCTGCCGTGAATTTTGCCTTGGCGGCGCCCTCGGCGCCCGCAATCTGCACTTCACTACAGCGACCCGCCTCGACACCGGACTGCGCCTGCCAGTTCTTCACCTCGTCCGGTGCCTGCTCGCCGCCGTAGCCAAACATGCAGCGCAGGAACTGTTCGATGGCCACGTCAAACTTCTTGGCTTCGAACTGAACTTCACCCATCATAAAGCGAGCTCGCGCGCCCACCTCGCCGCGCGATAATGTCGCGGCCAGTTCGTAATTTTTGAGCGCTTCTTCTGGTTTTTTAAGGTTTTGCTGAGCCCAGCCGATTTCGTAATTGGCCTCCGCCACGTACGGCGAATCCGGGAACTTTTCGGGCAATTCCGTCAGGAACGTCAAGGCTTCGGCCCACATCCCTTCCTGGCTCGCCGACTGCCCACCGTGCAGCAAGATCAGTTCCTTGATGCGTGGTGAAGAAACTTCGTCCGCTTTCACTGCCGTAAAGACCGGCAGCGATTCCGCATAGTTTTCCATGCGGAAGAGTGTTTCGGCTTTCATGAACTTGCCGTCGGCGACCAGCTTTCCTTCGGGATACATTTCGACCTGTTCGCTGAATTGGGCGAGGGCCGGTTCGTACTGTTTCAGCTGGAAGTGAGCCCAGCCAAGTTTGTAGCGGCTCTTTTCACCCAACTCCGCCTGCTCGGCCTTCTGCTTGGCAATCGTGTACGACTTGACAGCATCCTCGAATTCCTTCTTGTCGTACAGGCTTTCCGCCACGTGGAAATTGGCTTCGGCGGCGAGCTTGCTATCGCCGTGGTCCGCCGCCAACTGGGCGAACGTTTTCACGGCCTCGCCATTCTTGTCGCTCGACTTGTAGGCCCAGGCCAGTTCATAGAGCACTTTGTCGGCCGACGCGTATTCGGGGTTCGCCGTCATGATGGACGTGAACGTCTTGATCGCGTCCGCCTGGCGGCCGAGGGCCACTTCGGCCAGGCCCTGTTCGTACAGCGCGCTGGACTTCTGCGGTTCCGCGGGCTCCGTCGCCAGGAACGCCTTGACGTCGTCGATCGCTTCCCCCAGTTTGCCGTCTTGCCGGTAGCACATCGCGCGGGCGAACTGCGAATCGGCCAGGAGCGGATGATCGGGAAAGCCGGTGATCAACGCGGTAAAGGACGCGGTGGCCGCCGGGTAGTCCTTCTTCATCATCTGACTCCAGCCCTTCTTGTAGTGGGCGTAGGGCACGAAGGGCGAATCGCCGCCGGCGATCACGGCCTCGTACTGTTGGACCGCCGTCTCGTAGTCACCACTGGCGTCGCAGTATTCCCCGTACCGATAGTGGGCATGCGACGTATGGATGCTGTCGGGGAAGTCGGCCAGCATCTTCTTGACGTTCTTGATGGCCTCGTCCAGTTTGTTGAGTTTCTGATTGGCTCGCGACAGATACAGCAGCGTTTCGTCGGCCTGACGCCATTTCGAATTCGCCTGGAGCGCCGCCGTCAACGCCGTCGCGGCCTCGCCGAACTGCTCTTCGTGAAACTGACTGGCACCGATCAGGAATTGCGCTTCCGACTGACTGGCGGGCGATTTAATCTTGTCCACGACGGGAGAAAGCGTGGCCACGACGTCGCCGTACTTCTTCTGCAGGTACAGCGAAAGCCCCAGACGCGTCCACCACTGATCCAGTTCGGCGTGCTTCGGGTAATTGCTGGTAAGGTCTTTATAGATGGCCTCCGCTTCCGTGAGTTTGCCGAGCTGCAAGCTGCATTCGGCGGCAATGTATTTCACATCGGGCGTGAGCGGCGCGTCGGCATACTTCGCCAGGTAGGTTTCGGCGTGTTTCAGCCCTTCGTCGTACTTCTTCAATTCCAGCGCGGCGAACGCGGCGTTGTACAGGGCGGTTGCTGCCAACGCGTCATCGGGATGTTCCATGTAAATCGCCAGATACTTGGCCACCGACTCGTCACGCCACTCGGGCAGTTCGTAAAGGGCGTCGGCCTGGTCCATTTTCAGGTTCACCAGATAGCTGCTCTCGGCTGCCTTCGGCAAAACTTTCGCGAGCAGATCGACGACCTTTTGGGCTTCCTTGTTCTGCAGGTAAATGCGGCTGAGCCAGTGCGCCGCTTCGGGGGAATCGCTGGTGTCCGCGTCGACGGATTGCTGCAACCATTTGGCGGCGTTTTCGTAGTCTTTTGCGCGATAGTAGGAACGCCCCGCCGACATGGCCGCGTCGTTCACGTAAACCGATTCCTTGTAAGTCGCGGGAATCTTGGCGTACAAGTCGCCCGCCTCCTTAAACTTGTCCAGCTTGGCCGCGCAGTAAGCTTGCCGAAAGATAGCATGATCGGCGGACGTAAACCCTTCCACGCCAGACACCTCGCCGAACATTGTTTCCGCCTTGGCAAAATCGCCTGCCTGCAGAATCGTTTCGGCTTTTCGCATCTTCACTTCCGTGGCCAGGGGATCGTTGGCGAATTCAGCAAGGAAAATATCGTACGCCTCGCCGGCCTTGGCATAGTCGCCCAATTCTTCCAGCGTCACACCCAATGCGTAAACCCCGTCTCGCCGCAAGCCCGATTTGGGATGATTCTTCACCAGCGCGTCGTAGGCCGCGACGGCTTCCTGTTTTTTGTCGAGGTTGTAGAGTGATTCAGCCTGAAAATACAAAGCCTGATCGACGTACTTTCCTTCGGGAAACTTCTTGACCATTTCCGCAAAGGTCTTGTCTGCCGCCGCGTATTGCTTGAGCGAATACTGGGACCAGCCGAGATTGAGATAGGCGTCTTCGATGACCGGGACTTGAGGGTGATTCTTGACCACGGTGTCGAACGCCGCCGCCGCCTTTTCATAGTCCTTTAACTGCAGGTAGCAGACGCCCTTATAGTGCTCCGCTTTCCCGGCGAGCTCGTGGTTGGGGAACTGTTTGAGGAACTTCTCCCATTCCTTCGCCGCCAAACCGAACGCGCCGTTGTTCTGGAAGTTGGCCGCGTCCGAAAAGATCGCCAAGGCTCGTTGGTCCTGCGCCAGGCCGTTCGATTCCGTCCCTGCCGTCATGGCAAAGACCAACATGACCACGCTGATGGCGCGTACGAAGGAAGTCCTGATCATTTCCTAAACCTCTTCTGAATGTGATTCGCAGATTTCAACCATATATGGATATGGGTGTTGGAGTTCCTGCCTGACGAAACTCACGGGCACCGCAGCAACGCTTCCACTACCTTCGCCACGCCAGAGACGAAACGGCCTGATCGCACAACGCGTGCCGGGAAGGATAGGCGCGCACGCCGGGCAGGTTGCTGCATTATCTCAGTTTAACGCCGAATATTCCACTAGAAAAGATACCGCCCCGATTGCGCTGGCGTCTTGTCGGACCCACGGAATGCATCTCCACCATGTTAATCCAATTTGAGCCGGGTTAATCCAATTTGAGCCGGGTTAATCCAATTTGAGCCGGGTCCCCAACAGCCGCCACGGAAGTTGATATCATGCATGCAACGACGTGCCTCTCCCCACCATGGGAGGACGATTCGTGGCGACAGGGATTCCGTACGACAGTGCCGCAACGTCACCGCGACGAAGTCCAGCAGGGAGGTGATTCGTGAATACCTTCCGCTTTTAATCCTCAATATCCCGCTTTTTCGTAAAATGGGCAAACATATCCTCGTTACCGGAGGAGCTGGCTTTATCGGCTCGCACCTCACCGAAGCCCTGCTAAGCGAGGGACATGCGGTGACCGTGATCGACGACGAATCGACAGGGAATCGCGATCATCTGGCCCAAGTGATGGGTCATCCCGGCCTGACATACAGGTATGGTTCGCTGGACGATGGTCTGTTACTTAAAAATGCACTGGACGCGGCCGACGAGGTCTACCATCTGGCGGCCGCGGTCGGGGTCAGGTTGATTGCGGAAAAGCCCATCGAATCGATTTGGCGCAATATCCGCCCGACGGAAACCATTGTCGATCATTTGTGCCAACGGCACCGGGCGGGACAGTCGGTCAAGCTGTTTCTGGCCAGCAGCAGCGAGGTGTACGGCAAGAATCCCAAGGCAACCTTCCACGAAGACGATGATCTCGTGTTCGGCCCCACCTCGAAACTGCGCTGGTCCTACGGCGCATCCAAGGCCATCGACGAGTTCCTCTGTGTGGCCGCGTGGCGAGAATACCAACTGCCGGTGGTGATCGGGCGGTTTTTTAACGTCGTCGGGCCGCGGCAGTCGGGCGCCTACGGGATGGTGTTGCCACGATTCGTCCAGGCGGCACGCGCCAACCAGGCGCTCACCGTCCATGACGACGGCCAGCAGGTACGCTGCTTCGCCGATGTGCGCGACGTCGTCCAGGCGGTCCTGGCGTTGATGTCGACCGCGGCTGCCAGCGGTCAGGTGTTCAACATCGGCAGCGACACGCCGATTCGCATTTTGGAACTGGCCGAACGCGTGATCGCCGTTACGGGTTCTGCGTCACCGATCGAGCACCAGTCGTATGCCGCTGCCTATGACGCCGATTTCGAGGACATTCGCCGCCGCGTCCCGGACCTCGCACGGCTGCGTGCCACGATCCATTTCAATCCCTCCCGCGACCTCGACCAGATCATCCGCGACGTCGCCGCGGAATCGCACACAAAAACGTGACCGCCAGGGAATTTGCCACCGAGAGCACCGAGGGGAGGCGTCCTTGAAATAGTGAAATAGTGCTCTGCGTTCTTGGTGACCTCTGTGGCCATGATCAACAGGAACTGCACGGCGCAGAAACAACAAACTGGACCTGCCGCTTCTGCACGATGGGACGGGTGGCACTCAGGCCTTCTGGATTTGAGCCAGGCGGGCCGGCGTGGGGAATTCCAGCGTGAACTTCGTCCCGACGCCGACTTCGCTTTGCACGCTGATCCGCCCGCCGTGCGCTTCGATCACCTTGCGGGCCGTCGGCAGGCCAAGGCCACTGCCTCCCTGCTTGGTCGAATAAAATGCCTCGAACATGTTCAACGCGGTCTTTTGGTCCATGCCGATGCCGTTGTCGATCAGGTCCATCGCCACGCCGCCGCGGATGTTGTGCGAACGCGCCACCAGCTTGCCGCCGCCGGGCATGGCTTCGATGGCGTTCTTCACCAGGTTCACCAGCGCGGCCTGCAGCGTTTCGGGGTTCATCATGATGCTGGAAAGCGCCGGATCCAGGAAGCGGACAATGTCGATGTTCTCCTCGTCGGCTTGCGCTTCGTACAGGTCCAAAACGCGTTCAATCTGCTCGTTCAGGCTGCCGGGAGTGAGATGCAGCTTTTGCAGCCGCGTAAAACGCAGGAAGTCGTTGAGCAGGTTTTCGAGGCGTGCGCACTGCCGCTGTACGATTTCAACCTTGCTCAACGCGCGCCGTTCTCCGGGCGATTCGCCGTCGGCCAGGTCTTCCGCCAGCAAGTCCATATTCATGCGGATCACGGATAGCGGATTCTTGATTTCATGTGCCAGCGAACCAGCCAATTCAGCCAGTTCGTGATAGCGATCCCGGAGCTGCTGGTGCTGCTCGTCAATCGAATTCTCAGTAAACGTGTCCGAATCAGGCACGCCGTCCATCTCAGGGTAGGTTTTCGAGATCGTCAAGATCCTTGCTCCGTCCGCTGGCCGATTTTCCCGCTTTCAAGTCTGCAAGGCTTATCAAGTTTACTTGGATGCCGTCGAGCGCGTCCACCACTCGGGTATCAAAGCATGCATCGAACCCTAAACCAGGGATTCCCGTCAGGATATCGATCCGAACGGGAGGCACGCCAATCTGAATGACCTTATCTTGAGAAGTGAATGTTTCCGGCGAAACCGCGCCTGGCGAAAACCCGAATTCCTGCAGGACCGAGACGATTGCCGCGGCGTTGGAGGCATCGCGTGCGACCCAGATATCCAAGTCGCCCGTCGCGCGCGGATAGCCGTAATACCCGACGGCGTATCCGCCAACGACCAAATACCTAACGTTCGCCGAATTCAACAACTCGAAGAACTCTTTGAAGTCGTGCGGTAGTTGCAGCGCTGCCATAATTTAATGTCCGCAGGTATTCCAGGGCGGCCAGCCGCTCTTGAGGCGTCTTGGTGCTCCAGTAGTCGCTATCGTTCGATCGATCGCTGACGGATCCGACGCGGAGATTCGATTTATCCAGTTGATACGGTGCTTCACGCATGGCTTGCTCCGTTTCTATTGTAGCCGATGGCGTACCAACGAGAAACGCTCAATGGCAAGTGCCATTGAGCGTTCGTAGTCTTTGTGCGTCGGGCCGTTTTTAACGACGCCCGCGACCGCCGCTTCCTTCGCGGTCACGATCACGGCCTCCGCGACCGCCGCGGCCGCCACCGCGGCCGCCACGATCGCCGCCGCGATCCCGGTCGCTCCGCTCGCGACGCTCGCCGCCCCCTTCCGGAGCTTCCCCGGCGCGGTCGGCGAGTTCGTCGACGAGGCCGAGTTCTTCCAGGGCGGCGCGGCGGCTGAGTTTCACGCGGTCGTTACCGTCCACGTCGATCACCAGCACTTTCATTTCATCCCCTACGCTGCAGAAGTCTTCGACGTTGCTGACGTAGCCGGAGGAGAGTTCGCTGATATGGCAAAGGCCGTCGCGACCGGGCAGGATTTCGACAAAGGCGCCGAAGTCCTTGACACTGGTCACCACGCCGTCGTAAATCTTGCCGACCTGAACGGAGGCGGTGACCGCTTCGATCTTGGCCATCGCGGCGTCCAGCCACTCCTTGTTGCTGCTGGCGACCGTGACCACTCCTTCGTCGTTGACTTCGATGACCGTGCCCGTCGATTCCTGGATACTGCGGATCATCTTGCCGCCCGGTCCGATCAAGGCGCCGATCTTCTCGGGATCAATTTGCGTCTGCTGGATGCGCGGAGCATGAGCCGAGATATCGTCGTTGGGACGCGGAATCGTCGAGAGCATCTTGCGGAGGATCTCGATACGCGTCTGACGCGACTGCTCGAACGTCGCGCGAATGATCTCTTCACTGATCCCATCGATCTTCAAGTCCAGTTGAATGCCAGTAATCCCATTCTGGGTGCCGGCGATCTTGAAGTCCATGTCGCCATGGTGGTCTTCGGTGCCGAGGATGTCGGTGAGCAGCGTCCACTGTTCGGCTTCCTTTACCAGGCCGATCGAAATGCCTGCCACCGGATTACTGATCGGCACGCCTGCCGACATCAATCCCAGCGTGGCCCCGCAGACCGACGCCATCGATGACGACCCGTTCGATTCCAGGATGTCCGAGATGACGCGAATCGTGTAGGGGAAATCGTCCGGGGAAGGCAGGACCGGTTTGACGCTCCGTTCCGCCAGGGCTCCGTGACCGATTTCCCGGCGTCCCGGGCCGCGAATCGGCCGCGTCTCGCCGACCGAAAACGGCGGGAAGTTGTAATCCAGCATGAACTTTTTCGAGTACTCTTCCATGACCCCGTCGACGGTCTGTTCGTCTTTCGAGGTTCCCAGGGTCACCGTGACCAGCGCCTGCGTTTCACCGCGTTGGAAGAGAGCCGAACCGTGCGTCCGCGGCAACAGGTTGACCTTGCACACGATCTCGCGAAGCGTCTTGCCGTCGCGGCCGTCGGGACGCGTCCCGGCCAAAATCAAATCTCGCACCACGCGCGATGCCAGGTCGTGCCAGGCGTTGGCTAACTTAGCCAGTTCGTCTTTGCAGGCGTCGTCCGCCGCGTGGTTTGGAATGACTTCCGCCAGCACCTGCTCTTTCAAGGCCTTGACCGCCTCGGCGCGATTCTGCTTGCCTTCAGTCTGCTGGGCGTCCTTGAAGCGATCGTAGTAGTTCTCTCGCAGGCGATCGTACATGCTGGTGTCGTCGTCCACCGCGTACTCCGCCTTCACAACGCCGACCTGTTCGGCCAATTCGTTCTGCAACTGGCAGATTTCCTTGATGATGGCGTGCGAAAACAGCAACGCCTCGAGCATATCCGCTTCGGGCATTTCGCGGGCGAACCCTTCGATCATCAGGATCGCGTCGCTCGACCCCGAGACGATCAGGTCGAGGTCGCTCAGTTCCAGTTCATCCAGTGTGGGGAACGGAATGAACTTGCCGTCGACGCGACCGACCCGTACCGACGCAATCGGGCCCTGAAACGGCAAACAGGAGACATGCAACGCTGCCGATGCGCCATTCATGGCCAGCACGTCCGCGTCGTTCTGCCGGTCGCTGGACAGCACCATCGCCTGCACCTGGACTTCGTCGAAGAAACCCTTGGGGAAGAGCGGCCGAATGGGGCGGTCCATGAGCCGGCAGGTCAGAATTTCCTTGGTGGTCGGTCGGCCTTCACGCTTGATGAAGCCGCCGGGGAACTTGCCCGCGGCCGCGGTGCGTTCGCGGTAATCGCAAGTCAGGGGGAAAAAGTCCGTTCCCGGCCGGGGCGCTCCCGTCGCCGAGGCGACCAGCACCACCGTGTCTCGATATTGAACCAGCACGGCCCCCGCGGCCTGCTTGGCGAGTTCACCGGTTTCCAGGGAGAATACAGCATTTCCGATTTGTTTTTCTACACGTACCTTCACAACACATTCCTAACTTAGTTGAGTCCTCGCAGCCGCCGAGGAGAAGCGAGAAACGTTTCTCGCAACAACAGGAAGGACACATCCTGCGATGAAGCGGCTCTCGCATGAGCCAGCGAAGTGCGTCAGGCGGGAATCCCAATGATTCCTGCTAGCGCGCTCGCAAAAGAATACGGGTATCCGCGTAATTACTTTCGAATGCCGAGGCGTCCGATAATATCCAGATAGCGTTGAGGATCGACCTTGCGGAGATAATCCAGCAGTCGCCGCCGCCGACTCACCAGGCCCAACAAGCCGCGTCGACTGGCGTAATCTTTCTGATGCGTCCGCATGTGTTCAGTCAGATTATTGATCCGCGTCGTTAAAATGGCTACTTGAACTTCCGGCGAACCGGTGTCGTCGTCGCCACGCTTGTGTTCCAGGATGACTTCCTTTTTCCGCTCTTTTGTGATCGTCATGTGATACCGTTACTTCTCCGCGGGCGAGCACTTCTGGCATCGCCTCGATGCGTCGAAATCTCCTCTTTTCTCGCTGCTAAGACTATCCCTACATACAACACTAACAACCATTTAAGCCCGCTAATCTACCAGTTCGCAGGATAAATGCAAGCGGAGATGGCCGGATCTCGGGCGGGCCGTGCCCAAACCGGTCAGAAGTCAATGAAAAAGCAGAGAAAATGCGCCGGGTGCACCGATTGACCGTAGCCGCGTATCCTTGTCGTAGGGGCGTTCTTAGCTCGTCCGCTGTAAACCAAGAGGCGCTCGAACCCGGATGTTTCATGGTTGTAGGGTGTCGAGCAAACGAGCGAAAACGGGTGGTTCTGCATTCGCGAACAACTCTCGTGAGCAGACAGCGTGTGAAAACAAGCGTGATTCGTTTGCGCTGGCCCACCAGTCACTTAGGCGAATCTGACCTGTCTAAGTGAATAATCCCCGCTAAGTAAGGCCTCAAGGCTGACCTGCGTCGTTGTACTTGGACAAAGCGTTGCGAGCGTTCAGTCACTGCTGCAGGTGAGCAAGATTCACTCGATTGTCAGTGGGGCAGGCGTCAGAAATAGACAGAACATCTAGGCAGCGCCTCCTTGAAGCGCTCCACTGCGGTTTCTGTTACCTGAGTTTCCACGAGCCCGAGTGATTTTAGATTCTCCAAGGCTTTGAGGGATTCAAGCTGCTTGTCGTCCAGGTTCGAGTTATAGAGGTCTAATTCTTCGAGTTGCCGCAGACTGCTGATTTGCCGAATGCCTTCCTCCGATAGTTGGGTCGACTGAAGGCTCAGTTTTCGCAGCTTGGTAAGATCTGCCAGCAACGCCACCCCTTCACCCGCCAGCCGACTGTGCTTGCCGCTGCCGCCAGCGCTTAAGATGATCGATTCCAATTGCTTCCATTCTGCCAGGCTCTCCCAAATGCCGTCTGACAGTCGCGGCGACACCAACCAGATTACGATTAGGTTCGGCAGTTTCTTTAAATCTTCGACAGCCGCGTCACTCAATTGGGGAAATCCAATCATAACGTGCTCGAGTTGCGAGAGTGAGCCCAGGCACGTCAGAGCGTCGTCCGAAACCCTGTTATCCCTCGTTTGCAAGCCTAAGCGACGTAAATCAGAGCAGGGAGCAAGTAGATTCACGATGGCCTCGAAGGTCTCGTTTGTCATCCCGTGGGAATCGTCAGCGGTGGGCAATTTGAGCGACCCCGACTCAGCAAACTTTACGGGGTCGATCCCGGTCCAATAGACTTCCCGCAAGGCAAACGGTCCTTGTGGGAACTGGTCAACTTGCGTGATGATGGAACTGTTTCTGCGTGTCTCACGATGAACGAGTCTCACCTGTCCGCCGCTAGCGACAATCTGCCTGGCCAGATTC
>CALBSZ010000516.1 GCA_937967665.1 uncultured Planctomycetaceae bacterium
GCGTCGCTGCCTGCGAGGACTGCCGCAGCGCGTCCGCCAGGCTCAGTCCCAGACCGCCAATCGCGCCCACACGCAGAAAACCCCGACGGTTCGTCAAGCAACGGTATTCGCGGCATCCAGATTTGATTTCAGGCATGATAGTCCATTCAGGTGGGACAACAATGGCGGGAACTCTCGATACTGATTATATCGTCTTCTAGCCCAATCCAAAAGAGAATATGTGTCCAAACGCGCCACCGGTTCAAGTAGAACACCCTATGCAGCAAATGCGCGAGGCGGTCGTGAGTAAGACGCAAGAATCGCAATCACTCGCGTCGGCAGCGCCTTTGTGCCTCTTGCGTTGAATTCCGCAGCCATTCGCACTGGCAGATCATTTTAAGAGGACAGGAGCAGCTACTGGATGACTTCGTCCGAACTGCGTGCCTCTATCGGTTCCTGCCCCGGCTTTTACCTGCGCGAAAGCGACTGGGGACTTCCGGCTGTTGCCAGACGCTCATGCCGCCGTCGACGAGGAGCATCTGCCCGTGAATGTGCTCGGCGTAATCACTTACCAGGAACACGGCGGCGCCCCCACAGACGTCGCTGCCTGGAACGCACCCATTGGGCGTATGCAAACACATCCACTCTTCGAATTCGGCATCCTGGTCAATCACGCGAGTCAATGGTGTTCGGACCAGTCCGGGCGCCATCCCGTTGACCCGGATTTGATGCGGTGCCAGTTCCACACAGAGTGTCTTGACCATCATTTCCAAGGCGCCCTTGGACGTGTCGTAACCGGCGTGCGTTGGCTCGGCCAAGCGACCATTGATCGACCCGGTCATTAAAACGCGACCCGCCACGTTGTCGGCAACCCAATGCCGCGCGAACGTCTGGGTCAGAAAAAACGGGGCGGCGACGTTCAGACGCATCGTGCGTTCAAAACGATCGACTTCCATGTCTAGAAACGGCACGTCGTCGTAGGTACCGGCGTTGTTGACCAGAATGTCGATGCGCGGCAACCGATCTACCGCCGCCGCGAACAATTCGGCAGTCGCCCGGCGCGTATCCCCCGCCAGATCGCCCAGAAGCAGGTCTGCCTGCACGCCGCGGGCTCGGCACGCCTCCAACACTTCGTCGGCGCCGTCCCCACTAAGACCGTGAATCACTACGTCCGCGCCCGCTGCTGCAAAGGCTTCGGCGATCGAACGTCCCACACCCTGCGTTGAGCCTGTAATCAGCGCCTGATGTCCGCGAAGATGAATCATGGCGCCGTCGAATCGGAATCATCTTCAATCGACACCGAGTCCACGGTCGCCGGGTCCGCTGGCGTCGAACTGTCCTCGGGCGCAGGTTCCGCAGGATCGGGATCAGCGGGTGCTGGTTCGTCAGGTGCTGGTTCGTCAGGTGCTGGTTCGTCAGGCGTTGGTTCGTCAGGCGTTGGTTCGTCAGGTGCCGCGACCGGCGGTGAGTCTGCTTGCTCGCTCTCGACCAGCGTCTTCAAGTTCTCCAGACCCGTATCGTAATCCTTGCCGATTTGGGAGTTGAACATCAATCCCATCCAACGCATCATGGGATTGTTGCCGAGTTCCCCATTACCACTCCACGTGACGGCCGTCTGTTCGCCGTCCGAAATGTAGTTGATGGACCCTTCCATCGTGGAATCATATCCCTCGAATTGCATCACGTAGCTGATGCCCTTCTTCGGGTCACTCTCGGTAATCTCCAAGCGGCCGCCTCCCATCTGATCTTCGGTCCAGGTCGAAATGGCGCCGACGCCGCTTTCAGGACCTTCGTAGGAATATTTCAGGGAAGGGTACTTGGTCGTATTCCAAGTCGTCCAATTGGGCCAATCGCTGAGCTTGCTGACATGCGCGTGTACGCGTTCCGCTGGCGCGTCGATCGTGATGGTACGCGACACGTCCCAGCCCGCGGGCAGGAACAGGCCGATCACAAAGAAGGCGATCACTCCGAGCAGGAGGACGCCGAAGCACCCCAAACACCCTCGCCCACAACCACCTTTGTTTTCTTTCGCCATTGCCGTCTCCGCTGAGAATGGATTCCAGATACTGGACGCTCATTCTAGCTGACTGACGGATGCGGTCCTAGTGCGAGTGGCACGGACGTGTAGCGTCTCCGGCGCTGTAAATCACCGTATCCATTGGCGAAAAAGCCGCTACGCTTACGCGAAACGCGTTGTAGTGCGTCGTCGAGCTTTGATTTTCGCGTAGTGGGATTCGCCAGATTCCCTGACGAAAAAGGGGATTCTGGCGCATTCCATGCTAACGGCCAACCCCGTTCCTTGACCTTGGCGAGGCAATCGTGCGTGAACCGTGTTACTGCGCGGCGGCTGTTTGTGCCGTTTCCGGCGTGGGCGCTTCAAAGGTCGCCAAAGCCTGACCATTTTCCTGCCAGATGCGAACGACGCTGTCGGCCCCGCCGGCGATAATCGTTCCGCCATCGTCGCTGACGCCGACACTGTACACGTAATCCTGAGCGCCGCCGTAGTTGCGGACATTTCCACCGTTGTCGGCGTTCTTCATGTACACCTGCTTATCGCCGCATGAGGCGACGATGTTGTTGGTCTGCCCCACGAACCGCACGGCCGTGATCTCCTTTTTGAAACCTTGAATGGTCCGTTTTTGATCGCCTGTGCGGTATTCCCAGACCTTGATGACTTTGTCCGCGCCGCTACTGGCCAACAGCAGCCCATCCGCGCTCCAGCCCACGCCTAGCACGTGATGCGTGTGACCTTCGAACGACTTGTAGAGCTTGCCGGTATCGATGTCGTGAACCTTCATGAACCGATCGGCGGCGCAACTGGCAATCTGGCTGTCGTCCGGCGAAAACTGCAAGGCAAAAATGGTGTCGCTATGGGCTTCGGCGATTTCCTTGACCAGATTTCCATCATCGACATTCCAGATTTTCAACTGGCCGCTGCGCGACGGTTCGCCAGCGCCACTGGCCAGCCACTTCCCGTTGCTGCTGAACGTCAATGCGGTCACTCGATCCGAAAGGATCTCGGGCGAGTCCACGGAACCGATTACCCGTTCCAGTTTCCATTCCACGCCGCGATCCCAGACGACGACGGTGTTGTTGTCCGCCGTGCTGACGACCCGGTTTTGGGCATCGAATCCGAGTCCCGAAATGGGGCCACCCTGACCGGAATAGCTTGTAATCGCGGCCCCTGTCGTGGAATCCCAGGTGTGAACCACTTGCCCATCGTTGGCCGTCGCCAACGTCGCGCCATCGGGCGAAAAGGCAACGAAGCGATAGGGCTTCAATTGCTCGCTGGCCTGTTTCTCTGCCTCCTGAAACTCGGCTTCCCGTTGCGTTTTCGCCTCTTCGGCCTGCTTGAGGGAGGCTTCGACAACCGGAATCGCTTCCGTGGCTTTCTTCACCGATTCTTCGGCACGCGTGATGCTTCGTTCGGCAGCCTTCAGCGCCCGCTCGGCGGCGTTCTTTTCGTCCACGGCCTTCTGGTACGGACCCGCTAACTGTTTGACCTTATTTTCCAGTTGCTTGAATTCGTTTTCCGCCTTGGCGAATTCCTGCTCAGCGTTCTTCTTTTCGTCTTCCGCCTTTTTCCTGGCTTCTTCGGCAGCTTTGAATGCGTCCTCAGCCTTCTTCTTGGCGTCTTCGTTGTCTCCTTTGTTGGCTTCGTCGCGAGCCGCCTGCTTGGCCTTCAGTTCTTCATCGGCCTTGGTGAAGGCATCGGTGGCGGCCGTCTTGGCCTCCTCGGCTTTGGTCAGCTTTTCTTGAGCCGCCTCCAATTCCTTGTCCGCGGCTTCCTTGTCCGCGATCGGTTTCTTGGCCGCTTCGTCTTTGGTCTTGAATTCAGCCTCGGCTTTGGTCCTGGTCTCCATCGCCTTCTTCTGATTGTCCTCTTCCGACTGTTTGCGTTTTTTCGCCTCTTCCACGTCTTTCTTGGCGATGTCGATTTTGCGCTGCCCCAGCGCGACGGCTCGCCGCAAGGACTCGACATGCAACTGGCTGGAAATATCTCCCTTCAGCTCCGCAACCTGCTGCCCGTTGGAAGCATCCCACAACTTGGCCGTTTGATTGTCGCTGGCAGAAGCGAAACGGGCCCCGTCCGTCCTGGCCGCCACGGATACCACGGGGCCGCCGTGACTGAATTGGCGGATCTGATTGCCGTGGGTGACATCCGAATGACGCAAGGTGGAGGCCATGCTTCCCGAAATCA
>CALBSZ010000517.1 GCA_937967665.1 uncultured Planctomycetaceae bacterium
GCCCCCAGCGACACCGCGGACAAGGCCCATCCCTGCAACCATGCCTGAAATTACCTTCAACGAGACGAATGTGGAACTGGCCGCCAATTGCAAGCTGCGGTTGCGAATTTCCCATCGAGGCCATCCGCTGGAAGCCGCACGCGAAGCCGTGACCCAGGCGCTGGAGTCGCCTTTGGACTTTCCGCCGCTAGCATCCTGCACCGTGCCGGAAGACCGGATTGTCGTGGCGGTGGACCGGGATGTCCCTCAAGTCGCCGATGTCAGCGCCGGGCTTATTGATTAATTGCTGGCGGGATAGGCCACGACCGATGATATTTCCGTTGTCCTGACCCACGACAATCCACTCGGGCCTGACGATTTGCTCGGGGCTCTGCCAGATGCGGTTCAGGCCCGGATCCGCGTCGAACGTCACGATCCGGACGACAAGAGTCAACTTTGCTATCTTGCTGCCAATGACGATGCCTTACCGATCTACATCAATCGGCACCTCTACGACGCCGACGTGGTGGTGCCCGTCGCGACGCTCCAGCCGGCCGGAACGTTGGGCTACGCCGGTATGCACAGCGGACTCTATCCGAGTTTTTCGGATACCGCCACTCAACAGCGTTTCCGCGCGGCTGAACTTAACAACCGCCGATCCCGCATCGCCGCTTGCCAGCAGGCGGATCAAGCGGCCTGGTTGTTGGGAGTGCAGCTGAGCCTGCAACTCGTGCCCGGACCGGGCAATTCCATCCTGCACGTGGTTGCCGGTGAGTCGGGTGTCGTCGCGCAAGTTGGCGAACAACTCAGCCATGCCGCCTGGCAACACGAAAATGAGGAACAGGCTTCGCTGGTCGTGGCAACGGTTGAGGGCGGTCCTGACCAGCAGACCTGGCAAAACGTTGCGCGGGCACTCGCCGCGGTATCGCCGCTCGTCGACGAGGGCGGTGCTGTCGTCTTGTGTACGGACCTGCATGAACCGCCGGGAATGTCGCTGCAGCGGTTAATGGCAGATGAACCGCTCAACGGCGACGAGTCCGCCGGACCGGATGCACTCGCCGCCTTCGTCATTGGCGAGTCTCGCGAACGACATCCTGTGTACCTGTTAAGTCAGTTGGACGCGGATACCGTAGAAGACCTGGGGATCGGGTTTGTCAGCTGCCTGGAAGACGTGGGCAGGTTGAGCCGGAATCATGCCAGCTGCATCGTTGTCGAAAACGCCCATCGCACGTCGCTTACAGGACAGTACGCCGTACCATGACGGGACCTATAGAAGAACATGTTCTAACCGAATACCAGGCGCTGCTGGCAGGCCGCGGTTGCGTCGACTTGGCGTCGTGGACGCAATTGGAATTTAGTGGCAGCGACCGCCTGACCTTCGTCCACAACCTGTGCACGAACGACATCAAGTCCCTGTCCACTGGCGAAACCCGAGAAGCGTTTATTACCAACGTGCACGGCAAGACGATCGGCCATGGCTGGTTTCACAGTAGGCCGGATTCGCTGATCTTGACGACCGCGCCGCGGCAGGCCGATGTGCTCATCAATCACTTCGAGAAATACCGCATTCGCGAAAAGGTTACCATCGTCGACCAAACAAGCGTCTGGTCCCGTTGGCTGGTGACAGGAGAGCTTCCCGATGAAATCTCGGAATTCACGTTTCCCTGGCACGATGTTGCGGCGCACGTGTTAACCGGCCCGGCAGGTCGCAGTGTCATCGGCGGCAAGCAGGAATGCAGTATGAGCGCTTTCGAGATCGCTCGGGTCGAGGCGCGACTGCCGGTTTTTGGCATCGATATCACCGACGCCAATCTGCCCCAGGAATTGAACCGGAACGAGCAGGCCATCAACTTCACGAAGGGTTGCTACCTGGGACAGGAAACCGTGGCTCGCCTGGACGCGTTGGGGCACGTCAATCGGACTCTTTGCTTGCTACAACTGGAAAAGGGAATCGAGCCCCAGGCCGGAATGACGCTTGAAGCCGACGGCAAAGTCGTGGCCACCGTGACCTCGGCGACCTGGTCTCCCAAGTTTGCCTCGACAATTGCGATGGCTTACGTCCGGCGCGGTCACAACACACCCGGACAGGTGATCGAATCCGCCACGGGAAATGCCACCGTCCTGGCTTAAGCGCAGTTCCACCGGGCCGGCCGACTTTGTAAATCGGTCCCTGCGGCTCGCGTGCCGCCCGCCGATGAGGAGTTCTTGCGATACAGCCGAGCCGCTTGGGCGGTGGCTACGGTACTCCAACCGTCGGACGCTTGCAGGTATCGATCGAGTTTCGAGTCGCGTTTGACGAGCGCGTAGTCGATCGCGTATTGCCGCGCACAGCCTTCGATTTTCTCGGGATGATGCTGTTCCATTTCGACATAACGTTCCAGGAACTCGGCCCCAAACAGCTCACAACGATCGTCGATGAATGTTTTCACGTGCGGGAAATGAAAGGCCAGGAAACCGCCGTAGGTCAAGGTGTTGAACACCCGGACGGCAGGGCGTTGGTGACGATCGAACTGGTTTCCAAACTGCGGGACCGCACTGTTCGTCAACTCCACCGGCCATTTCTCGGCAGCGTGGCGTGCCCAGCCCGTACCGAATACGGGGATGGGAACCTGTCCCCGCTGTAACAGCAACGTCAGCACTACCACGCTGGCGGGAATGAGTGCCGCGCGCCACGTTGATGGCAGGCCGGGAGCCATGCGGAACAGATCGCGTCGGGCCAGCCAGCAACCGATTCGCGACGAGGGCAGCGCGTCGGCCAAGACCAGGGTCGTCACCATCGCGAACAGCGGCACATGCCGAATCCGCGACCATGCCAGCAGCAGCCAGAGCAGCGGGACCAGCCAGGTCACTTTCCAATCTCGCGGCCGGGTCGTGGCAATTACAGCCGTGTACACGAGAGCAAAGCCGATCACGATCCAGGCCATCGATTCGCTGAAATCGAGCGGCCGGTGCTCTTCGATAATGTTGGGCAGGGGCATGGCCATGATTTCCAGCCAGCGCTGCCGCATTGCGGCACCGTAGGGATTGCAGAGAAAAGTTGCCGGCAGCAGGACCATCAGCACTCCCACCGGCCCCACGTGGCGCGGCAGCAGGCACGAGTTTCCTCGACGAATCACATACGCCGCCGCCCACCCGGCTACGACAAAATAGACGGTCGCCAGTCCTGCCAGAACGCCTCCGTGCAGATTCGTCCAGAGCGGAAACAGTAGCAGCAGCCACCCCAGACGCCCCACGCCGCCGCGCTGGTTTTCGAAATCCATCAGTAATCCCACGGTCACCGCCAGCAGCCCAATCGTGGCCAAATGCGGGCGTGCATGAAAGTGGTGGCTGCTGGCCAATAACAGGAATACCAGCACCAGCGTCGCCGGCATCCAGTGCAAGCCGCTCCGCAGCAGGCGTGACCCGGCAAACGTGTAGGTGGCGGCGATGACCGTCACGGTGAGCAGCACGACGGAATCCCATCCCCCGAGCGCATAGGCGGCTCCCAGGAAAAGCTCGGCCAGCCACTGCAGCGTTAGCCACTGGGTCCCGCCGCGTGTAAAGGTGAAATGGTCCGTACGCGGAATCTCGCCGGTCTCCAGCATCTCCAGTCCCAGCGATGTATGCCAGAAAGTTCCTGGATCCTGCAGCAGGCTGCTGCGGCCTACCAGTAACAGGGCCAGCCATAAACCGAGGAACATGCCCGTCTCAGGTCGGAAAAATGGCTTCACTTGCAACGACATCGGAGATCCCTGACAAATTTCGATCGAATGCTAAAACATAGGTCATCGTCATCGAAACCAATCACGCTACGGTACCGGTTGCAACGATTGCTCCGTTGTTGACAGCCGATTTGGTAATTCCCGAGCTCCCGCATTCTCAGCAGGCCCTTCAGCGGTTATTGTGAATGTTTTGGCCCCGACCCCCAACTACTTCCATGTCCTCAGAATCAGCCAACAGCACTTCTCCCTTCCAGATCGAAGTCGCGGCGCGCGTCAACCGGCTACCGCCCTACATGTTCGGCCGCATCAATAACCTGCTTTACCAAAAGCGGCGCGCCGGAAACGACGTGATCGACCTGGGTATGGGAAACCCTTCGGATCCACCGGAAGATATCGTCATCGAGAAACTTGCCGAGGCCGCGCGGGATCCGGGTAATCACGGCTACAGCAAGTCGAACGGTATCCTGAATCTGCGGCGCGAGGTCGGCGGCAAGTACTTCAAAAAGTACGGCGTCCGACTGGACCCCGACAAAGAAGTGATCACGTGCCTGGGGTCCAAGGAAGGCTTCAGCCACATGTGCCTGGCATTAATGGGTCCGGGTGACACGGCCATCACGCCGGCGCCGTATTTTCCGGTCCACATGTACGCCGTGGCCCTGGCCTCCGGGAACGTCATCGCGTTGGAGGTGGCCGACAACGAGAAATTCCTGTCGAACATTGCCTACACCTGCCAGCACTTGATGCCGAAGCCGAAGCTGCTGATCATCAACTACCCCCATAATCCGTCGTCGGTCACCGTCGAACCGGAATTTCTTGTCGACGTGGTTAATCTTGCCAAGAAATATGGCTTCATGGTCATCAGCGACTTTGCCTACGCGGACGTTGCCTTCGACGGCTACCAGCCGCCCAGTTTCCTGGCGGCTCCCGGCGCCGCGGATGTGGGTGTCGAGTTCACGACGATGAGCAAGGGCTACAACATGGCCGGTTGGCGCGTCGGTTTCTGCTGCGGCAACAGCGAAATGATCCGCGCCCTCTCCACGATCAAGGGCTACTACGACTACGGCATGTTTCAAGCCGTGCAGATCGCGGCCATCATGGCGCTGCGCCACACGGACGCTGCCGTGGAAAGGCAATCGGAAATCTACCAAAGCCGCCGCGACGTGCTGGTTGACGGCCTCCGCCGGCTTGGCTGGGACATCACGCCGCCCCGCGCCGGCATGTTCGTCTGGGCGGAAGTGCCGGCCGAGTGGCAGCAGCGGATGAGCACGATGGATTTTGCCATGATGCTGTTGGAGGATGGCGATGTCGCGGTAAGCCCCGGCAGCGGCTTCGGGCCGTCCGGCGAAGGTTTCCTGAGAATGGCGCTGGTGGAAAACGAGAACCGGTTGCGACAAGCTGTGCGGCAGATCGGCCGCTGCCTGGACAAGAACCGCTGAAACGCGGTCCGCGTGAAACGTCGCGAGTCCGCTGCCGCGTCAATCAGCCCCGTGACCGTAGATGTGCTGGATGGGCGTCGTGTGACCAAAGGCAATCTCTTCCGCCGGCGTGTCCAGAGCCGCGGCGATTTTCGCTCGCTCCGTCGGACTGGGAGTCCAACGTCCCAGGAAAATGGATTGCACGCGCGTCACATCCAAACCGGTCTGTTGCGCCAGTTCCAATAGCGACACTCCTTTGGCCTTGCAGATATCCTGCAGATTTGCAGCCATGCCTGTTCTCCTCGCGATGCTTTGCGTGTTGCCGTACCCTGTTGCGACTTGCACCAACGCTGATGTCTGTCACGGCGGTCCGCGCCATATCGGTACCGCGACGATTCCATTCGCCAGCAACTACCGTCTACATGACACGATCTTCCGCCCAGGGATGTCTCCGTCCCGTCTTGAATTCCTTGAACGGCAGATCGACGGGATTGTGGATCGATTCCGGCTTGTAGGCGGTGTGAACGGCGTCTAATAGCGGCACGACCGACGCGTCCTGGTAGCCTACTCCGGTGATTTCGAACGAATCGTTATTAACATCGAACACGCGCAGGCGATCCGTCCAGACACGGACCTTCCGCAGCGTGCGCAGCTCGTTGCGAGTCCGTTTCAAAAACTCCAACGCCGCGTTGACATCGCCGGCAACAAACGCATGCTGTGCCAGCGGTTCACGATCTTGCATGGCGATTACGATCGCAACGTCACAATACCGGCTGAAATGGCTTGCCGCAAAACGTCGCTGCTCACGGATATCTCGGAATTGTCGGCCAGGGAAAGCACCACCGGCGATACGGACTCGAGGACACCGGGGACCCAGCCGCTGCCATCGTTGTAATTCACCTTGGCCCCTTTGCCGTAACCAGGCGGCAAACTGCCGTTGCCGCTCTTCTTGGCCGGTGCCGGGGCTTTTGCCGGTTTCGCCGCGGCGCCCTTTTCCGATCCGCCCGCACGGAGCGTTCCAGCCAGTTCCTGCAACTGTTTCCAGTTTTCCAGCCGTTCCTGCTTGGCCCGCAGCAGCACTTCGCTGGGGTTCCCTTCTTTGTCGAAGTGCTTGGCAAACCGCCCTTCGCTGCGGCAGAAGTCGATAAAGTCGACCTGTTCTCCTGATTTCGGATTCATCCACCAGTCGTCGTTGACTGCCGGGTTTCCCTGCAGCGACAAACGCTCGCGAATGGTATCTCCTTTCCGCGGATCGTACACCATCAGCGGGAATGCTCGTGTGTCCACAGCCAGGCGCGCTTGATCGGTAGCCATGTTGTCGGCCACGCCATGCTCCGGCTGGCACGTCGTATAACAGCAGACCAGGGCGGGGCCGTCAAATTCCAGGGCGTCGATCACGCTGCGGTAGAAGTGATTGACGTGAGCGCAGGTCGTCTGAGCCACGAACGTTCGCGGGTGCATCATGGCGATCTGAGCAATCTCCTTGCGGCGTTCGGTCTTGCCGCTGATCGCCTTGCCATGCACGCTCATCTTGGCATTCTGTCCCATGTAGGTGCTGGTCGAGGCCTGTCCACCGGTGTTCGAATAGACCTGCGTGTCGAGGACGAAAACCTTGATATTCAACCCGGATGCCAGCATGCGGGACAACGATTGGAAGCCGATATCAAACATGGCCCCGTCGCCGCCGAGGCACCAGATCGGCTTCTCGTTCCAGCCCATCTGGTCCCAGCGCAAACGCAGTCCCATGGCGTAGGCCGGAGCGTTCTCGAACAACGAATTGCTCCACGGAACCAGGTACGGATTGTATGGATACGTCGACGTATAAACGGTGTTGCAGCCGGTGGCGGCAATGATGCCCCAATCGCTTCCGTACTTCGCTCCGGTGGCGGAGCACATCATCCGCAACGCGCTCCCTTCGCCGCAGCCCGCACAACTGCCGGCACCGCCGACGTAGATATGGGTCTGCTCCTTGAGCATCATGTCGATCAACAAGTTGTCGTTGATGTAGCGGTCGTCCGAGGGCCCGAACTCCTTGAACAGCCGATGACTCTTCGAAATCTCGTCCATCACCTGATCGGACTTCGGAATCATTTTCAAGGCTTCGTCATCGCAGACCGTGACGCATTCAGCGCAGCCCTTACACTTGCTCGGGTCGATCATGATCAGGAACTTGCCGCCTTCGCCCGTCTTCTTCTTAGGACCCTCGTAGTATTTACGCGGTTCCGACCACTGCTTTTTGAACAGCTCGCGATCGGCTTCGTTCTCGATACTGTCCAGCTTCGCTTGCCAGGCCTGTTCTCCCGTCACTTTGCCGAGAATTGCGGTATCGGGGCACAACGTCACGCAGTCCATGCAGCCGGTACAGGCGGAAGGAATGTACTCAGGGATTTCCGGCGCCACGTAGCTGAAATCACGGAGTGTCGCCGTCCCGGCCGGGATGATGGAGCGGGATACCGAGAGATCCGCCGGCAAGCCTTTTTCCGCCGTACCGTCTTCATAGCTGCGGATGATGCGCTCGTTGAAATCGTTGACATCCAACACCGGCAACTTCACCAGCTTGTAGCCATCGTCCACCAACGTGCCGTACGAGTTATTGTTATACGGGTCGCGATCACTCGCTTCATTCATCGATTTGTCAGCGGTTGCCATTGAGATATCTCCAGAGAATTGGTCTATCGTTCGCGAAATCAGCTTGACCCATCCGGGCCCCTAAGCCGGCCCGCGCGTTTATGATTGAATCATCGACTGCGGTACTTCCTTCAATTCGCTGTATCCGCGCCGCACACAGGTGACATTGTCTTGCACCACGCGTTCGCCGCGCTTACCGAAATACTTCCGTAATGCCGATTCAACACCTTCCATCACCTGATCATCCGAAATGCCGCTGTTCTTGGCGTACGGCGTCAGCTTCAGGAAGGCGCCGAGCGTGACGATACCCTGCATCCGCATCTGCAAGTCCGCGACCGAGGCGACTTCGCGGGCGATCTGAACCGTGTCGCAGAAATAGATGCGGATGTTCTTCTTTCGAATGTACGCCTTGTGACGATCCGGAATGCGGATCCACACGTCGTGCGGGTCTTCGTAGTGCGACTGCATGAAAATGGCGCCGCCATCCACCACACCCTTCAGCGGGTTTGCCAGAATGGCATTGACGTCATTCAAAATAACCAGGTCGACGAACTCCAGTTCGCTATGCGTATAGATGTGCTCGTCGGCGATCGTCAGGTAATAGGTGGTGGGCAGGCCCTTCTTTTCCGACCCGTATTTCGGGTACGCCTGCACGTCCTTGCCAAACACCTCGCCGGCGATTGTGGCGATGACTTTGTTCGTGGTCACCGATCCGAAACCGCCGACCGAATGACCACGCATCGAAAAGCCACCCGATGGCCGGAGGTCGGGATCTTCACTCCGCTTCAAAGCCAAGGCATGGTCGACGCCCACGCAGAAAAAGTCCTGCCCGTCGTCGACCATGTTGTCGAACGCGGCAATAATGTCCGCGGGACGCACGTCACGACTCCCCAATCCGGCCGCGCCATGATAGATCTTGGGAATGCGATGGATCGGCTCGTGCCCCATCTGTCCCGTCATCGCGTCGCAAAACGCGGCCTTGATTTCGCGCGTCAAGTGGTTGCCCGTTGTTGAAAGCGGGTCGTCCATCCGCTCAAAAATGCAAACCGCCTTGGCGTCCTTCAGTACGCTCACGATTTGATGCATGGGGAAGGGTCGGAAGCAATAGATCGTGACGCAACCTGCCTTGAGTCCCTTCTTCTCGCGCAAATAGTCAACGGTCACCTGAGCCGTCTCCATATAGCCGCCAATGCCGATGATGATGAAGTCGGCGTCTTCGCAGCGATAGGGCATAACGAAATCGTAACGCCGCCCCGTTTTCTTGGCGAACTCGTCAAAGGCGTCTTCCAATGCCGGCGCCACACGATCGTAATACCAGCGCTGCGACATCTTGCCCTTCATGTACGCATCCTGATTCTGACCGACGCCCGTCATCCTCGGATTGGCGGTGTCCATCAGGTTCATCAGCTTTTCCGACGGCGCGCCGATGAATTCCTTCATGAATTCCGGTTCCGGCAGCCGTACGGTTTCGACCGTGTGCGTGGTGAGGAACCCGTCTTGCACGTTCAGGAACGGTGTTTGCGACGCCTCCGCCGCGCGGCGCGAAATCAAACACAGGTCCCCCGCCTCCTGCGCGTTGCGGGCGAACAAAACGCCCCAACCGCAATCGGCCACCGACATCACGTCGTCGTGACCGGCATGCACATTCAGCGAATGACTGGTTAACGCACGCGAACCAATGTTGAAGACGACGGGCAGACGCTTGCCGGCGATCGTGTACAACACTTCCTTCATCAACACCAGGCCCTGCCCCGAAGTGAAGTTGGTCACGCGTCCACCCGCTAACGCATAGCCTTCACAAAACGACGCACTACTGTGCTCGCTTTCCGGCTCCATGAAAATCAGCTTGTCACCCCACAGGTTCGTGTTGCCGTTGTTCACCGCCGCGTTGAAGCCGGAACCCATCGTCGTGGAACTCGTGATCGGATATGCGCCCGTGCCCTGACAGATGGCCGTTTCCACATGGACCACCGCCGCAGCGCCGTCGCACGTGACCGGAATGCCCGGATACTGGAACTTCGACTCTTGCTGCCGTGGAACGGCTACAGGCGGAATGTCTTGGGATTTGTCAGCGGGAGATTCAACGAATGCTTGACTCATGGGCCTTGTCACCTTCCCAGTAAGGATTGTTCAGTTCAGCTGTTCCGTGCGAACAGAGACGAGATCGCCATCCATCGACTCCGAGGTTGCGACTGCCAGGACCCCGCGCACGCCGGGCCAGAAATCGCCCTAACTTGAGTCGGATGAGTTACTAATAAAATATCCATATGCCAAACCGGTTGCAAACCTCAGAAATTCCAGTTCGGCTCGCACTTCCTCGCCCGGAAAGCAGTCAGGATGACGTAAAGTGCTTCGTTTCAATGCTTTCCGATCTCCCTGTCCGAAGGGCAGGTGCGGCAGAAAGTATTCCATCGGTATCTTGTCAGGTTTGCCTATTCTTTCCAAACCTGCCGGTTTTTTGCTGGTTTGCCTGGTGAACCTTGAGGCGCTGGATTCGATTCCAGTTTCCATAACCGCACAACCGACTCTTACAAATAGTGCCATACCGACAGCTCGTCGTCGTGGCCCCCATCGACCCATCGTAACGCCCTATCCTCTTCTTCGAGAATCAAGCACTGCCATGCGCCGACGAACGTTCATTGCATATTCAGGTGGTTTATTCAGTCTTCTTGTGGGGTGCCGGAACCACCAATACGCGCATGTGCTCCATGATGATCAGGCAGATATGGTCGGCAGCCACAGTGCCGGCGCGGAAACTTTCAATCCGCTGATTGACCAGGCTGTGGGGAATCTGCTGGGCCGATGCCAGCTTCCGCAATCGCAGCCGATCGAGAATTACAACGTGGCCTATGCGGCACAGCCGGCCGCCGCGGGGAATCGCATCTGTTTCGTCGGCGTGGAAAACAAGAGCATCGAGGAACTGGGCGACTTCAAGGACCAGATCTATCAGCAGATCGACACGCAAGTGAATCGCTGGGATCAGTATGTCATGATCAACAAACGGTTCGTGGACGCCGGACTCCGCGAGACACGTTTGCGGCCGGATTCGCTGTTCGTACCTAACAACATGCAGTTGTTTTCGGCGGCCATGGCCCAGATGGGACAGCCTTTGGACTACTTGCTGTACGCCACGATCACCTCCGGTACAACGGAGAACAATGCGAGCTACCAGCGTGACTACCTGCTGACGCTTGAACTGGTCAACATTCATACGGGTCGCTACGACAAGGAAGACGCCAAGATTCGCAAGGGCTATCATAAGTCCCGCGTGGGGATGTGGCGTAAGTACAATCCGTTCAAGATGCCGGGCACGACGGGAATCTGACCCGCCGGTCTGAATCCGATTGCACCATGACCGTGAAACGCGACGCGCCGCAACTCCCCGTTGAACGTCAAGGCCGCGTTGGTACTAATGATCCTTCGACTACGTTCGCCCTCGGCAGTCTGCTCGCCTCTTGCCTGATTCTTCTGGTAGCCGGCTGCGCGACTCATACGGATCGAGTTCGCGAGGCGCGGCAGGCCTTCTTTCAAGGCGACCTCGAAGCGGCGGTCACTCGACTGCGAACGGAAATCGAGCGGGACGGAGATGATCGGAACGCGCTGGAACTGGACCTGGCCGTTGCCGAGCTGTTTTCCGGAGAATCGGCAAGTGCGGAGCGGCGTTTCCGGGACGTGCGCGACCGCCTGGACTACCTCGAACAAAAGGACGTGCGCGAGGGGATCGCGTCCTGTTTGACGGACGACACCCGGCTTCCCTATACGGGAGAAGACTACGAAAAGGTCATGATCCGCGCGATGCTGGCAGCGACGAACCTGCTGAACGGCGGCGGAGACGTTCGCGCCTATTGCCTGCAAGTGAATGAGAAACAGAACGAAATCCTGCAACGGCAGAACTCCGCTACTACCGCTCCGATCGCACTCTCGCGCGTGGCGTTCGGCGCTTACCTGGACGGGATTGTCCGCGAGGCGTCTCACGCCAATCAGGACGACGTTCACCAGAGTTTCACCAAAGTGGCCAGCTGGCAGCCAAACTATCCGTACCTGCAGGCGGATCTGATGCGCGCGCGGTTGGGAACGCATTCCGCGCCCGGGCACGGCGCGTTACACGTGATTGCCTTTGTCGGACAGGGACCGCGGAAGGAAGAAGCCGTGGCGGTGCCCACCAGCCAGATGCTGTTGATGGCCGATCAGATGATCAGCGCCTTCAGCGACCACGCCGTGCCTCCAACCATCGCACCGGTCAAGGTGCCGAAACTGGTTCCCGGCTATTCCGGGGCGCATGGCGTCCGCGTCGCTGTAAACGGACAGGCGGCGGGAATCACGGCCACCATCACCGACGTCAGTCAGATTGCCCTCGATCAATTCGACGCCCAATTCCCGCACATCGTGGCTCGATCGGTCGCACGCCGCGTGGTGAAGAAAGGGACCATCTACGCGGCCAAGGATGCGTTGGCCGTCAGCAATGACTGGAGCAGTCTGCTGCTGGACGCAGCCGGCGTGGCCTGGGAAGCCGCCGAAACGGCCGATACGCGTTGCTGGTCGTTCCTGCCCGACAAGATTCAAGTATTGCGAATCGAGTTGCCTGTTGGGCAGCACCGTGTTTCCCTACAGCCCCAGTTCGGATTGCATCACTCGGCAATCACTGAATCGACTTCGGTAAATATTCGCGACGGTCAGAACAGCTACTGCATTGCCTACTTCCCCACGCAACGCATCGCGGGCAAAATACTCGTCGCCGAGTAACCCGTTCCCCTTCGCTCCCGCGTTTCCGATTCTTTTCATTTCTTCGTGCTCCTGCCATGGCGTCACTGCTGCTGATTTCCGAGCGTTATTCGCCTGACGTGGGGGGCGTGGCCCGCAGTGCGCGAAGAACGGCTGAGCAGTTGGCCTACTGCGGTCATCAGGTGCATGTCCTGGCCTGGACCAAACTGCTGGCACCGGGGCAATTGGATTCGCGTCCGACGACCGACGGCGTTCACGTCCATCGCCTGGGTCTGTTTTCAAACTGGGACTTTTCTCTGCAGCACACCATGAACGTCGTGGAGTGGATGCATCAGCAGCGCGGCTTTCACGCCGTCTGGGGGCACTACTTGTACCCGGCGGGATTCATGGCGGTCCTGTTCGGTACGACGCACGGCGTGCCGAGCATCGTGAGCGCACGCGGCAACGACGTCGACCGCCTGATGTTTCCTCCCGGTGATTTCGCCCGGCTGCAATGGACCCTGCAGCGCTGCCAAGTGGTCACGGCCGTCTCGCGGGACCTGGCCAGCAAGATCCAGGTGCTCGTGGGAACCGAACGCCCGGTCCACGTCGTGCCCAATTCGGTAGACATCGAGCTGTTTTCTCCGGGCGACCCGGATGCGGAACTCCGCGCCAAACTGGGCATTGCACCGCCCGAAAGCGTGCTCGGGTTTTGCGGCGAGTTGCGGCACAAGAAGGGTGCCCCGTTCCTGCTCTCCGCCTTGCATCACGTGCGCTTGCAACGTCCCGCCTGCCTGCTTCTCATCGGCGAAATCCGCGTGCGCGAGCAGTCGATGTTGACCGAGTATCTGGCCGAGCAACCGGAGGCCGGCCGCCGCGTGATTGTGACGGGAAATCTTGAAGACCCGGTTGACGTTGCCCGACATCTGCGACTTTGCGATGTCGTCCTGCATCCGTCGGTCTGGGACGGCATGCCGAACGCGGTCTTGGAAGCGATGTCGTGCGGCCGCCTGGTCATCGGCAGCGACGCCGGCGGGATTCCCGAAGTCGTCACGCACGGCGAAAACGGCTTTCTGATTCCCCGAGCGCAACTGCATCGCCTGGGTGAAGGAATTCTGGAAGTACTCGACCTGCCCGCGGCCGAGCGTGATCGGGTCTCTGCGGCTGCCAGGCAGCGGATCGCAACCGACTTTCATGCCGAGGCAGAACGCGAACAGTTGCGCCGGGTGATGGACGAACTGCTCCGCATGCCTTAGAGTCACGGCAAGATCCATGTTTCCTTTTGCTGCGATCTCGTGCTGCATGCCAGTCCGCAGGGAACCAACCTCATGAACTTACGAAGTTGTCCGAGTGTTCTCCTCATCGCGATGGTCCTGTCCTGCATGATGGACGGTCCCGAGTGCAAAGGTGACTTGCGCGGCGAGGCGCTGCTGGCGGCCAGGAAAGCAACGACGTTCTACCACACGGAGGTTGCCTATAAGGGTGGTTACCTCTGGCGCTACAGCGCCGACTTGTCGCTTCGCGAAGGAGAGGGAAAGCAAACCAAGACGACGGTCTGGATCCAGCCGCCCGGCACTCCGGCGATGGGCGAAGCCTACACGCGGTTGTACATGGCAACCGGGGATGCCTTGTTCTTGGAGGCGGCCAAGGCAACGGCCGACACGCTGCGACTCGGCCAATTGCGTTCCGGTGGCTGGAACAATGGCATCGATTTCGCTCCCGACCAGCGGGTTCGCTATGCCTATCGCGTCGAACCGCTGCGGCGCAAGGCACGGGACGTCTCGAGCCTGGATGACGACAAGACCCAGTCTTGCCTGCGTTTTCTCATCCAGCTTGATCGGGCCACGAAGTTTCGTGATCCCGCCGTTCACGAGATGGTTACGTACGCCTTGGACGCACTGCTCCGCGCGCAGTATCCCAACGGCGCGTTTCCTCAGGTGTGGGACGCCACACCGCGGGAAGGAACGTTTCCCGCGCTGCCTGCCAGCTATCCCGATTCCTACTCGCGCAGCTATCGCGGCCACCAGCAATACTGGTATCGCTATACGCTAAACGACAACCTGATGCCGGACGTCATGTCGGTGCTGTTCCTGGCCGAGGATGTTTACGGCGATCCTCGCTACCGCGCCGCTGCCGAGAAGGCCGCGCGGTTCCTGCTGCTCGCGCAGCTGCCCGAACCGCAGCCCGCCTGGGCTCAGCAGTACGATTTCGAAATGCAACCGATCTGGGCGCGGAAGTTTGAACCACCCGCGGTGAGCGGCGGCGAGTCGCAAGGGATCCTGCGGTTGCTGATGGAATACTATCGCCGTACCGGCAACCGTCAGTATTTGAAACCGATTCCGCCGGCCCTAACATACCTTCAGCGATCGCTTTTACCGGACGGTCAACTGGCTCGCTTCTACGAACTCCAGACAAACCGGCCGCTCTATTTCGATCGCGAATACGTGTTGACCTACGACGATGCGAATACGCCCACCCACTACGGCTTCAAAGTTAGCAGCAAGCTCCGCGGCATTGCGGACGAGTACCAGGAGCTCATTGCGACACCGGCCGACGAGTTGAAACCGACGTGGAATCGCTGGCGAACGGTGCGCGATCGTGAGATTCAGCGGATTATCGACACGCTTGACCCTCGTGGCGGTTGGGTTTCCGACGACGAGTTGCGTTTCCAGCCCTACCAGGGTCCTATCCTGAACATGCAGGATGCTGTCAAGAACCTGAACGCGCTGGCCGACTTTCTACAATCGCAACGCGATGGCAATGACTCATCCAATTAGACCTCACTGGGTTTCGGGCAGACGAAACCGGGGAAGGGTGGCTGTGGTGGAGCGAAGCGACCCCACAGAACCTTGGATTCCGGGGGCTCGCTTCACTCGACCCCGGCCACCCATGACAACAACGCGACATTTAGAACAAAGCCTAGACCTCACTGGGTTTCGGGCAGACGAAACCGGGGAAGGGTGGCTGTGGTGGAGCGAAGCGACCCCACAGAACCTTGGAT
>CALBSZ010000518.1 GCA_937967665.1 uncultured Planctomycetaceae bacterium
CTCCGTCTCGGTCGCGGCACCAACGGCGATGGAAGCCGATGCACTGTCGACCGCCGTCTTCGTCATGGGGCCGGAACGCGGCTTGAGGCTGATTCACGAATCGCCCGGGGCCGACGCGTTGCTCGTGCTGAAAGATGGCCGATCGCTGTCCACTCGCCATTTTCCTCGAACCACGTCATAGAGGTGCCGGGATGCGACCTTGCTTCGCTCTCATCGCGGTCCTGGCAGGCTGTGTGCTTTTGGCCGAACGAGCATTGGCGGACGATCAAATCGAATTCCTCAGCGGTGCCAGGGTTCAGGGTAAGGTCACCCATATCGATCGCACGCAGAAGATCGTGACGTTTGATGCCCGGATCGGCGGTCGCGAAATCCGTCGCGAGTACCCGTACAACAAGATCCACGCGGTCACTTACAACGGCCAGCGCTACGTACTGAACAAAAAGGAGTCCACGCCGAAGCCGCTGCCGCGCTCGACCGACCAAAGCGGTCCCGATGCGACATCCCCGCAGCCCCCAAGATCGGTGAAGGCCTTGATCGAAGAGGCTGGCAAGACGCCTCCTGACTGGTACGACGACACACCGCTGGAATACCCGCCGACGCTGGACCTGTCCTGGCCCGCGAAACCGCAAGGAGCTTGGAACAACCAAAAGAACGTCGGGCAGTACATGTGGGATATCGTTAATCCCAATCCGGATCGCTGGCGTCGAGGCGTAAAGCTGGTGCACCACCTGCTGGCGATGCACCAGAACGATGCCAAAAAGCGCCAGCGGGCGATGCAGACGCTGGGAGGCATGTACTTCAACCTGTTTCAGGATTACGCGAGGGCCGCGTACTGGTGGCAACAGGCTGGAGTTGACGCGAACCACAATGCCGGTTTTGCCTTGGGCGAATGCTACTGGCGGCTCGGCGACCGCCAGGCCGCCGTAGCGTTCCTGGTCGATCCGGATCGACCCCGCCCGAACAACTCGCTGCGCGTCGGCATGATCAAACTGTGGGGAGACATGGGCGAGACCGACAAGGCCGTGAAGGTTGCCGAATGGTACGTGCGCGTCGGCGGCGAACCGCACATGGCGTTCTTGTTCGCCGGCGATGCCCTGCGACTGGCCGGCCGCTACCAGGAATCCCTGAACTACTATCAGAAAGTCATTAACGCGCCGGATGGCAAGAACAAAAAAAACAGCGACCGCGAGAAATCCCGGGCACGGGCCAGCCTGGAAGCGGTCAGGCTGTTCGATCTCTCCGACGTGTCCCGCGTCGCGGACGGCAGCTATCAAGCGGAAAGCATTGGATATTCAGGTCCGGTCGTCGTCGAAGTCGTTGTGCAGTCCAGGCAAATCAAGAGCGTCCGAGTTGTGCGGCATGTCGAGAAGCAATTCTACGCCGCGCTCACGGACGTTCCCGACCAGATTATCGCGAAACAAGGCGTAAAAGGAGTCGATGCCACCAGTCGCGCCACGATGACCGCGGAAGCCATCCTCAACGCGACCGCAAAAGCGTTAGCCCAGGGAGCCAATTGAGTTCCAACCACGGTTGCGTCAGCGAAAGTCTTCATGAAACACTTACTTGTCGGAGTCGTGATTGTGATTCTGGGAGGCGCGATTGCGGCCACCTCCCTGGTCAGAAAGGCCGCCGCTCACGATCCGTTGCAAGATGTGGCCATGGTAGGTACCGCCTTGGGCGCGACGCTGGTCGTCTACGGTGGACTCGTTTTGCTGACGGCCCTGGCTGGTGGCGGCAAGAGTGCCGCTTTGGTTCGAGTCGATCACTTCCTGCCCTTCTTGAGAAAGAAGAAGAAGCAAACCGTTCACCGGCCGTCATGGTTCAAGCGGCTGGTAGCGAAGGTTCTGCCGGCGTCCTGGCTGTCGGATCCGATGACGGGAAGAGCGGGACGCCTGCGAGTGTTCTTCAAGCGACTCGGTCCGACGATGCTGTCGTCGCCGCTGAGACGTGTCATCCAAACGATCTGCCTGCTTGCTTTCTTATGGCTGTTCTTCTACGTCTGCTGGCCGTATACGGCGACGCCCCAGCCCGCGGGACGCGTTTCCACCGGCTGGCAGCTCGTTGAAATCGATGCCGACACCGGCTTCCTGCGAATGGTACAGACGCGTGCCGACGACTGGGCTCAAGCACCCGAAGAGGCTCGATTTCTGGTCGACCCGCAGGCGCTGGACGCGATTCAGGGTGAATTCGGTCGGTTTGTCGTTGTGCAGCATGTTGCAAGCGACCTCACGCTCAGGCCGTCCGAACCACTGACCGAACATCAACTGGATCAGCTCTTGACCACCTCGGGCACGTGGGACCTGCACGAGCGATCGCCGTGGCCCAGCCACTATGCCGACGACCTGGCTCGCAAGGAATCGTTACCGGCCGACCTGTTCTTGGTTATCGATCCCCTGGTCAGTTTGTCGACGGCCATCGCAGCGCGCAGTTGGGTTTGGTCCCTGACTTCCGCTGCCGTCATTCTCATCGTCTGTATCGTTATTCCGCGGGGGTTCTGTGGCTACTTGTGCCCGCTGGGAACGTTGATCGATCTGTTTGACTGGGCGGTCAGCAAACGAATCCGGCGTTTTCGAGTCGCGGACGACGGCTGGTGGGTCCATTTGAAGTACTATGTGCTGCTCGGGACGCTGGTGAGCGCCGTCTGCGGCGTTCTGGTAAGCGGCTTTGTCGCGGCGATCCCGATCATTACACGCGGCATGCTGTTCCTGGGCGAACCGGTCCAGAGCGGCCTGCTGCGCGGTTGGCAGCAGGTACCACCGCCGAACGCCGGTCAGTTCGTTTCGATCCTGCTGTTTTTCGTCGTGCTGGGGCTGGGGTTATTGCGACCTCGGTTTTGGTGCAAGTACGTCTGTCCGAGCGGGGCGGTCTTCTCGCTGGGGAATGTGTTTCGAGTTTCGGAACGCAAGGTGGAGAGTAGTTGTATCCACTGCAACAAGTGCGTTGAAATCTGTCCTTTCGATGCCATCAAGGCGGACTTCACGACGCGCGTGACCGACTGCACTTTGTGCCAGACGTGCGGGGGAGTCTGTCCGACGCAGGCCATCAAATTCGTCAATCGCGGCAACCTGGTCGAGCTGAAAGTGGAAAACGATCCACCCACTCGCGAGACGCCGATCGGACGGCGGGGCTTTGTGTCCTTGGCGGCGGGAACCGCCGCCGCGCTGGTCGGCGGCGTCGGCATTGCCAGCGCGACGAAAGCCTTTGGCGCTCGATTGGGCGATCCGCACACGCGGCCGCTGGTCCGACCGCCTGGTAGTGTGCCGGAGCAAGAGTTCTTGACCATGTGCATTCGTTGCGGCGAATGCTTCAAGGCGTGTCCGTACAACGTGCTGCAGCCGACCGGCTTTGAACAAGGACTGGAAGGACTGTGGACCCCGAAAGTTGTCGCCGACCACGCCGGCTGTGCCTCCAGTTGCAATGCCTGCGGACAGGTCTGTCCGACCGGAGCCATTCGAGCCCTGCCGTTGGCCGAGAAGAAGGCTGCACGCATGGGTTTGGCCATCGTCAATGCAGAAACCTGTTTGCCCATGGCGGCGCGGGAACCTTGCCGGCTGTGTGTCGATGAATGCATTGCGGCAGGGTACCATGCTATCGAATTCAAGCGTATGCACACGCAGACGGACGAAGACGGGCGACCGGTCGAAGAGAGCGGTTTCCTGGCTCCTGTCGTCCTGGCGGACAAGTGCGTCGGTTGCGGTTTGTGCCAGATGAGCTGCTTTAATGTCAACGTGCACCAGAAGCAGCTACTGCCCGCGTCGGCCATCGTCGTGGAGGCTGGCGAGGGGAAGGAGGATCGCATCTTGCACGGTTCCTACCGGGCATTGCGTTCGGCGGAAGCCAGCCAGCGCCGGGCAAGGCTGCGGGACCAGCAAACCCACGACTATTTCATTCCAGGTTCGGGCAGCGTTGATCATGCGGAGGCCCCGTCTCCGTTCTCGGCGGACGAAACCGCCCCGCCGCAGACACCCGCAGCGAACGACGACCCGTTCGGAATTGGTGCTCCCTGAGCGTTTCCGCGCGGTATTGGTCCGGGAAACGTGGGGTAGCTTCTAAATTGGGGGGTGTTACAATTGAAGGTTATTCATACCCGGGGCTTTGCTTACGGGCCCCACGCAAGAATCATCCTACGCCGAAAACTATGGCACTAATCATACTCCGCTGCGCCTTCCTGATTGTCGCCGCCGGTCTGTCGATTGTCTTTGTCCGCTCGGATTTGACCGAAGGCGGGGCATCGTGGATTCCCTGGGCGATCTTTTTTGGCGTCATGGCCATCGCCGTGGCAGTGATGTTGATCGACATGCTGATCCCGCACAAGCGGATTGAAACCATTTCGGCGTTGTACTTCGGGCTCCTGGTCGGCGTCTTCCTCACCTACATCGTGAGCATTGCACTGACGCCCTTTTTCGACGCTGCGAATCAGAAATACGAGGATTTCGTGCACCTCATTATCGGCGCTGCCCTCTGTTATTCCTGCGTCAGTTTCGTCCTGCAAACCAAGGATGATTTTCGTTTCATCATTCCTTACATCGAATTCGCCAAGGAAGTGAAGGGGCTGAAACCCTACGTGCTGGACACCAGCGTCGTGATTGACGGCCGCATTGCCGACCTGGTTGAAACCAGCATGCTGGACAACAAGCTGATCATGCCCCGCTTTGTGCTCAGTGAATTGCAGGGCATCGCGGATAGCAGCGACAAACTCCGCCGCTCACGCGGTCGCCGTGGACTCGATATCCTGAACCGCCTCAGGAACAACAAGGACATTGATCTGGAGATCTTCGACCGCGAATTGCCGGAAATGGCAGGGCAGCCCGTGGATATGAAACTGGTGCTGCTGGCCAAACACCTTGATGGCAAGGTCGTCACGGGCGATTATAACTTGAACAAGGTCGCCAAGCTTCACAACGTCCAGGTGATCAACCTGAATGACATTGCGAATTCATTAAAGCCCGTGTTCCTGCCGGGCGAGCAGGTCGCGGTACGTATCGTCAAGCCCGGCGAAGAGCATGGCCAAGGCGTGGGATACCTGGATGACGGCACCATGATTGTCGTCGAAGGAGGCCGCGATCAGGTCGGCCGCGAAGTGCTGATCTCGGTGACCAGCGTCTTGCAAACGAGCGCCGGCAGAATGATCTTCGGGCGTTTCAATGGCGTTACCGAAAAAGCGTCTTAGGCATACCGGCGGCGCGATCATGCCGCGACGACAGGGACGCGCCGCTTCGCATGCGCCCACGAGTCGCCCGCGGTCAAGCCGTGTTCATGGCACGGCCTCGGTCGACTTTACCGCCGGCGCCAGGAAACGGTACTGGATCTGGGAGCAGTCGTTTTCGCACAGCCAACGGGCCAGCTGCGGCGCGGATTCAATGAGCCGTTCCAAGGTGAATTCCTCGATTTCAACGTACAACAGCACTGATCTCACTTTCCCTTTGCCAGGCTGCAAGACACTGTCGGGCGAAGCAAGTTGCCGGCGAAGCGATTCCGCCTGCTCCACATCCCGCGCCTGACAAACCAATTGCAGGCGGACACGATCGTCGCTGCGGTCCAGGAAGATTTCTCGCGCATCGGGTGTAAGGTTCGACTTCCACTCCTGGATTGCCGCCGTTCGTGCCGCGGGAATGGCCAACAGCAACGTTTGCCCGAACCGCTCCACTTTTACGTCCGGCGGGTACCGACCGGCGAAGCTTTCAAATCGTTCATGGGCCTGCAACTGGGATGGATACGTGGCGACGATGGTGGTCTTGGCGGTTGCTTGATCGTATGCGGGGCCGGCCCATGCGTCCGCGGACACGCACGTGTATTCATCTGGCGGCATGTTTGCCACCAGGTTGTAGAAGCCCTGCCAATCGTCGACATCCTTGACGAACGCAAATGTCAGTGCCGTGACGAGCGCCAATACAAAACTTAACGCGTGCACGGCAACAATAGCCGCCGACGCTCCGAATCCCGGTGGCCGCGCCGTCATCGACTCGAAAATCTGTAGCGTCATTTGAGCCCGCGCTTTCGGACTCAGGCCCGTGGGAATCGCCTGCTGCAATTCGTCATTAATCCGCTCCGCCGTAGCGACCGGTACCAACTGGTTGCCCGCAGCGAGCGCCAAATGCTTTTCCTCTCTCAACCTGGCGGCAATCCTGGCAACTCTCAGCGACATCGGGAGCGCGAACGACATGAACGCGCAAATGAGCACCAGCACCACGCTGCCCGACGCGATGCCCAGGATAAACAGCACGGCGAGCGCCAGGCCGCGAAAACCAGCGTCCATGGCATAATGGCGCGAGAACAATACGGCGTGCATGATCCAACCACCATCCAATGGCAGGAACGGCAGCAGGTTGAATCCGTTGACAAAAATCGTCAAGGCCGCCAGCTCGAGCAGCAGATCCGATTGCCTTGCGATCCCTGCAAGTCCCACGCCGATCCCCGCCAGGATGCCCGGCAGCGGTCCCATAAACGAGACCACGCATTTCTTCCAGCCCGGCACGTTGTAGTTTTCGCCCGAGACGGCGGCGCCAAGCAAGGGGATAAAGAACATGCGCAAATTCCGATAGTGGAATATCCGCATCGCGACATAGTGACCCATTTCGTGAAACAACAGGATCGGAATCAACATGACAACGAAGGTCCAGGACCAGGCCGCGGCTCCGATACCGACAAATAACAGCAAAGAAATGCCCAGAAGTATGAGACTGGAACTCCACGATGGCGTTCGTGTCTGGAGTCGCAGCAGTTCGGCCATGACCTCCGGATGACGTAACGATTCACCGTCGTCGGAACGCGGTTCGCTACTTTCCGTGTTGTCGGGTAGAGCCATGACGATTCCCAACTGCTGTTCTTGTCGCTATGAGCCAACTACGGAATCCGCGACAACCCAGGTTTTTGCCTGAGACGACAAAGCCGACTGCCATGCAGCGACCTCAGACCAAATTCTTATCAACCGTTGTCAGCGCGCCGTGTTGTCAGCGCGCCGTGTTGTCGGCGAGCCCCGCCATCGAATTCCTCACAAACACGACTTCGACTTAATGCTCG
Organism: uncultured Planctomycetaceae bacterium; assembly: GCA_937967665.1. Lineage (GTDB taxonomy): Bacteria > Planctomycetota > Planctomycetia > Pirellulales > Pirellulaceae > CALBSZ01. Next base: position 7,021 of record CALBSZ010000518.1, read on the forward strand.
TGCCCACAGTGTTGGCAGGCAACCGATTGTAGGCGCGATCCGAAAAATATCCAGTCAGCTTCCGGTCGCCAGGTATGCCGTGGGTACGACGGCATGTGCGATAACCATGGATCATTCATGGGTGTGAATGGCAAATCGGGTGAAGTGTTCCACATGGGCGTCGACAGCAAGGGCACTTCGTCACTGGGCAAGTGGGAAGTGGACGACGACGGCGATGCGATTCTCGGAATCGTGTTTACTGCCGAATATGGTCAGGAAGGCGCGTTGCGTATTCGTCACCATCTGGAAGACAAGAATACCGTCATCGTGACCGTCGAACTGCCGGAACCCATCAAGATCAAGCTGATCCGCCTGCCAAAGAAGAAATGACAGGGGATCGGTAAGGTCCTCAGACGCCTCGCACGTCGGTCAACGGCCATGCAGGACCGAGGGTGATTCGAGTTGATTCGGTTCGCTCCTCATTTTGCGGTCCCGACGGCCGACGTCTTCAGCGTCGTTGGCAGTACGTGTGTCTCATTGTCCAGGGCGATGTTCTCGAACAGTTGGCCGGTCCTGCCACGCTGAGTGCAGCATCATCCAACTGCCCAGATGCTCGGACGTCAGGATTCCCACGAGCTCGCCGGAATCTTCCACGAGCAGCGCCGAGCAGCCGGAGGCCTGCATCTGATCGACAGCCCGGTCCAGCGGCTGATTGGCGAGTACCGTTGGACAGCGATGGCGAACGATATCGCCGACGCGCGCTTGCGAGCGTCCTTCAGACAGGGCCGTGACGACATCCTGGTGGGCCAGGATCCCGGTAATCTCGTGACCGTCGGTCACCGGGAAGTCCTTCTGATGTCCCGCTGCCATTTGGCGTGTTGCCAATTCCAGTGGGTCGCTTTCGTTCAACGTCAGGAATCGCTGCACCATCGCGTCGCGAACGCGGGCTCCGCGAAAGATTTCACGAACCTCGGCGGCTTGCGATTCGCCTTGGGCGCCCAGGTAAACAAACAAGGCGATAAACAGCAGCATGAACATGCCGGGGACCAGCAGCCCGACAATCGCGAAGAAAATAGCCACCGCCTGCCCCACCGAGGCGGCTAGATGCGTCGCTCGGACCCGCGACATCCGCGTCGCCAGCAGTGCGCGGAGCACCCGGCCGCCATCCATCGGAAACGCCGGGATCAGGTTGAACGCCACCAGCACGAGGTTGACCCACATCAATTTCGTCAGGAACGAACCGCCCACGACCTGCACCTGCGTGATCTGTCCCAACGTTCCCAGCAAAACCAGAATCGCAAAGAGAACACCCGCGATCACAATGTTGACCGCCGGCCCCGCGATGGCTACCAGGAACTCCTGATAGGGCACTTCGGGAATTCGCTCCAGACGCGCTACGCCGCCGATCGGCAGGAGCGTGATATCGCGAGTCTTCACGCCGAATTGCCGGGCGGTTAGCGCATGCCCGAATTCGTGCAGCACAACGCACGCAAACAGCGCCAACACAAACCCGACGCCACTCGCTATCATTGCGACATTATCACCCGCGGAAACATGCGCGAAAATGATCCACGCAATCAGAATCAGGAACGTCCAATGAACGAAGACACCAATTCCGGCAACCTGCAGGATCTTGAATGACCACTTCATCCCTCGTTCGTCCTCACAGCTACGGCTAAAGCGCCTTGCGAATTCGACGAAAGCCTTCCTTAATCTCATCGCCCACGAGTTTGAGCGACTCCCAAACGTCTTCCGACGTTTCCGTGACCGCCTTGTTCACCGGTTCCAGACGGTGGCCGAGCTGATCCAGTTTGTGTTGAATGGCATCCCATTCGTCCTTCAGGTCTTCCTTGCCCAAGTGCATTTGCAGCGCGAGTTCGTCGCGCTCCTGCCTCAATTTGCGCAGCAACTCTTGCAGCGACTTGCGTTGATTGTCTGACATGATCCTACCATTCCTTTCACCATTGATACGAAACTCCGCGACAAGGGTTCGTAATTGCGTCCCTCGCGCCAGACGGAACGAATAACCCAGAAGAATTGTTGCAAAAAACGGGCCGGCAAATTTGTTTTTTCCAGCTTGGAAATGCCAGTTCACGGAAATCCACGAACGCGAACTCACGATGACACGTCCCAGCGTCACACAAGCCGTGTCAGCATAACAGGTTGTGTCGGAAACGTTGGCGAGACCTGCGGTGCCGGGAACCTTGGATTGACGCGTTGGACATGGTCTACGGTAGCGTCGACACCATGTCGAAGGCAGTCGTCCAGATCCACTTCCTCCGGCAGACTCCCCTCCCTGCCGAACTCAACGAGCCTTGTGATCCAGTTCCAGGACGGCGAAGATCGCTCGATGGTCCGAAGCAACGGATTCGCCCAGCACTTTGACTTCGATAACCGTCCAGCGGCTTGCCGGACGATACAGGATGAAGTCGATTTGTTTTGCTGGTTCGTTCACCGGCACGGTTGCCAGTGCTTTTTGATTTGCCCGCGTCCACGACTTCTCAAACTCCTGAAGCGTTTTACTGTCGGGGGTGGCGTTCAGGTCACCAGCCAGCAAGGCTGGCTGCTCGGGACGTTTAGCGACCAGGTCGTTGATCACCTTGGCCGATGCCAGGCGCTCGCGCGGGTCAGCGCGAAAATCGAGATGAGTCGCCAGCAGCAGCAGCGGGAGGTCTGCGCCCGGAACCTTCACCTCGGCTTCGATCACCCCACGCTGTTCGCTACCGTCGACGTTGGGAAGGAGGTGATGCTTGTGCCAGGCGATCGGGAATCGCGATAGCAGGGCGTTGCCGTAGTGTCCGCCTTGAAACCGGATGTTGGCACCAAACACGATGTGCATTTTCGTGAGCCTGGCCAGTTCTGCCGGCTGATCGACCCCTTGTGTCCGGGTCACGTTTTGGTCGACTTCCTGCAGGGCCACCAGATCGGGTTCCACGGATCGAATGACCCGGCCAATCCGTTCGACGTCCAGCTTTCGGTCGACGCCTTCGGCATGATGGATGTTGTAGCACAGGACACGCAACCGTAACGGGTCCTCAGCGTCGGCGGTGGTGCCGGCCAGCATGGCCAGCAGCGCCGCGGCACGGATTGCACGATTCATGGTTTCACCTTCGAAAAGCTCCAGGTCTTTTCCTGCCCTTGTGCATCCTGGAAACGCAATGAACGAAGGTCCACGGGGACCGTTTCCGCGGGCAGGTACAGCCGCACGACCTGGCCTTGCCCTTGGACTGGGAGATCAACACTCACTTCCTGCCACGCTTTTCCAGCGGGCAGATGGTAATCGACGCTCTGTCCCGTGGCGGGAAAGACATCCTGGCCGCGTGTCTTCCAATGCACGCGTCCCTCGCCGCCCGCCTCACTGCGTGCGACCAACTTCAACTTAAGCGGACCGTTCAGCCTGACCCTGGCCGTACCCAGGAACGGCAGGCGGCCGTTGCCTACCACTTGGATCGCGCCCGCGGCCTTGACCAGCTTGCAGTTGCGGGGCACCAGTCCCTCCGTGGCAGCGGGCGTTTCGGGTGTCGCAACGTAGGCCGGGTTGGGCTGGGGATAAAGCGCGCCGGTCTGCTTCACGAACTGATCGATGAGCGCATCCAACTCCTTCACTTTGTCCGGCAAGTCCCTGGCCAGGTTTTTGCTTTCCCCGATATCCTGCTTGAGATTGTAGAGTTCGCGTACTTCGGGATAGTTCGGATGGGGTTCGAAACGACGGATCAGCTTCCAGTCTCCTCGCCGCACCGACACCGCTGGAACGAGGTGCGGGAACCAGGTGAAATACGCTTCCCGCTGCAAGCTGCCGGTCTGTTCGAGCACGGGCAAGAGCGACTCGCCATCGACGATGTGCTCGCGCGGTTTCTCTAAACCGATGGCAGCCAGGATGGTCGGGTACATGTCGATCGGTCCTACAATCGCGTTGCTGGTTGTCCCGGCTGCGATGTGCCCAGGCCAGCGAAACAGGAGCGGCACGCGCTGACCACCTTCGTAAATGCGGCCTTTGCCTTCCCGCAGCGGCGCGTTGTTCGTAGGCGGCGCGCCACCGGCCCACTTGCGCCAGTCCTGGATCGCCGCGAATTGAGGATGCCCTTCCCGTATGTTCACAGACTTCGCGTCGTCGTAGGTGCGGCTGTGGACGTTCCCGCCGTTATCCGAATAGAAGATGAACAACGTCTTGTCGGCAAGACGCAGTTCGTCCAATCGATCCAGCAGTCGCCCCAGGCTTTCGTCCACGCTCTTGAGCATTGAAGCCATGATGGGGTTACGCTGCCGGCCTCGCGGGTCGGTCCTCCTGGCGTACTTGGCGGTGTACTCCTCTTTGTGGCCCCAGGGGCCATGGACGCCATAGTGCCAGAAGTTCAGGAAGAATGGTCTGTCCTTGTTGGCATCGACAAACTCGATCGCCTCGTCGGTAAGACGGTAGGTGATGTACTCGCCGCCAGGCCCGTCGGTGATCGTGGCGACGTGGTGCCGGCCCGAGGGAGTGCCTTCTTGGTGAACACCGTACGGCGAGAAATAACTCGGCGGTCCCGGACTCGGTTGAGCGTGAAACGCGACTTCGAAGCCGTGCTTGTCCGGCCAGTGCTCCTGGCTCAGACCCAGGTGCCACTTGCCAAAGTGCCCGGTGCGGTAGCCGGCTCGGTGCAACACTTCGGCCAGCGTCGGGAGATCAAGGTCGAGATAGTTCTGGCTGTTGGCGTAAAGGAACCGCCTGTTTACCGGAGCCTTGTCGGGATAAGGAGAAGCGTCCGGCGGCGCCGCGGGCCGATGGCCCGTGGCGGACGTGACTCGATGCCGTGACGAGTACTGCCCGGTGAGAATCGAAGCCCGCGTGGGCGAGCACAAAGGCAGGGCGTACGCATCGGTAAAACGCATCGACTGTGCGGCCAGTCGTTGCATGTTGGGTGTGTCGTAGTACTGCGACCCGTACGGCGTGCTGTCCATCCAGCCCATGTCGTCGACCAGGAACAATACGATATTGGGACGGTCAGCGGCTGGCAGCATCGACGCCGCGCAGCCAGTCACAACCAGAAAATATGAGAGAACACAGCGCAGCTTCGGGAAAGTGGGCATCAGCCTGGTCTCAATATCGGTGGGATCCAAAGCCCTGATCTTAACATGGACCGATCCCGTTCCCAATCGACCCACCATCCTGTACGAGACCTACAAACGCCTCGTACGTTGTGCCCATTGCCTCGCCGTCCGGCCGCGCCAAGTTCCGTCGCCATACAAGAAGGGCGTTCAAGAGGCGGGGCTTTGGATACCAACGCGGATTCCGCGAGTATTCTTGGGATTCGCGTCACGGCTTTTCGTGGAATCGCAGGACAATCGTGTACTCGGGGGACGCGGCGCTGCCGCCGCGGACGATCAACAGGTCGTCGTCGGCCTTGTTTTCGTGGAGCGCTCGCCGCAGTTTCGAGATCGCCTTTCGCAAGCGCTTCATGGCGTCTTCGAACTTGTCTTTGTCCTCGCGGTCCGTTTCAAACCTGTCGATGGCCCGCTGCACCTCGCCGAATGTGCGGGCCCGGCCGACCCGGGAGGCAAGCAACCAGAAGAGCCTGCTGATCTGTGTGTCGTCACCCAAGTAGATGCGCTTGCCCACGCACCAGGCAATTCGAGGATCGTGCTCATCGCGGCTGATGCTCGCATCCTCGGCCGCGCGCGTCGCTTTCGGGAGAGGCTTGTCGAGCGCCTGGATTGGCGTCTCGCCGGAAGCGATCTTGCAACGGACAATCTCCCGCTTGGCCCATGCGATGGCGCAGTCGTAAATCTCCACCATCGTCATCGGTCCCGGTTCTATCTCCGCGAGCCGCGCCAGTCCCTCCCAATCCTCCAAATCCTGGGGAGGGTCCAAACCGTGCGCTGCGAGGTCGGCCTTCATCTGCCCCTGCAACTTCTGAATTTCCTCGGCCAACCCGGCGTCGCGCCAATCCGCTCGCCGCGCCGGCCGACCGGACGAGGATGTGCGTCCGCGTACCGCTCTTTGGCAATTCGGTTAATTTATCGTGAGCCGCCGGGGTCGCCAGGCCCGGCGGCTCAGGACCAATTGCTATTTCGATGCTGACTGGGTACACCCCACGAAGCGCCTATGGACACGCGCGTCGGGCGAATTCGCAGCGTAGGGTAGGTAGGGTAGGATCGGAGATGGAGCGAAGAATGCTACCCAACTGACGGCTGGCGTTAAGCTTCTGTAGCGTAGTCCTGGAAGTCTGGTTCTTCGAGAAGTATCATGGGTGAGTATGCGACGGTGCTTCCGCAAGAGGGGTGACCACGCTATTCCTCGATTCAACTACCTTGCAGACAGGACATCACTATGAGACACCGGATCTCCACGCCAGGCATTGCCATATTGTTGAGTTCGTGTCTGGGTAGTTTCGCTCTTGCGGAAGAAGTCGCATCGAAATCGGCGAAAGACTCATCCCGGCCCAACGCTGTGGCGACAAGGAGCCGATCCGAATCAGATTTGGCCGCCCTCCGCACGGAGTCGGCAAAATTTGTTGACGCGTTCAACAAGCAAGACGCCAAGGCGATCGCAGCGTTGTGGACGGAGGAGGGCGAGTACATCGACGATACCGGGCGCCGCTTCGTCGGCCGCGATGCAATTGAGAAAGGCTACGCCGCTTTCTTCGCCGATAGCCCCAAGGTCACGCTGCGCGTCATGATCGACTCGGTTCGGTTGCTGAGCGACAGCACGGCGATCGAAGACGGCCGCGCCGTTGTTGATCCACCGCCGGCGGGAGTTCCGGGGTTCAGCAAATACACCGCAATTCATGTCAAAGTCGACGGTCACTGGTTAATGGCCTCCGTCCGCGATACCCACGTCGAAACGGCGTCGGGTTTCCGGAATGTTGCGGACCTGGAGTGGCTGATCGGGACGTGGAATGCGGAGGAGCACGGCAACCGGATCGAGTCTGTCTGTCGTTGGATTGCTAACAAGAGCTTCGTCGAGCGTAGGTACACGATCACAAATGTCGATGGAACGAAGACGTCCGGAGTTCAAATGATCGGATGGAATGCGGCGGATGGGCATGTGCAGTCGTGGAATTTCAGTCCCGATGGCGGTCACGCCGTCGGTGCTTGGTCGCCAATTCAAGGTGGGTGGACGTCGGAAATTCGTGGAGTGACCGGCGATGGAATCCTCACCACGTCAGTCAACACTCTGAGGCGATTAGACGACAACGCGTACGTCTGGCAATCGGTCGAGCGAACAGCAAACGGCATCCAACTGCCAGATAGGGATGAAGTCGTGCTGAAACGTAAATCCACCAATTGAACTTCAAAGGCCCGCTTAATTTGCTGTATCAATCGGTGGGCAATGTCCAATCACAAATTAAAAACACCGAGACGGAGAAAGACGATGCCACGGCAATTCTTGATGACAACGCTGATTGTGAGTTTGATGATTTGCACGCCGGTGGCCGATAGTCTGGGCCGCGGTTTTGGAGGAGGCGGCCGAGGTGGCGGCGGTGGCCGGGGCGGATTTGGCGGCGGCGGCGGTGGTGGAGGCCGCAGCTTCGGTGGTGGCGGTGGACCGAGTTTCGGCGGTAGTGGAGGTCGCAGTTTCGGAGGCGGTGGACCGAGTATTGGTGGCAGTGGTCCCAGCTTTGGCGGTGGCGGTAGTGGCGGATTCGGCGGTGGCGCTGGACAAGGTGGCTTCGGTGGAGGTGGCGGTCGACAAGGTGGCATGGGCGGCGGTCGCGGCGGAAGTGGCTTTGGAGGAGGCGGCGGACGAAGTCAGGGCGGATTCGGTGGCGGTTTAGGCTCGTCGAGCGGCTTCGGCGGAGCCGGAGGACGACAAGGCGGTTTTAGCGGCGGACCTGGGGGCAGCGGTTTTGGTGGTGCTGGTGGCCTCGGTGGTTCGGGGCGCGGAGGTGGTGGACAAGGCGGCGGCTTGTCTCGCGACAGCTTCGGAGATCGGTACTCGGGTAACTCGCCCAGTCGTGGTCATCTGAACAACTTTTTGGGATTGCCGTCCGATGGGGGCTTGCACAATTTGGGTTCGCCTGGCAGAGGGGCCGGAAGCCCAGGCGCGGGTGTCGATCCAGGGAATGGCGTTGGTCGGCCTGGTGCAGACGCCGGAGGTGTTGGACGACCCGGCGAAGGCGCCGGCGGAATCGGCCGCCCGGGCGCGGGTGCTGGTGGCATTGAAAGACCGGGCGAAGGCGCTGGTGGTGTCGGACGCCCTGGGGTAGGTGCTGGGGGAATCGGCCGACCGGGTGCAGGGGCTGGCGGTGTTGGCCGTCCGGGTGTTGGAGCCGGTGGTGTAGGCCGTCCGGGTGTGGGAGCCGGTGGTGTGGGATTCAACCGTATTTCGCCTAGTGTGCGTCATACGACGGCCAACTCAGTGCAAAACAACTTTCACCAATGGAACGTCTACGGCGGTGGTTGGTACACCTCGCATCCTGGAGCTTGGCACGCGGCTGGCTGGGGCGCAGGA
>CALBSZ010000519.1 GCA_937967665.1 uncultured Planctomycetaceae bacterium
TCACGGCGTCGCTGATCACTTGCTGGACGTTGCCGTTGATGGCGGACCCCACGGAAACAAGATCACCGGCAACGTCAAAGAAGGCCAGATCCAGCGGTGAGCCGTTGTAGGCAATGGCCGCCAGCGACACATAGTCACCTGCGTTCAGCGCCAGCGAAAAGAAGTCGTCGTCGCCGGACGAGCCGATCACGGCCGACCGACTCACCCCACCTCCCACTTGGATCAAACCTGCATCCAACGCTTGCGCCTCGGCGACGGCATTATTCGTCGTGCCCTCAACAGACTCGGTTTCCAACATGGCATTTAGCCAGAACCAGACATCGTACGCGCCTGTGCCGTCCGTGTTGGTCAACTCTACGCTGTAGGTTCCGGAAGCCGTGACCGGTACGGTTTGAATGACAACAGGCTGCCCCGGTCCCGCTGCCGACGCACTGGCAATGGCCGACATGCTCGCGTCCCGCACCGTCCCATCGATTTGCAGACTCAAGTCGCGAGGCGCAATCAAGGCGGTCAATGACTGTGCCGCATCCAATTCGAACGTGAACCGATCGACGTCACCCATCGGCGTCAGCAGGCCGTCCGTCGACGTATCGTAAATCAACGAACCAGCTGGGAGCTGGGGGGCAAATGGCGGTGTCGAATCGACGTGTAGCGTGCCCTGGAAGGCGATGACCGCCTGCCCGGACAGACTGACAAGACTGCCCGCCGAAATATCCACGTCGTAAGCGTCGTCTCCGTCATCAAGCTGCGACACATCAAAACGCAGTGTCTGGCTATCCACGACCGTGACATTGCCGGCCGCTACGCCGTTCACCATCAGGTCGGCCGCATCAATACTGCTCGGCAACAGTGGCTGCGAGAACGCCACTTCGATTTCCGAAGGAAAGTCGTCGAGCATGGCGGCGTCGAGCGGCTCAACAAGCGTCGCCGTCAGCGGCGGCTGCGGTGCAGTCGAACCGTTGATGGAGAGCGAATATTCGCCCGCCAGTGAAGCCGAACGGACTGCCACGTAATAGGTTCCTCCCGAGCCGCCAGGCACGGTGTAGTTCAACTGGGCATTGACGCCGTCGGACGCGCTGTTGTCATCCACCGCGAGACTCGTTCCCGTGCCGTCAAGCAATTCCAAGATCGGATCGACGTTATTGTTCGGTTCGCCTGCGTCCGCCAGCGGCGTCGTGGTTGTAATCGACAGCACGTCGCCATCGAACGCCTGAAACTGGTACACGTCTTCGTTGAAGGCCAGGTCGAAAGCGGCGTGAGCCTGAATCTCGTCGATCGAAAGGACGCGATCGTAGATGGCGACTTCATCAATGCGGCCGGTCCACGTGTCGAATGGTGGACCAAACGGCGTTGCTTCGCCGATATGCAACGGATGGTTCGTGTGCACCAATGGCTGGTTGACGAGACCCGTCTCCTCGAGTACCCCGTCAATATAGACATTGAGATCGATGCCGTCGTACGTTGCCACGACATGCTTCCACGTCTCTTCCGGGAAATTTCGCGACTGAATCACTTCGAAGTCGTTAACAAAGAAGATCAAGTCGCCGTCGAAATCCAAATACAAGCCGTAGCCGTCGCCCCAGCAGCAATCGCCGCTCTTCATCACGATTGTTGCGCTGCGAGCGCCGGCCGGCGCGTAGACCCACGCTTCGATAGAGAGTTCTGATGGATTCAGATCGGCGGAGTCTGGAACGGTCACGAACGAGCCATCGCCATCCAGCAAAACCGAAGCATCGGAATCGTTCGGCACGGCGCCTGGTTGACCGTGCTGGACGTTGCCCACATAGGTGCCGTCGTTGCCGTTGCCCGTTGCATCGGTTGCCGGCTGTCCTGCGGCATCTCCCAAGCGCCAGTAGGCGGTCGGCTGTGCGCTGAGCACCAGCGCCTCGTAATTCGCCACACCCGTGAAACCGAAGACGTTCTTCGAAAGATGGACGTCTTGAGCCTGCAAGATGGAATCGTTTTGCTCGCGATCCAAGTCCGCGTCGCGACCGATGACCAACGAATAAGTTGCGCCGCTGCCTCCGAACACGCGGGCGAAGTAAGTGCCGGATGACGCTGCCGAAAATCCGCGGATACTCGACGCCATGTTGGAAGCCCCGCCATCGCCACCGACGACCAAGGTGCCGGCCGGATCATAGAGTTCGACCTGAAGTTGGCTGGCATCCTGAGTGGCCACGGCCAACGAAGCGGACTGGCCAGCGGCGAGTGTAAAGCCGAAGAAATCATCGTCGCCACTTTGGCCGACCAATGCCAGGCGGGTGGCGCCGCCCTGCAGTACGTTGGACGACGCGTCAATGTCCTGCGCTGTGGCCATCGAATCGTTCTCCTGACCACCGACCGCTTCACTTTCGAACGTCGCGTTCAGGACTACCTGGATTTCGTAGCTGCCGCTCCCGGACAGGCTGGTGACGTCGATCGAGTAGGTATCGGCCAGGTTGACGGGAACGTTTTGCAGGATTACCGAGTCCCCGGCGCCGGCCGCCGCTGCCGTCGCCAGGCTGCCGCCAGCGCCGTCCAGCATTTCCACCTGCGGCTGGAGCGATGCGTCGTTCGGCGTGACAATCACCGTGGCCGTCTGCCCGCCGGCAAGATCCAGTAGAAAAGTATCCGTATCGCCGACGCTCAATAGATGTCCCGCTGCGGGCGGATCATAGATCTGGCTGCCGCGGGGCGGGAGCGGCTTGAACGCGGGCAGCGCGTCAACGGTGAAGGTGGAGGTGAACGAAGCGTTACCGACGCCAGACAGGTCTTGCAACACACCGCCTGCAAGCGTAGCAGTGTACATGCCGTCACCGTGATTTGCGGACGTGATATCGAACAGCAGTGTTTGGCCATCGACAATCGTGACGCCGTCCGCCGGAATACCGTCTACCGTCAGGTCCGACGCCTCAACGCTGCTGAGCAAGACGCTACGATCCAGTGTTATCTCGAAGGTCGGGAAGCCGATCACGGTTTCCATATCCGACGGACTCGTTGCAGTCACTTGCAGCGGCGCGCTGGTCCCCGTCGCGCCACTGGCGATGACTTGATAATCGCCGCGCCCTGCCTCCAGACCTACCGCGATACGATACGTTCCCGCATCGCCCGCAGGCACGGTGTAGCTAATCACCGCGTTCCGGCCATCGGCAGCGCTGTTCTGATCGAACGCCACGGACGCGCCGAGCGGATTGAACAATTCCAGTTTGGTGTCCAGATCATTCTGCGGATGATGGGGACCGTCCAACGGCGTCGCGGTCTGCAATGTCAGCATGTCCCCTTCGCTGGCGATGATCGAATAGCTGTCGCTGCCATCCACGGCGGCCCACGCCACGGTCTGTTCCAGCAGCCTGTCGGCGTCCGCCTGCCTGCCGACCGAGCTACTGTTGAAGTAAAGCGTTCCCAGCCACGCGCTGCGTTTGACGCCATCCTCGTCCACGACCACCAGCGGCAAGCCGCCCGCGCCGCTGGTTGCCAAAGTCACGCCGCCGTCCGCCCCATTGCTACTGCTGCGTCCGAAACCGCTGAAATCGTTGACACCTTGAGTTGTCGGGTGCGTGCCGTCCACGACCACCAGCCCGTCGTTGGCGTTGGCGTCACCATTGGAAGCAGCCATGTCCAGCGGTATTACCGCGTCCAGGTCGGGTCGAGCGGTCGCGGAACGACTTTGTAGATTGAAGTACAGCCAGGATGAGCCGATCACGCCGCCGAGTCCCGTTTCGTACCAGGTGCGGAGGGCCGCCGCGGCGGTGTCGGTGATAGTCGTACCGGAATCGCCCAAAATCACGACGTCAAAGTCTTGCAATTCCTCGACCGTGTCGATTTCGTCGCTGACTACGTTTCGAGCAGCGAAATCGAAGTGTGTGTCATCGTTCAATTGATCGCGAACGAGTACGGATTCCGATCCGGTCCCCATCACCGCCACTCGAATCGGCGGCTCCAGTGGCCGCCCCAGACTGCCGAGCACATTGTGGGTTGGAACGATGCTTTGCGGATCCGTGTCGGCGCTGTGCTCGATCCCGAAGGTGGCGTTGCGGGTCACGACGATCTGGTACGGCGCCTGTTCCGAGGCGCTTACGCCAACGTAATAGGTGCCGGTCACCGGTGCGGCGAAGTCAACAATGGCGTGTTCCGCGTTATCAAATGGGCCGGACCCGACGGCAATGCGATCGCCGGCGGAATCGAGCAGTTCGAGTGTCACGTTGCCGTCCGCCGCAATCGTTGCTGTCTCACCGGCCGTTAGCGAAAAACGGTAGAAGTCCACGGAATCATTGAGAATCTCCAACTGGCCGGATGTCGAAACGATTCCTTTCGACCAGTGGTCCATCACGCCAATGTGCTCCACGAAGCCCGCGGTCGTCAGTCCGAACAAGTCCGATCCGTCCGACATCACCAGCTGGTCTGCCTGCACGTGCGCAAGGACTCGCAGTTCGTCCTGGCCCACGCCAGTCAGGGGAATGTTGCTGGTCTGGCCCGTCGCCACGTCCACCGTTTCAAAAATCCGCTGCGCGTTGCCCGAGCCGTGATAAAGCTGCCCGTCGTCCCGGTTGAAGGCGAGCGATTCGCCGTTGTCGCCGTTACCGAGCGGAAACAATTCGGTGGCAGCCGCGTCAACAGTACTGAGCGTGAACAGTGTTTCAGGGACGCTCGCACCGTCACCCGTGACGCCGTATAGCACGCCATTGCTGTCGAACGTGATCGCGGCGAACTTGTCTCCCGTATTGCCGACCGTCTCCGCCGTTCCGGCGCCGACGTCGATCGTCGCCAACACGCGACCAGTTTGTCCCGATACATTCAGGAGCGCGTAGAGTGTCCCGGTCGTGGGATCTTGAGCGAGTCCGTTGAAGCAATTGTACGCGCCACCGCTCCAGGTGATCGTGGTGGCATGGAGCGAACTACCGTTGGCCAGATCAATTTCGTAAATCTGGTCGGAACATGCTTCGACCGAATAGGCGTGTCCGGAGATGCGGCGTCCCCGTTCGATTTCGCCAACGACCGCCAGCCGATCCGCATTGCCATCAATCGACACCGCCGACGGCTCCAGATCCTGCGCGCTGGCGAGCGTGTCGTTGTCCGAACCGACTAGCGGCTCGTCTTCCACTACAGCATTCAGCGTGACGCTCATGGCGTAGTCGCCCGTGCCGGCCAGGTTGGATACATCGATCCGATACGTATTCGACTTTGGCGCGCTGACGGATTGCAGCAGAATATTGTCTCCCGCCGAGTTTGCGTCGACAGATCCAATCGACACGGCGCTGGGGTCGAGCAGTTCAAGGCGGCCCTGCAGCGAGCTGTCTTGAGGCTGCAGCAAGATCGCCACGGTTTGTCCCGCATCCAAATCGAGCGTGAAGTCGTCCGTTTCGTTCGCGGCGGCAAAGTTGTCGGAAGTCGATGTGCGATACACCATCGCCCCATCCAATCCCAACCGCCCAGTAGGCGTAGGTAAACTGGCCAGCAGCATGCGGGGCTCAAGATGTTCGAGAAGCGCCAGCCGGGGGCGGCGAAACGGTGAATGGCGGACGCCAGCGGGACGTCTACGCCTGGGTAGGAACGGCATCGCTAGGAACCTTCGGTCGCGTGAAGAAACGGTTTTGATCCCGATGACGTGACGATACGACTGCGAGTCGCATGAACGTTTAACATCTCCGTCGCGCTGCATCGCAGTGTCCGCTGACGGGTGAATGCTAAATTGACGCGTGCTCCGCTCCGGATGTCTTCGATGCGCATAAAAAAGCCTGAAACACGAACAAATGTTTCAGGGGCATCACAGCTCCTTTCGAGCTACCGACACGGCCAACAATCTTTAGCCTACGGCTGACTGCAGGTAGATGCAAGCATTTTGCCGTTTTCAGATGTGAATTCTCGCATCTTTCTTTGCCTAACGTGCTGTTCACCACATCTCAGTACGGTTCAGGAGTCTTGCGCCGAAAGCAAGAGACTTTTGCCGCCAACTGCTGCTGTCCGATATGTGGCGCGGGCACATTCAGAGGGAACTCATCCGTCCGGTGGAAAGTTAAGGTGAATCCGGGACCTCAGGCGTCGACTCTCCGGACGAGGGCGATTCCTTCTCGACGACGAGAACTTGAATCTCGTCTTCGTGAATACGGACGGGGAAACTATCGATGCCAATGCGAGGATTGTCGCACCAGGTGCCCTTCTTGATGCAGAAACGCCAGGCATGCCACGGGCAGGTGACCACGCCGTCTTCGACGTAGCCGCCGGCCAGCGAGGCGCCCATGTGGGGGCAAAGGTCGTCGATGGCAAAAAAACTCCCTTTTTCATTGAATACTGCGACCATGCGGCCGTTGACGACGAACGAACTTCCTTGGCCATCCGGGATGTCGCCGACTTTTGCGACTGTAGTGAATTCCGACATTGCGTTATACTTTGGATTGATGACTGGCGAGCTGATGATTGGCGAGGCTCGGAATGCCGTTGCGATCCGAGGCGAGGCAGCTCCGCACTTCCAACAAACTAGCACAAATCCATGGCGGCGGCGAGGTCGCAGGGACTCATGTTGAATCAGCAACTTAAAGATCGGTTGGTACGTCACGTCCTTTCCCGCGTACAAACTCCGGCTCAGTACCTGGGGAACGAATTGAACGCCGTGCGCAAAGATCATCGCGAGGTCACGGGCAAGCTCTGCCTGGCGTTTCCGGACGCCTATACGATTGGGATGAGCCATCACGGCCTGCAAGTGCTGTATTCGCTGATGAATGCCCGTGAAGATTGGGTCTGCGAACGCGCGTTTACTCCGTGGTTGGACATGGAACAACAACTGCGCTCTCAACAGATCCCGCTTTACAGTCTGGAGACGTTCACGCCGCTGTCGCAATTCGACGTGCTGGGTTTTTCGCTGCAATACGAAGTCGACTATCCCCACATCCTGACGATGCTGCACCTGGGTGGAATTTCCCTGCGCGAGGAACAGCGGACACTCGCCGAGCCCCTGGTGATCGCCGGCGGTCCTTGTGCTCAGAATCCCGAACCGGTCGCGCCTTTTATCGATTTGTTCGTGACCGGCGACGGGGAACCAAGCTTGCCGTTAATCTGCGACCGCTGGCTGAAGTTGCGCGAGGATGCCGGACCCATCCTGGAAGGCGAGGCGGGGCGGCGACAGCGCGAGGAACTGCTGCTGCAGCTGGCCCAGGAACTGCCATTCGCCTACGTGCCGCGCTTCTACGAACCGGAATACAAGGACGGCCGCTTCGTGGCCTTGAATCGAACCCATACCGAAGTGCCGGAAACCATCGAGCCGTCGGTGATCTCCGACCTGGACGGCATTCCGCTGCCCACGAAACCGATCGTACCCTACGTGGAATGTGTCCACGACCGGATCGCAATCGAAATCATGCGCGGCTGCCCCTGGCAATGCCGGTTCTGCCAGAGCACGGTGATCAAGCGACCGCTCCGCATCCGCAGTGTCAAGACAATCGTCGATGCGGCGATCGAAAGCTACAGGAATTCGGGCTACAACGAGATCTCGATTCTTTCCCTGTCGAGCAGCGATTATCCCCATTTTGAAGAGCTGGTCCTGGAACTGAAACGCGTGTTCCGCCCGCTGGGCGTCAACGTGTCCGTGCCGAGTTTGCGTGTGAACGAGCAACTGCGGAGTATTGCCGAATTGATCGGTAACGATCGCCACAGCAGCCTGACGCTGGCTCCCGAAGTGGCGCGGGATGACATGCGCGAGCAGATTCGCAAAAAGATCAAGAACGACGACCTGTATGAAGGTTGCCGCGTCGCCTTCGCCAACAACTACACTGGAGTAAAACTGTACTTCATGTGTGGGCTGCCGGGGGAACGCGAGGTCGACTTGGACGGCATCATCGAGATGTCGGAAACGATCGAGAAGATCGGCAAGGAGGTGAAAGGCCGCTATCCCAAGGTCACCGCCAGTGTCTCCAATTTCGTGCCGAAGGCCCATACCCCGTACCAGTGGAACGCGATGCAGACGCGCGAGTACTTCCAGTGGGCTCACAAGTATCTGTGGCAGAAGCGGTCGATTCGCGCGGTGAATGTCAAGTGCCACGATACCGAAACCAGCATGCTGGAAGGGATTTTGAGCCGTGGCGATCGCCGGATGGCCGACGTCATCGAATTGGCGTACCAGCGGGGCGCTCGCATGGAAAGCTGGTCCGAGCATTTCGATTCCAGCCGCTGGTGGCAAGCGTTGGCCGATTGCGGTATCGACTACCATCAGGCCCTGCACACGCCTTATGAAGTCGGAGACCGCCTGCCCTGGGACCATGTGAACGTGAAATATGGCCGAACTTTTCTGGAAAAGGAACACGATCGCGCCGTCATCCAGCTCGATGCCATGGCGGACGCACGGTAGGCCGCCGTAGAAATAGCCGCTCGCGGCGGTATAATGGTTGCAGAGGTCAAAATGTCTGACACAGCTCATTCTTCAACCGATATGCACGCTTCTCTTGTTCCATCCGTTCCACCCTTGAAGCCGGGTGAACGATTAGATCAGGCAACGTTCCATACCCGGTACGAGGCCATGTCTCCGGGGACTCGTGCCGAATTGGTGGGAGGAGTCGTGTTCATGATGTCACCCATGAAAAACCGGCATGGACGAATTCAGAGATTGATATCGTCCTGGCTGTACCAATACGAATTGAACACGCCAGGTGTAGCTGGCGGTGACGGCTTAACCATAATCCTGGGCAACCGCAGCGAACCTCTACCGGACGCATGCCTGATGATTCATCCAGGCGGTCAGACTCGGATAAACCAGGAGGAATATATTGAAGGTGCTCCGGAACTCATCGTCGAAATCTCGCTGAGCACCGAAACGCATGACCTTAGTGCCAAGAAAGCGGACTACGAACGAGCTGGCGTTTGCGAATACATCGTGGTGGCTCTACAGTCGAAGGCCGTCTATTGGTTTGAACTGAAGGATGGCCATTACGTATCTCGCTCGAGTTCAGGCGACGGGATATTTCGTAGCGTTGTGTTCCCGGGTCTGTGGCTGGATGCCGAAGCCCTATTAAGGCTCGACGGACGTCGTGTTCACGCGGTGTTGCGTGAAGGCGTTGCCTGCGAGGAGCACGTCAGGTTTTGTGAACAGCTTGGCGAACGCCCGGGCGAGTAGGTTATGCAGGTCCTCTCTCCGTGGTCATGGTTCATTGTCTGTGTTGTCTGTGCCGGTTTCGTCGGTGATGGTGGCCTCGTTGCGGCCGCAGCAGATAATGGCCCGCGAGCTTTGTTGCTTACCGGGAAGTATGAAGAGGCGGAGCGCGCGTTTCGGGAACTGGCGGGCGACCATCCGGTGATGGCGGCGATTGGCGTTTCGCATTGCCAGCAGGCGACGGGGAAACGTGTTGAGGCCCTGGCGACATTGCTTGCGGCGCACAAGTCGCACGAGCAAGCCAGCGATCTAGAGGCCGAAATGGCGTTGCTCCATTTCGAAGCGGGCGATTACGAACAGGCGAGCGGACGCGTGGCCTCCGTCCTGGCCGCCGATTCCGAGTCGCTCGCGGCCCGCTGGTTGTCCGCGGAACTGGACCGCGTTTCCGGACGCTTGGACGAAGCCAATCAGAAATACGAATGGTTCATCGACTACTACAACCGCACCGACGACTTTGACGATCCGCAAGACCTCCGCTACATCGCCCTGGCCGCTGCCCAGTACGCGCGGTGGAATCGAGCCAGCGACCAGTTCTCGTTTCTGGTGAATGACCTGCTGCCCGCGGCACTCAAACTCGATCCGAACTACTGGCCGGCCCATCTCGAGATGGCTTTGTTGTTCATGGAGAAGTTCAACAAGCCGGACGCCCAGGTGTCTTTGAACGCCGCCCTGGCAATCAATCCGCACGCGGCGGAGGTGCACGCCGCCCGCGCTCGTTTGGCGCTGCAGGACTTTGATTTGCCCACGGCACAATCCGCACTGGGGCAGGCCCAACGCGTCAATCCGAACCTGCTTTCGCTGCGGCAGTTGCGCGCGGATGTGGCCCTGGTGGACTTGCGGCCGCAAGACGCTGTCCAGATCCTTGCGGCAGCCAAGAAGTTGCAGCCCCATGACGAAGCGACACTTGGACGGCTGGCCGCGGCCTACGGCGCTGTCGACGGATTCAGCAGGCAGGATGCGGATGCCCGCATGCAGCAATTGATTGACGAAGCGGTGGCGCGCAACGAGCATTGCGGCGAGTTCTTTCGCACGTTGGCGCAGAGTATCGAGCTCATGCGCAAGTTTCCCTTTGCCGTGGATTACTACGAGCAATCGCTGCAACGCATGCCGCAGCAGACCGGGGTGCGCGGGGAACTGGGGCTGCTCTACATGCGTCTCGGGGATGAAATCAAGGGCCGGCAGCTGCTGTCCAAATCGTTCGAGATCGATCCGTTCAACGTGCGCGTCAGGAACACGCTCGAAGTGCTCGATGTCCTGGACGGCTATGCGGTCATGGAAACGGACCATTTCGTCATCAAATTCGATCGTGGGCACGACGACGTGTTTGCCCAATATGCCGCCGACTACCTGGAAACGACCGTTTATCCGGAGATCGTCCAGTCGCTCGGGTACGAACCTGCGGAAAAGTCCCTGTTTGAATTCTTCAGCCGTGCGAAGAACACCAGCGGCCACGGATGGTTCAGCGCGCGGATGGTAGGTTTGCCGTACATCGGCACGGTTGGGGCCTGTGCGGGACGCATGGTCGCCATGGTGTCTCCGAACGATATGGAGAAACCCTTCAACTGGGCTCGAGTTCTGAAGCATGAATTCGTCCATGTCGTCAATCTCCAGCAGACGGACTTCAATATTCCCCACTGGTATACCGAAGCGCTGGCCGTGTATCACGAAGATGCTCGGCGACCCGCGTCGTGGAACCAGGTGCTGGCCAGGCGGACCCGCGCGGGACAGTTGTTCGATCTGAGCGATATCAATTTCGGATTCATGCGTCCGCAGAGCGGCGAGGATTGGACGTTGGCTTACTGCCAGGCCGAACTGTATGCGGAGTACATGATCGCGACATACGGCCCCGAATCATTGGCGAAGATGCTGCGCGCCTATGCGGACAACCTGACGACTCCGGATGCAGTGAAGCACTGTTTTCAGGTTTCTGTCCAGGAATTCGAGCAAGGGTATGCGGCTTATGTCCAAGCGATCGTCGACACGCTGCCGGCGACGTTTGGCGAACCGACGCGGACCTTGCAGGAACTGGAAGCCGCCTTGCAGCAGCAGCCGGATGAACCTGCGTTATTGGCCGAAATGGCGCTCGCGCTGCTGCTCCGCGGTGATACGCCCCGGGCCCGGCAACGGGCCCTACAGGCGCAGGAACGGCAGAAGAATCAGCCGTTGGCGGCGTACGTGATGGCCAGGATCTATTTGTCCATTGGCGACTTGGAGACAGCGAAGGAGAAATTACGTCAAGGTTTTGATGAAGAATCGCCGCATCCACGGGTATTGTCCCTGCTGGCCGCGATTTCTCTCAAGAACAAGGACTTTGCCAATGCCGAGCGCCTGTACAAAATCGGTGCTGACAAATATCCTCATGATGACAATTGGTTGAAGTCGTTGGCTCGCGTCTACCTGACTGCGGGCGGTGAAGAACTGTCGGAAGTGCTGGCGGAACTGGCGATGCGCGACAGCGACGACGTCACGATGCGCAAGAAACTGGCGCAGCTGGCCTTGGCGGACAAGGATTTTGCCGCAGCCGCGGAATGGTCGATCCAGGCACTGCGAATCGACGTGATGGACAGCGACGCGCACGCCATGTTGGCGGCGGCGCGGTTCGGCATGTCGGATTACCAGGCGGCCGTTGACGAATACGAGATGGCCATTCGAATTGGCGGCGAGAAACAAATCTGGCGTGACGCGCACGACCAGGCATTAAAGAAGATCCATGACCCTTGACAATCGCAACGTCAGCCTGGCCGATTTCCAGCAGCTCATCGCCAACATGTACTTGGAAAAAGATCTGGCGCGCGGAGTGGACGGTACATTCATGTGGCTGGCTGAAGAAATCGGCGAACTGGCGACGGCGCTGCGCGAGGGAACTCATGAAGACCGCATGGAAGAATTCGCCGATGTCCTGGCCTGGCTGACGACGATTGCGAACGTCGTCAACGTCGACCTGGCGGCGGCCGTGACGAAAAAGTATGGAGCGGGCTGCCCTGGTTGCGGCCGTCTTGTCTGTGCTTGCGCGGAGGGAACCAAGCCGTAGTCGGCGCACTGCGGTCCGTCTGCCATGTCGCACATCACTCACGTCGTTTTGGCTTCCACTTTCGTGGTCTTGATTGCGGTCGCGGACCTCCGCGCCGATGGGAACTCGGTCGAATTCGGTTTCGGAAATCGAGCCAAAACGGGATGTTGGGCGGAAGTTCGCGTTCCCGCGGACGGTCCCGCGATCGCGGCTGTCCAGATGCTGGACGGCGATGGCGAGCCGGTCGAGTTTTTGCTCGGCGATTCCCTCAAGGATCGCCGCAAGGCCTACGTCAAGTTCGGTGCCGCGAACGCTCCCTGGTCCGTCATGCTGGCCAATGGCCACCGCGTCACGCCGCCAGCGGGCACGCGGCAACCGCCGATCCGTTCTACCAGCATGTTTGTCGTCACGGTGGGCAGCAGTATCGATGTGCAGACGGCGGACAGGTTCGTGGACGCCTAGTTGGTTGCCGTCATCTACCTGCACGCCAATCAGTTGCCGTCCCACTGGTACGGCTACGATGGTGTCGACGCGCTGGTGTTCACGGGCGGGGACGAGGGCTTTCAGTTGCAGCCAGCTCAGCGCGACGCCATTGTGGATTGGGTAAAGGTGGGCGGCCGTCTGGTCCTGTGCGCGGGAAGCCGTGCTGCCGCGTTGGGGCCGCTGGCGGAACTCATCCCCGGTCGGGTCGCGGGGGTCAAACCGCTGCGTTCGCTCGGCGCGCTAAGCCAGTATGCGGGGACCAGTCAGGCGATCGACCTTGCGGACGACGACGATCAGGCGGTTGCCATGACCATGTTGACGGATGTGACCGGCGTCGTGGAAGTCTACGATCCGGAATCGCGGCGCGAAACGGGCGCCCTGGTTGTCCGGCAGCCGCTCGGTTTCGGTCAGGTTGTGTTCATCGGCCTGGATTTGGATCAGCCCCCGTTCGTGGCGTGGCCCGAACAGGGGAGGCTGGTGTCGCGCTTGCTGCGAGACGGCAAAGGGACGCGCGGCAATCGCGCCATCGGGCACAGCGATAAGGTCGTCCACGTAGGCTATACCGACTTGAGCGGGCAATTGCGATCGGCCCTGGATCAGTTCAACGGGGTAACACGCGTCGAATTTGCCTGGGTGGCCGGATTGCTGGTCGTCTTTGTCGCGCTTGTTGGTCCCGCCGACTACTTCATTCTCAGGCGTCTCGGCCGGATGCATTGGACCTGGTTGACCTTTCCCTTCGTGGTCGTCCTGTTTTGCCTCATCGCCCTGCTGCTGGTCGAGAAATTGCGTGGATCGCAAGTGCGTGTGAACCAACTGGACATCGTCGACGTCGACCTGGCATCCTCCGTCGTCAGAGGATCAACTTGGGCCAGTGTTTACAGCCCGGCGACGCGAGCGGTGCAAATCACGGCCGCGGCGGATGGGGCGGATTCCCTGCTGGCCTGGAATGGTCTCCCTGGCACCGGCCTGGGCGGGTTGGACGCGCGTGTTCCTGCGAGCCTGTTTTCGGATCCCTACGATATCGAGAAGTCCCCGGACGGTGACCGCTACTGCGTCAGCCGAGCGCCGGTCCTGGCCGCCGGTTCGAAAGGCTTCGCGCGGCGCTGGAAAGCCAGCCTGGACGATGCGCGGGCAGGCGACGCGTCGCAACTGAAGGTGACCTCCGATGGTGTACTGAAAGGAACGCTGCAGAATCCCCTGGCAGTACCACTTCAGGATGTCATGCTGGTGTTCAACAACTTGGTCATGCGGATCGATGGCGAATTGGCGCCGGGAGATGAAGTCGCGGTGGACTCCCTGCGGCTGCTGAATCTGCAGTGGCGCTTGACGCGACGGACAGTGGTCACCAAAAAACGCGACGCGGAAGACATCAACCAGCCCTGGAAGCCGGGAGAATTGAACGTGCCGCGCATTGTCGAAATGTTGATGTTTCATGAGGCCGCCGGCGGTTCGACCTACACGGAGATGGAACATCGTTATCGGGCGAGCCTGGACTTGACGGGGCACCTGGAGTTGGGGCGTGCGATGCTGGTCGGCCGTGCACAAGACGCCTCCTGCGACCTGCAAATCGACGACCGCCCGGCCAGTGAATACGAAGGTTCGCGTTGGACTTACTATCGCATTGTTCTTCCGGTGGCCGACATGCCGGTTTCCGAAAGGAACCGGTTTTAGAAATGAGTCATGAACCACTTCCGGATCTTGAGCATGCGTGTCGGTCGAGTGCAGCATTGCTTCACTCTCCCTGGGGAGGGTCGGACGCGGTAGCGGCCGGGGAGGGGCTTTTTCCAGAATGGCGAGTGGCCCCTGGTCCAGACCGCATTGCCCTCACCGCTCGTTCCTCGCGACTCTCCCGGAGGGAGAGTGACAGGCAACAACATTCGAAACGACGCATGCCGCATTTGCTTCGGACCCATTCCTCAGCATCGCAAGCATCGGAGCTGCGAACGGGTACTCCCTTAACCTGGAAAGATACGGATCGTGATCAAGACGAATGACCTGACGAAAAAATACGGCGATATGTTCGCCATTCGGTCGATTAACTTGAACTTGGAACAAGGGGACCTGTTCGGGTTTATCGGACCCAACGGAGCCGGCAAGACGACGACCATGCGGATTATCGCCACGCTGCTGCAGCCGACCTGGGGCGAAGCCTACGTCTGCGGTCATTCGATTTACACGGCTCCGAAGGAGATTCGCCGATTGGTCGGCTACATGCCTGATTTTTTCGGCGTGTACGACGACATGACCGTGATCGAGTACCTCGAGTTTTTCGCCGCGGCCTATCGCATTCGCGGTACCGCCCGCCGCGAACGCTGCGACGAAATGCTCGAAATCGTCGACCTGGACTTCAAGCGGGACGCGTTCGCAAACACGCTTTCGCGCGGGCAAACGCAGCGACTGGGTTTGGCGCGAACCCTGCTGCACGATCCGCAAGTGCTGCTGTTGGATGAGCCGCTAAGCGGACTCGACCCCCGCGCGCGGATCGAGATGCGCAATGTCCTCCGCCGACTGGGGCAAATGGGAAAAACCATTATCGTCAGCAGCCACATCTTGCCGGAACTCGCCGACATCTGTAACAAAGTAGGGATTATCGACCGTGGCGTCCTGTCGGTAAATGCCGAGGTGAGCGAAGTCATGCGAAAGGTTCGCGAGTCGACAGTGCTGAATATCGAAGTCGGAGGAGACCTGGAGCCCGCGGCGCGGTTACTGGAAGGGCATGCCGACGTCGATTCGGTTCGCGTCGACGGCAAGCGTCTGGTGGTTACCTTGAAAAAGGGAGTCGAGG